>CAXMQV010000101.1:0-10794 GCA_964195905.1 uncultured Gammaproteobacteria bacterium
CAACACCGCTCTACCGGAGTCTCCGACGCCGAGCTGATCAAAATCGCCGTCAAGTCGTTGGGACTCGATGAGCTGAGCCCCTTTGACCCGCCAGCCAGGATCATTGAGTACGCCATCGACGAGGGTGTAGTGAACCTTGTCGACCTGTCGGTGCGGCGCTTCGTCGAGGAAACCGCATCCGAATCGATTGCGCCGGGAGGCGGATCGGTGGCCGCCCAGGTCGGAGCGCTCGGTGCTGCGCTCGGAACGATGGTCGCCAACCTGTCCGCCCACAAACGCGGCTGGGACGATCGGTGGGAGGAGTTCTCGAGCTGGGCCGAGCGGGGCAAGACCGCTCACGATGAGCTGCTTGCCCTCGTCGATGCCGACACCGACGCGTTCAACGCGATCATGGCGGCATTCGGCTTGCCGAAGGGCACAGACATCGAAGCAGCCGCCCGGGCGGAGGCGATCGAGGCGGCCACGAAGCGGGCGATCGACGTGCCGCTTCGCATGATGGAGGTGAGCCTGGCCTCGATGGAGGTGATCGGAGCCATGGCCGAGATCGGCCTTCCGGCGTCGGCGTCCGACGCCGGCGTTGGAGCGCTCTGTGCCCGATCGGCAGTGTTGGGCGGCTATCTGAACGTGAAGACCAATGCGGGAAGCCTCACCGACCAGGCGGCGGCGTCCGAGTACGTTCGCCGCGCCGCAGAGCTGCGCGACCGGGCGATGGCCCGGGAAACGGAGATCCTCGCCGGGGTCGAGCGGCGCTTCGACGAAACCTGACCCTTCCGGCTGGCGGCCGATTGAGGGGTTCGCCGCTAGCTTTGTGCCATGGCATACGACGGTGAGATCGCCGACGAGATTCGCATCCGGATTGGCTCGCATTCCGGCCTGACCGAACGGGAGATGTTCGGTGGCATCGCCTTCATGATCAACGGGAACATGGCGGTCGGCGTCTCCGGCGACCAGCTCATGGTGCGAGTTGGCAAGGATGCCCACGAGGATGCTGTCGCCCGGCCCGGTGCCCGCACCTTCGACATGTCCGCCCGGCCCATGCGAGGTTGGATTGCGGTCGCCCCGGAGGGGTTCACCTCCGAGGAGATGTTCAACGCCTGGATTGACGAGGGCGTCACCTTCGCCGATACGCTCCCCAAGAAATAGAAACACCAGTCTTCTCCCCCGGAGGGGGAAGAGAACGCCCCCGGCCTAGTCCCGTGAGCGCCTCCAGCGGGCGCGGGTCGCCTTGTGCTCTCGCTCGATGTCTCCGTGCACCGGGGCTCCTCCGCCCAGCCGGTGCGGCACCCACCAGGCGCCGGATGGGGCTCCGGCCGGGTAGGCGATCACAACCTCCTCGAGCATGGCGTGCATCCTCGTTCGCAGCTCTTTGGTGACGACCTCGATGTCGTCATCCGGGCCCACGAAGAATGGTTCCCCGAATCGGACCGTCACAGGCAGCCGCCACGACCAGCGAGGGCGCCTGCCGGTAGTGAAGAACCGATGCGATCCCCAGGAGATCGCCGGGATGACGGGGACGGCGGACTCCTGGGCCATCCGAACCGGGCCACTCTTGAACGGCAAGAGCTCAAATGACCGGGAGACGGTCTCCTCTGGAAGCACCAGCACGAGCTCTCCCGAGTGGAGATTCGTAACTGCGTGCGTCAGTGCATCACCGCCGTTCCCACGGTCGACGGGGATGCAGCCGGTCGCAACCATGACACGGCCGAATAGAGGTACCCGAAACAGCGACTCCTTGGCCAGGATGCGAGAGGGCCGTCCGAGTTGCAGATACGGAAACTGGAGAACGGCGAAGAAATCCCAAAACGACGTGTGGTTGGCGGCGATGACCGCCCCACCGCGTTCGGGCACGTGTTCGAGGCCTTCCACCTGAAACCGCCATCGCTGGATACGCATGACCGAGATGGCCGCCCACGCCGCCAGCCGGTACATGAGGCCCGCGGCCGGCACGCCCGGTCCTGGCTTGATTCGTCGCACGGTCCTCCCACTGCTGCGGTGCGGCGTGATCGTATCTGGATTTGCGCACCGGTGCGCACTCGACCGGTTCGGCTAACTGAGACGGACGACCTATGGCGAACCCGGATTGGGGCCAGCATGATTTGGGGGTTACCGAGGGAGGGCAGCCGATGACGCGACAGTGGACCCGATTTCAGACCTGGTGGGGCTCGGAGAAGGGTGCCAGCCTCGTCGAGTATGCCCTCCTGCTGCTGCTGCTGGCCGTAGTGGCTATGGCCGTCATCTCCCAGGTCGGGGATACCACCTCAGCCGCCTTCAGCAAGGCCGACAAGGGTTTCTAACCGGTTCCCACCCTGGTGGGACATCCGAATCCCCCCGGCGGGGGATGACACAGGCCGTCGGCTCCGCCATCATTGGGTCAACGAATTCAAGGAGTGACCATGACCAATGATCGGAGAGCCAAGCGGCTCTACAGAGATCCCATCGACAAGAAGGTCGGCGGCGTCGCCAGCGGAGTCGCCAAGTACTTCGACATCGACCCGGCCCTCGTCAGAGCCGTCTGGGCGGTATCCATCCTCGTTGGCGGCTTCGGCCTCGTCCTGTACCTCGTGCTGTGGTTCATCCTCGACGACGATCCAGAGGTCTTCGCCGATCCCATCTCCCCGCCAATGGTTGAGCCCGCCGTAGTAGAAACGCCGACCATCGAGGAGCCGGCGTTCGACCGGGCCGAAGCCGAGATCGATGCCGAGACGGTCGATTCGGCCATCGAGGAGGCAGACGGCGAGATCTAGAGGGCAAAGACACCGTCTATGAGGCGATCGACCCCCAGGACGATGAGAGCCGTCGAGAACACGATCCCGAGCGCCCGTTGATATCGGGCGCGGCGGGCCCGTGCCACGGCGCCCACCACGAGCGCCAGACCGGCGGCGGCGCCCATTGCCATCGGACCGAAGCCGGCATCGACCGCGACCGAGATGGCCACGAGGCCCACCTCCGGTCGGAACAGGACGGGAAAGAACACCGGTGCCACCGCCCCACCCGACCCCGCCCCCAGCGCCGGTCCGGGGGGGCGGAACAGGTCGACGACACCCCGGACCACCAACACCAACCCGACCGCCACCCGGAAGGTCGGGGCGGTGATATCGAAGATGTCGAGCAGCCAGTCGCCGAGCCCACCAAGCACCGCCAGGACGGCAAACGTGAGAGCGGCACCAGACGCAACCGCCCGCCGATCGCTCCCGAGCTCGGTGACGCGGCGGGGTGGATTGACCGCAGCAATCAGCAGGACGATTGCCGGCAACACACTCATGTGGCGCCCTCCAGAATCGGCAGCGCGCGTAGCAACGCCGACAGTGGATGCTGTTGGTCATCCATTTGGGTGACCCCGAACTGGAACCAGGCCCCCCTCACCCGTGACTGGTTGTCGAAGCTCCCTGCCTCGGTGCCGTCGATCTGACGCTCGACGAGTAGCCCGGCCACGCAGCGGGAGCGCTCGGCGGCGGCCTCGAGCAAACCTTCCGCGCCGGGATCTGCCCGGGCGACCTGCCACAGGCTGGTTGTGCCTTCTCCGAGCGTTCCCAGGCCGGCCCCGAGCGTCTGGCGGCCCCTGGTGCGATGGGTGAACCAGGACTCGGTGCGCTGCGAGGCGTAGCGGATCTGCGGACCGAAGATCCCTCCGAGGGTCTCGACGTAGGCAAGCTCGACGTCGGTCAGGGGCCGCCACTCGGTGGTCTCGGCCAATCCATAGGCCGCCCAGTGGTCGCTCACAGCCGGAAACCAGTTCTCGACCTCGTCCCGCTCGGTGGACAGGTAGCGGCCGATCGCGTCGGCTGATGCACCCCAGCCTTCCCCGGGAAAGAGGCGTTCCAGGCGGGACAACGCGAAGTAGGCCTCTCCGGTGAAAAACGGCGAGTACACGCCGGCGACGGGTGCATCAGCGACCGCATCCCACCTTTCAGCCACTGCCCCATTCGGCTCGATCTGGGACTGGAGGAAGCGCCCGAGGGAGCGGAGCACGTCGTCGAACCCGTCGTCGCCTGTGAGCAAGCGTCGCTCTCCAAGGGCTATCGCAGCGAGCGCCGACCCGCCGATCGGGACCGTCGCCGCACCCGAATCCGCCATCGCCAATCCCCCACCGGCGGCGACGAGCCGCTCGAGCAGCCACCCGGTCCCCCGGTCGGCCGATTCGAGGGCATCGGGTATCCCGGCCCGGGCGGCCGAATAGAGCGAGAAGGTCACCCCCGAGTGGCGGCTGTTGTTGTACCCACCCAGATCCCGGTTGGCGGTGGCGTCGTAGCGATAGAGCCAACGACCGTCCGGGTCCTGATTCACGATCAGCCAGTCAACTGTCGCGGTGGCCGCGGCCCTGACCTCCGCTGCCGTGACGTCCTCACATCTCTCCGGCTGCACCACGAATAGCCGCAGGACGACGAGGACGGCGACCCAGCCGATCGCCGCCATCCGCACCCGGCGGTTAACAAGATTGGCGGTGACATGTCCATTCATGGACCGCCAATCTACGCTTGACCAATGCAGAGATCGGTCAGATGCGCCCTGGGAGCCGTAATCGTGGTGCTGGCGGCTGCTCCGGTGGTCCGTTCCCCGGCCGACGACAGCTTCCCTCTCTCGACCTATCCGATGTTCAGCCTGGCCCGCCCCCGGGAGACGACGGTGAGCTCGGCGGCCGGTTTCGACGCCGCCGGCGCCCGGCTCCGGCTGTCGCCGCGGGTGGTGGGTGGCACCGGCGAGGTCATCCAGGCAGCCGGGACAATCGTTCAGGCAATCCGAGACGAGACCACCGCCGCGCTGTGCGAGGAGATCCTCACCAACGTACCGACGGCGGTAGTAGCCGTCGAGATCTTGACTGAGACCTACGACGTCATTGGGTATTTCGACGGTGACGAGGACCCGCTCGAACGGACAATCCACGCCCGGTGCGAGTCGTGAAAGACGTGTGCCGATCGTGGCTGTCTGAGGAGGCTCCGGCCCGTCGCCTGGCGACGGTGCGCATCCTCGTCGGCATCTATGCCACCGTGTTCATCGCCATCCGGTCGTTTCACTGGCTCGACGTCGCTCGCCTTCCGGTGCGCAGATTCGATCCGGCCGGTGTCCTGGGAGGCCTCGGTGAACCGCTGTCGCCGACCACGGTTGGTCTTCTGTCGGTCGTGGCTCTCGCAGGGGCGGTGGTGTTTCTGCTCGGATGGCGCTTCCGATTGGTGGCCCCGGTTTTCGCTGTGCTCCTGCTGGTTCTCACGACCCACGGCAACTCGTGGGGGCAGCTCCTCCACACCGAGAACCTGCTCGTCCTACATGTCATCATCCTGGCGTTCAGCCCCGCCGACGCCGCCTATGCGGTCGGCCGGAGCGGGCCGGTGGACGAGACTGCCCGCCACGACTACGGGTGGGCATTGCGGATCATGACCCTGGTGGTGGTGATTGCCTACGTCATCGCCGGGCTCGCCAAGCTCCGCAACGGTGGATTCGATTGGCTCACCGGCGACGTTCTCCGCAACCAGGTCGCCCACGACAATCTCCGCAAGATCGTCCTCGGTGACGTCCACTCCCCCTTCGGCGCCTGGCTGGTCCAGTTCGGTTGGCTGTTCCCTCCGATGGCAATCGCCAGCGTGCTCGTTGAGCTGGGAGCGCCGGTGGTCCTGCTGGGTGGACGCTGGAAGACCACCTGGGTCACGGCCGCCTGGGGGTTCCACCTCGGGGTCCTCGCCCTCATGGCCATCCTCTTTCCCTACCCCATCTCGGGCATTGCTTTCGTGTCCATGCTGCCGGTCGAGAAGTTGGCTGATCGAATCAAAGGGTGGCGGACCCTTCGAACGGATCGATCGGCGGGGCCCGGTAGCCTCGGCTCATTCGAGCAACAGGTGGATTGATGGAACGTCGGGACGTAATTGTCATCGGGGCCGGGCTGGCCGGACTGAGTGCCGCCGCCCACCTCGCCAAAGAGGGGCGACGCCCCCTCGTGCTCGAGCACCATGCGGTCCCGGGAGGATTCGCTCACGAGTTCACCCGCCGCGGCTTCAGGTTCGAAGTGGCACTCCACGCTCTCGACGGCGCCGGTCCGGGTGGATGGTTATACGGGATGCTGCAGGATCTCGGGATCCTCGATCGGATCACGCTGCAGCGCCTCGACCCCCTCTATCACCTCCGTCTGCCGGACTTCGAGGTCACCGCCCACGCAGACATGAACGAGTACCGCCGGGAGCTAATCGAGTTGTTCCCCGGCGAATCCGAGGGCATCACCGGCTTCCTGGACGCCATCAGACGGGTCGGCCGCGATGTGAGCGGTTTCGCCCGGGATCGGGTTGCCGGATGGCGTCCCACCCCGATTGAGATGATGGAGCGTTACCCGGACATGAGCACGGCCTTCACCCAGAATTGGGCAGATTTCCTGGCCGGGCACGTCGAGGACCAGGAGCTCAAGGCCGCCTTGTCGGCTCTCTGGGGATACTTCGGGCTCCCTCCCAGCCGGATGAGTGCGGGGCTGTTTGCTTCGGCACTGGCCAGCTATCACCTCAGCGGCGGCTACTACCCAATCGGCGGGAGCATGGCTCTCAGCCGGGCCCTCGAGGACGTCATCGTCGAGCACGGGGGCTCTGTGCTCTACCGGAGAACCGTCACCGAACTGGAGGTCGACGCCGGCCGGGTGATGGCGGTCACAACCCATCGGGGCGAGCGCTATGAGGCCGATGTGTTCATCTCCACTGCCAGTCCCCTCGATACGATCGATTTCGCCGGAGCCGACCACTTCGACGAGGGGTATGTCGAGAAGATGGCCTCCGATGCGCCGGCCCTCTCCAACCTGGTCGTCTATCTGGGCGTCGAAGGCGACCTGGCCGCCGAAGGCTGGCCGCACCACGAGTACTTCGTCGATGACGGCTACGACCTCGAGGTCGGCTACCAGGCGGTCGTCGACGGCGATTTCGACCGGGCCGGAATGGTGATAACCAACTACACGCGATCGGACCCGGGTTGCGCACCCGAAGGTCACAGCGTCCTCGTCTTGATGACACTGGCACCGTGGGACTACGCCGACGTGTGGGGAACGAGCGGTGACCTGGCCGAGTACTCGAAGAACCCTGCCTATGTGGCAATCAAAGAGGCGGCCGGTGCGGCGTTGGTCCGTCGCGCCGGGGAGCTCATCCCTGGGCTCACCGATCGGATCGTCATCCAGGAGATAGCCACTCCCCTCACGAACGTGCGGTACGGGCGCCAGCCGAACGGGTCGATCTACGGTCGCGAGCAGACGGTCGAGAACATGTTCGCCAACCGCCGGTCCCCACGGACACCAATCGCCAACCTGTTCCTGGCGGGTGCCTGGATCGCCGGTGGCGGCATGAGCACGGCCATGGGCTCAGGCCGGACGGCCGCCGCCCTCGCCGGGAAAGCACTCGCCGAGTGATCTGCCTGCGGCAGCTCAGAACTGCATCGCCGCCGAGGCCCAGTGGAAACCGGCGCCGAAGGCGGTGAGCATCACGAGATCGCCCGGCTGGATTCGGCCCTGCTCATATGCCTCCCATAAGCCGAGGGGAACGGTGGCCGAGCCGGTATTGCCATAGCGATCGATATTGACGAACACCCGGTCTTCGTCGATGCCCAGCTTGTGGCCAATCGCGTCGATGATGCGCTTGTTGGCCTGATGGGGAATCAGGAGCGCCACCTCGGAGAGCGGCCGGTCGATCCGCTCCAGCAGTTCGAGCGTGACGCTGCTCATGCGTCGAACCGCCTCGCGGAATACCTCGGTCCCCTTCATCTCGAGGCGCTGGTGATCGCCCGCCGCGGCCGACTCAACGGTGAAGGGATGGCGGGTTCCCCCGGTTTGGAGCGTGAGGATGTCGGCCTTGCTTCCATCGGTCCCCGAGATGACGTCAAGCAGTTCCGCCTTTCCCTTCCCGGGTCCCATCACGACGGCTCCTGCCCCGTCGCCGAACAGCACACACGTGGCCCGGTCTTCCCAGGAGATCAGTCGGGAAATGAGCTCAACGCCGACTACCAGGATGTTCTTCGGTTCGAAGGCGATGCGGGCACGGGCAACGTCGATGGCCTGGATCCAACCGGCACATCCGCTCCCGCCCAGGTCATAGGTAGGGACGTTTCGGCACCCGAGCCGATCCTGCAGGAGTGAGGCAGTGTCCGGTGTGTACACCTCAGGTGTATCGGTGGCCAGGACGATCTCGTCAATGTCGCCTGCGGTGAGTCCGGCATCGGTCATTGCCCGCAGGGCAGCCTGCTCGGCGAGGTCAAGGGTCGACTGATCGTCGGCCGCGAACCGGCGTTCTTTGATGCCGGTCCGGGTTGTGATCCACTCATCGGTCGTGTCGACGAGGGCGGCCCAATCATCATTTGTCATGATTCGGTCCGGGACGTATCCACCGAAGCCGAGCACTGCTGTCACCGCATCATCTCCTGTCGCGTCGACTGGAGCGTAGACGCTTCTCTCGCGTCACCTCGGAACCGGTGGGGAACAGTGGACAACCCAGCGCTGCCGGACGCAACGCGGCGTTACCGGGAACCGGGGTCTGATAGTTGAGCATCTCACCATCAGGGGCGCCGAATCGGCGTATTCTGAGCGCAGGGAAGGGAGAAACGATGCTGGCGGGGTTTCTGTCGATGGGTGCGGGCGGGTTCTTGATCTTTCTTGGCTATGACGCGTCGAGTTGCGAGAACGTCAACTTCGGTGGGCGCTTCCTGTTCTGCACCGGCAGCCCGTCGGCGCTCGAGGCATCGAGTGGAGTGTCCGGCGCCCTCATCGGCAGCGGGCTCATGTTCCTCGGCGTGCTGCTCATCTTCGTCGGTCTCACCCGGGTGGCTCGAGGAAACGGCATTCGATAGCCGCCCTGCGTGAACCTGACTTCAGGCCCTACGCCGTACGAGCGCCGTGCACCATGCTGTCGCCTAAGAGTTATGGAACACACCACATCGGAACTGGAGCACGGGCGGGTAGACCCGACCGACAAACCTGATGACCCGCTGGCAGCTGCCCATCGGAAGGCCAAGCGCGGCCCGCTGGTTCGTCCGCCGGAACGGCGCAGGGTTGACGAGAAGACCGCGCCCCCCACCCCGGACCAGGAGGGCTGCTACTACCTCGGTTGAGACGCAACGGCGTTCGTCCTGACGGCGTATCTGGTGTGCCGTCACTCGCCGTAAGATCGGCCCGTGACTTCCCCGGAAACCTCCAGCATCCGGTCGGTCGCCATTCCGAACGAACACGGCGGCTGGAGCCTCACGCTCGAACCAGTGCTGCTGGGCCTGCTCGTCAATCCGAGTTGGGCGGGCGGCGCCATCGGCGTTGCCACGCTCCTGGCGTTTCTCACTCGCACGTCGCTGAAGATCGCCCTCGTCGACCGCCACCGTCGGCGGACGCTCGACCGCACGCGGACCGCGCGGCGGGTTGCCGCCTTCGAGCTGATGGCCCTGGCAATGCTCGGGGCTCTTGCGATTGCGCTAGCCGACCGATCGTTCGTTTGGCCACTTCTGCTGGCGGCCCCGCTGGTCGCCATTGAGCTGTGGTATGACGTCCGGAGCCGGAGCCGCTGGCTCATCCCCGAGCTCGCCGGGTCGATCGGCGTGGCGTCGGTGGCAGCCGTCGTCGTCCTGGCCGGAGGAAGCGCCGACCGGTTGGCGGCCGGACTCTGGTGTGTGGCCGCCGCCCGGGCGGTAGCCGCGGTGGCATTCGTGCGAGTACAACTCCGGCGCTCGAAATCCCAACCGCATCACCTGTGGCACAGCGACGGATTCCAGCTGCTGGCGCTAGCCGCGGTGGGATTGGGCTGGCTGCTCGATGCGATCTCGGCGGCCGGGCTGATCGCGATCGGGGCTCTGGCGCTCATACACGCGGCCCTGGTGCGCCGACCGGTGCCTGCCGTCGCCATCCTCGGCGCCCAGCAAGTGGTCCTCGGGCTGGCAGTGGTGCTTACGGCAGGCTTGGGCGCATTGGCGCCCTAGCCAGCTACCAGCTGGATGGCCGCCTAGGCCATCCGTCCCTGGTGTCGTCCGAGGAAGTACGTGCCGACGGCAAGGCCGGCCGCTCCGACGGCTGCAGTCGTTGTCCCGATAACCCGTTTGGCGGTGCGGCTGAACTCGACAATCGGCCATCCGCGAGCCCGCGCGATGCGTTCCAACTCACGGTCGGGATTGACCGCAACGGGGTGTCCGACCAGTTCGAGCATCGGCAAATCGCTCACCGAATCGCTGTAGCTGTAGCTCAAGGCCAGGTCATATCCGCGTTCGGCAGCCAGCTTCGCAATTGCCTGAGCCTTTCCCGGTCCGTAGCAGAATGGCTCCGAGAGCTCGCCGGTGTACCGGCCGTCGACAATCTCGGCCACCGTGGCGATGGCGCCCGACATCTCAAGCTCATCTGCCAGCGGCTGCACGATCTCGATCGGCGAGGCGGTCACCATGTAGGTATCGCGCCCGGCCTCGCGGTGCAGCTCGAGAAACCCCTGGGCTTCGCGGCGCACGTCTTCGACGAGCCTGGGAATGACCTGGTCGCCGAGAGAACTGAGGTCCTCAACTGTCGCTCCCCGGATGGCGTCCAGGACCCGATCACGTACGCCGGCGGCCGAGTCGTCGGTGCTGCCCGAGAACCGGAAGGCAACCGCATTCTTCAGGTCGCTGAGTAGTTGGCCGGTCGTGACCATGTCGTTCTTCCAGGCGGCACGACCGAAGGTGTACAGGGACGAGCCGCTTATGAGAGTTCTGTCGAGATCGAAGAATGCCGCCGAAATCCGTTCCTGAGCCATGATTCGCTTCCCTTGACTTGCGCACCGCCAACGGTACTGCGGTCCCACGCGGAGGAACGAGGACTCGGTGTCCTCGCTCCTCACAGAT
>CAXMQV010000102.1:0-2209 GCA_964195905.1 uncultured Gammaproteobacteria bacterium
TCAGCGTGCTCGGGGTAAGCGGGCGCACCCAGGCGGCCATGTGGGCGGCCGCGCACGGGCTGATCGACCAATAGGGGCCCGGGCTGGCGCTTGCATGGCCGATCCTCCCGGTGACCAAACGACCCGTCTCCGTCCCGACAGCGCCAACTAGGCGTCGGGGGTTGGGCGGTTACTCCGCCCAACCCCCGACAGTCTGCCTCAGTTGCGAGTGGTTACGCTCTGCTCGTCGAGGAACCCTCCGCGGCTGGTCACGAGGTCCAGCGTGTTGTTCGGCAAGGTGACACCGTTACCTAGCCGGAACGAGAAGGTGCCGTCGATCGGATCGACCGTGGCCGTTCCGATCAGGGCGCCGCTCCTCCCTGGGGCGCCGTCTCCTACGTAGATGCTCACCACGTTCGGCACCGTGAACACCGTCACGGATCCATCGACGCGGAGCTGTCCGTTACGGGTACGCAGCTCCGCCCGGGCGACCGAGATGTTGTCCTCAACCTGGGTGATGACGACCGTGTCAATGCCGTCGACTGTTCCGTTCCCCGCTGTCAGCTGGAACTCGAGCGGGACCGCCGACACCGGCATCGTGAAGGTTGTGGTCGCCGCGGCGGGATCCGCGATGGTGACCGACTCCCCACTGAGCTGCGCCCACTCGTAGGTCGAGGCGCCCGTCGAGCCGCTCCCGTCGAGGGTCACGGTGGTGCCCACAATGGCGCTCTGATCCGTCCCTGCGTTCGCCACCACCGGTTGGCCGGCCACTATCTCTACCGTAACCGAGGCGGAATCCGATCCAGCAGCGCCGGTCACGGTCAGCTGGAACAGCAGACTCTCGGTTACGGCGGGTGCCGTGAAAGTCGTGGTCGCCGCCGCGGGATCCGTGAAGGTGACCGGCGTCCCGCTGAGCTGCTCCCACAGGTAGGTGGTGATGTCGCCGGTGGATCCAGCGCCGTCGAGCGTGACGACCTGACCGGGAATCGCCGTCGCCGGACTTGCACTGGCCACCGCCGTCACTGCCAGGGTCGGGAAGTCGCCCCCGATCAGCCGCACTGGCTCGGTGTCTGACCCGCCACCCGACGACGTCACAGTGACGTCGAGAGGGGCAGCCAGCAGCGGCGCCGTGAGCGACCCTGCCGTGAGGACACCGCCCGGCTTCGCCGTGAGCACGGCCAAGCCGGATCCGTCGCTGCTCGACGCCTGGACCATCAAGACGTCCAGATCGACGTCGTATTCGGCGCTGGTGATGGTGACAAGGTCGGCCACCGGCGCCGTCCAGCTGGTTCCGTCGGTGTCGTTGGTCGCAGTGATCTCGGCCGGTGCGGTACCGGGAACGAGAATCTTGGCGTGGTACATGTCGCCGTCGCCGCGCATCGCGACCGTGTTGATCCCGACCCCGGAGACATGGATCGTCTGGTTGGGCCGGGACTTGGCGAATACCTCGAGGTAGTCGGACGCACCCGGGTTGGGTGGGTTGACATAGACGGCTCGAAGCGCCTCGACGCCCGACGTGACCGCCCGTTTACCCATGACAAAGAAGTCGCTGGACACGAAGCTGCCTGCCGGCAAGCCAGGGCCCACCACGCTGAATAGGTTGTTGCCGGTGGGGCTGCCGATGACGGTGTGCGGCATCCCCGGGTCACCGAGATAGCCGACCGGCGGGGCCGGCAGGGTGGCGTCCCACTCGAGGAGACCATCGAGCACCGGGCTGTCGAGGGCGAGCGAGAAGTCGGCCGGGGTCGTGAGCGACCCGATGTCCTGGGTCACGAAGACCGACCCGTCAGGCTCGGCCGTCACGATCGTGGTCCCGTAGGGGTGCGTGACCGTATATGTGGCATCCGGGACAAGGCCGTCGAGACGGATCCGCACCCGGCCGAAGCTGACCTGATCTCCGGCCAATGCAGTTTCGCCCGAGGCGAAGGCCGCCTCGACCGCCATGACGAGCAGGGCAGATTGGGCTCCGTTGTCGATGCTGGATTCTCCAGACCACCAGAAGGCCTCGCCCGGGAAGTTGCCGGGGAACGAGATCGGGCTGCCCGGGTCTGGGATCTCGTTGCCAATGAACCCACAGAGGGCATTGGTAAATTCGAGACACAACTCAACCTCGGTTCCGTGGGCGTCCCGGTACCAGATCGGGTAGCCGTTGTCTGCACTCAAGGGTCCGACCGTCCCGGCGTCTCCGGCGTGGGTCGCCATCACCGCGCCGCCGGCCATGACGACTGAG
>CAXMQV010000103.1:0-20357 GCA_964195905.1 uncultured Gammaproteobacteria bacterium
CTGATTTGGGTCGCCGGTTTTCCTCCCCCGGAGGGGGAGGTGGCCCGCAGGGGCGGAGGGGGCGCCCAATCGACCCGCGGCTTCACGACTACCGAGCCGCTAGATCCCTCCGCTGAACGTGTCACACTGATTTGGGTCGCCCGACTCGAAGCCCCGGTTGAACCACTTCACCCGCTGCTCGGACGTGCCGTGCGTAAACGTGTGCGGGTTCACGTACCCTTGCGTGGTCTGCTGGATCCGATCATCACCAACCGCGGCCGCCGCCGTCAACGCCTCTTCAATATCACCGGGCTCGAGGTCGGCGGCAGCACTGTGGGCCCACACGCCGGCCAGACAGTCGGCCTGGAGCTCCTGACGAACCGACAGGGCGTTGCGATCCTCGGTGCTCGCCGTCGATTGAAGATTCTGAACCTGGCCCATCACACCCAGCTCATTCTGAACATGGTGGGCGTACTCGTGGGACACCACGTACGCCTGGGCAAAGTCGCCGGCCGCCCCGAAGCGTTGCTGGAGGGTCGAGAAGACCTCGAGATCCAGGTAGACGTTGCGGTCGAGGCTGCAGTAATGCGGGCCCACCGCCGAGGTGGCTCCCCCGCAGGCCGACTCCGTCCGGCCGGTGAATAGCACAAACGTCGCCGGGTTGTACGTGCGATTTGCCGACGCGAACACCTGGGTCCACGTCTCCTGGATGTCGACGTCGAGGAACGTCATGAACTCCACCAGTTCGGCGTCGGGGTCGGGAGCATTCGAAAGGTCTTGGCCGGCCGGCGCCTGCTGGGTTCCCAACTGTCCAAGGACGTCGTTGATGTCGAAGCCGCCGCCGCCAGCAGTCCCAGTATCCCGAGAACTCCAACTGCGGCTCCGCCGGCGGCAGCACCCCTGCGCCTACGATCTTCTACATGGGTCGGCCCCTCAACTTTGCGCCAACGCAATTCAATACCTCCTAAGGCGGGACCTACGATACCTGCCTCACCGGCACGGGCGGGCTGCGCCCTTTACACTTCGAACATGACCACCAAGCACTACGGCATGTCCGTTCACACCAGTCTGACACTCGACGAGGCCGAGGCTCGGATCCGGGAAGCCCTCGCCGAGCAGGGATTTGGCATCCTCACCGAAATCGACGTCGCGGCCACTCTCCAGGCCAAGCTCGGGATCGAGCGGCGGCCCTACAAGATCCTCGGAGCCTGCAATCCCCCGCTCGCCAACCGGGCCCTCGAGGCAGACGAGTCCATCGGGCTCCTGCTCCCCTGCAACGTAGTCGTCTACGAGGACGATGACGGAACCGTGGTGTCGGCCATCGAGCCGCTGATGATGGCTGACCTATCCCCCGCCGTGCAGGACATCGCCGACGAGGCCCACGACGCCCTCGAGCGGGCCCTCCAGGCCATCCCCGTCAACTGATCGTGGAAGTCAACATCGACAGGGCACTCGACGAACTGAGCTCCAAGAAAGACGAGTGGGCCGGTCTGAGCGTTGCGCGCAAGCTCACCCATCTCGCGACGATGCGGCGGGCCATCTCTGCGCGGGCGGAACAGTGGGTCGGGGTCTCCCTGGCCGGCAAGCGCATTCCCGACGGTTCACCCCTGGCGGGTGAGGAATGGATCTCGGGGCCCTACGCGGTGCTCATGCTCATCAACGCGCTCACCAAGAGCCTCCAGGCGGTCAAGGACGGAACCGACGTGCTGGCAGACACCCGCATTCGCACCAGGGCAGGCGGGCAGGTGGTGGTCGAGGTCTTTCCGGGCGACATCTACGACCGCCTCCTCTTGAACGGATACCGGGCCGAGGTGTGGATGCAGGAGGGCGTGACCCCCGCCAATCTGCGCGATCACGTTGCGTCGTTCTATAAGAAGGAGGACCCTCCGGGCAGCGTCGGCCTCATTCTGGGAGCCGGCAACATCTCCTCGATCCCCATCCTCGACGTGCTCACCAAGATGTTCATCGAAGGCCAGGTTGTCGTCGTCAAAATGAACCCGATCAACGACTACCTCGGACCGGTATTCGAGGAGATCTGCGCCGATCTCATCAATGAGGGCTACCTCAGGTTCGTGTACGGCGGAGGCGACGTCGGGGCCTATTTGACGAACCACGATCTCGTCGACGCCCTCCATATCACCGGCAGCGCCGACACCTACAACAAGATCGTGTTCGGCACAGGACAGGCGGGTGTCGACCGCCGTGCCCGCAACGAGCCGCTCATCACGAAACCCTTCAGCAGCGAGCTGGGTGGTGTCGGCCCGACCTTCATCGTCCCCGGCCCGTGGACCGATGCCGACCTCGCCTATCAAGCCGAACACCTGGCCACCCAGAAGTTCCACAACGCCGGTTTCAACTGCATCGCATCCCAGGTGCTCGTGCTTCCTGCCGATTGGAGCGGCAGTGATCGGCTGGTCGATGAGCTACGCCGTGTCGTCCGTAGCATCCCGGCGCGAGAGGCCTACTACCCGGGCGCCGACGAGCGCCAGCAAGCCGCGGTCGCCAAGCATCCGCACGCCGAACTCCTCGACTCCGGCCCAATTCCCCGCACGCTCATCACCGACGTCGACGCAGCCGGCAAGGATGAGTACGCCTTCACCACCGAGTTCTTTGGCGGCGTATACGCCACTACCAAGCTCGATGCCCGCGATCCGGCCGAGTTCGTGTCGGCGGCGGTCGCCTTCGCCAACGAGAAACTGGCCGGGACCCTCGGAGCGCAGTTCATCATCCACCCGAAGACTCAGGAGAAGATCGGTCCTGTTCTGGACCAGGCGATCGCCGACCTCAACTACGGAACTGTGGCTGTGAACGGATGGACCGGGGCCGGCTATCTCCTACCGACCGCCACCTGGGGCGCTTTCCCGGGCCATACCCACGATGACATTGGCAGCGGCATCGGAGTCGTCCACAACGGCTACATGTTCGACTGGCCGGAGAAGACGGTCGTACACGCACCCTTCCACCCATTCCCGCGGGCACTGCGGCACGGCCAGTTCCACCTCTCGCCAAAGCCGCCCTGGTTCGTGACCCACCGGAGGGCCGACAAAGCAGGCGAGCGCCTCACGCGATTCGCGGCCAACCCCGGGTGGCGGCATCTTCCCGGGATCTTTGCGGCGGCGTTGCGACATTGATCACGCCCCTCGCTGAGTTCCCCGAAGGCATCGAGACCTTGCTCGCCATCATCGGACGCAACCATCACCAGCTATCCGAGCGGCCCGGGCTGGATTTCGCGGCGGTCGAGGAGGAGATGGGTACCCGCTACGAGGCCGCCTTCGAAACCGGGGACGGGCTCCTATTCACGCTCACCGAGCCCGCCTATGAGCCGGAGTTGGGCGTACAGGTGCACATCACCTCGGGGATCGACCCGCGGCTGGCCGAGACCGGGTTGCTGGCGGCACTCGACCTCTCTCTGGAGGATCTCCGGTGGCGGGCGATGGCACTCCAGCTCAATGAGGGCGACCTCGTGAGCATCGACGCCGACGCTCCCGAGCAATACTTCCCGGACGTCGTTGGCCAGGTCATCGACATCAGCTATGAAGCACACCAGGACCTGGTCGCGCTCCCGGACGTGAACCCGGCCGTCTACATGGTTCGCCTCGACAACGGACAACAGATCGAGGTGCCATCCAATCTCGTCTTCTGGGAGCCGATCCTCCACGCCGAAACCGTGAATACCGCCGCCCAGTTCAACGACTTCCTGGCGGCGCTCATCCACCACATGATCGTCCGGCCGCACGAATGGAACGTTGCCGGTGGAGCCCCGGGCCTCCTGGCCGGGCTGATCACGCGCATCGCGGTCCGCGAGGCGGCGGCCCAGCAAGCGCGCGAGCAACTCGTTCCACGGTGGGGAAGCCTGGCGGCGGCCATCCTCGAATCGGTTGCCCCGGCCAGCTGGACCGAGGACGAGGACGATTAGGACCCGATCAGGTCAGAACTTGCCGGAGTTGACCCAGGTTTCTTCGGGGGTGATCTCCTCGATGACGTCCCAGTGTTCGACGATCATGCCGCGTTCAATGCGGAACAGGTCGATGACGGCGTGCCGCTTACCGTCGAACTCACTTTCGGCGAGGGTCGCTACGAAGTTTCCGGAGCCGACCACCTTGTGCAGCTCGATGTATCGCATGGCGGACCCGGCGGCGAAGGCCTGCAGTGCTTCGATTCCGTCGGCCAGGTTGGGGTTGTGTTGAGTGCAGTCGGGAGCCATGAACTCGAGCAGACGGTCGTAATCGCCGGCGACGAGGACCTCATCGACGAACCGCCTGACGAGCTGCTTGTTGACCTCGGTCTCGTTGAGATCTGAGATCTCGGTCGGCCCGTCGACCTGGCTACGGCCTCCGGCGGTCGCAGGTCGAAGCTCGTCAATGATGTCCCAGTGTTCGATGAGCCGGGCGTCGGCATCGGTGTCGAAGATGTCGGCCGTCACGTACCGGTACTGGCCGTTGTTGAGGTTCTGCACAACGTGCAGGAACACGTTCGGACCGTCCTCGAATGCCCGGACGATCTCGATATCGCGTATCGGGTTGCGCTCGACGAAATCGGCGAAGAACTCGATGAACCCTTCCGTGCCGTCCTTGACCGGAGTGGAGTGCTGGGTGTAGCGGGCCCCCGCATACCTGGTGATGGCTTCGACGTAGTTCCCATCCCCGATCGCCTCCCGGTACAGGTTGATGGCGTTGTCGAGTCGCCGTCCCATGATCATTGCTCCGTTTCAGTGATTGGCCAGGGCAACCGCAAACCTAGGGCCCGAGCAAATCGGCGGTCATTACTACGTCGGCGAACTCGTCCTGAAGATTGCTGGCGGTGACCCGGGCCAGCTCGTCGGCACTGATCGTGCCACCGCCGTGGGCCGGCAGGTCGAACGTGTGGGTTGCGTCGAGGACGAAAAGCGTGTCGTATCCGAGGTTGCCCGCCATACGGGCGGTGGTTTCGCAGCACATGTTGGTCTGGATGCCGGTGATGGCGACGCCGGTCATGCCCTGGTCATGCAGCCACCCGTGCAGATCAGGCTCTCCGAAGAACGCTGAGTTCACGTTCTTGGTGACGAGCAAGTCGGGCTCGCCCTGCACCACGGGTTTGAGAGCGTTGCCTGGAGCACCGGGCAGGAGCGGAGATCCCTCTGTCACCGAGTCATGTAGCACGAACACGATCGGTCGTCCGGCCGTCCGCCAGGCTGTGATGAGGGCGGCAATGTTCTCCTCGCAGGCGGGGTTGTTGCGCGGCCCCCAACCGGGCTCGTCGAACCCGGCCTGGACGTCGACAACGATGAGTGCGGTCCTGCTGAGATCCATGCCACGACGCTAGTCGGGCGGACGGATCCGGACGACGATCACCGCCCGCTCGATCCGGTCGATCCGAAACGCCAGCTTCTCCCCAAGAAACTCGGCCTCGGAACCGGTGGCGTCTTCCAACGCCTGGACGATCTCGTTGACCTGAGCCGCTATGTCCTGGCCCCAAACCCGCTCGCCGTCGGCTGCTTCGGGCCAGGTCCGCAGTTCCGCGAAGGCCCGGGCCCACCGATCGACCGGAATTCGGAGTTCGACACTTACGGCGGCTCCGGTGGAATCCCGGCTCACCACCTCACCGCCGAACTCGGCTGCAAGCGATGTGAGATCGGTCACGAACGCCTCCACATCGCTGCTGATGGCGTCCAGCTGGGCATTCGTGGCCACCAGCCGCCTCGGTGTCGGCGAGATCAGTACCCGTGGCTCCGCAGCCCAGCAGAGCCAGTGCGAAGACTCCGAGAACAATCGGGAATATCCGAAAGGTGTAGACGGTTGACCGATACTGTGATACCATTCGAAATATATCGAACACCATGAACTCTCTCACACCCACCCCCGTACGACCCCGAAAGGATGATCCACGATGACAGTCACCGACCCGAGAGTACGCGACTTCACCGAATCAGCGCCGCGGGCGATCCGTATCGAAGTCGATCCCTCCCCCGCCTATGAGCTCCTGTTTGAGCTGTTCGCTCTCGACAACCCCGATGACTCGTCCCAGTACGCCGGCGGCCAGGAGTGGCTCGACGAGGTTTGGGGGCGTATGCCCGCCGAGTTCGTCGCCGACCTCGAGTCCTTCAAGACCGGCGGCGAGATCTGGCTGGTCCTCCTCGGTCTCGTATACGACACACCGGCCCCGAAGACGGTCGAGGCATTCTTCGATCACCTCCGCTCCCTCGAGGCAGAGGCCTTCCGAAGCCATCTGCTCGCCAACGCATGGTTCACCAAGGAACGGAAGATCGCTCCGGAAGTCATTCAGGCCGCCGCCGACGGTGACGCCGAGGCCTATGCAGCCATCTGCGAAGCGGCCGACGAATGCGAATGTGGTCCCGGGTGGGCCAACCTCCTGGTGCTGCCCGCCGAGGAGGCAAAGCGGAAAGTGATCGACCTGCTCGAACGCTATGCCGAGAAGGGGTTCGACCCGGCCGTCTCCAAGCTGCTCGACCGGGACGCCCGTGCCAAGCGGGCCCTCGCCGTGTCACTAACGCCCGACGAACTGGTGGAGCGAGCCACCAACGGAATCACCTTCGCCAACAACGATGGCGTCGACGCGGTGATCCTCATCCCGTCTGTTGTCATCCGTCCGTTCGTGGTGATCACCGACCACGGCGCCGATCGCATGTTCGGCTATCCGGTCTCCGAAGAGTTCCTCAGCGGCGATGAGGATGCCCCCCCATCCTGGCTGGTCGACTTCTACAAGGCAGTCGGCGACGAGAAGCGGCTCCGCATCCTCACCATTCTGGCGCAGGGTGAGACCACGCTCGGCAGCCTGGTGGAACGCCTCGATCTGTCGAAATCCACCGTCCACCACCACGTCCGCCTGCTCCGGACCGCCGGGCTCGTGCGGGTGACCATCGGCGAAGAACACGTCTACAGCTTGCGTACCGATGCCATTCCCCAGGCCGGACCACTGCTCGAGACCTACCTGAACGAACACACCAACACCTAGGAGTATCCAATGCTTATCGAACCACAGGGAATCAAGAATCTCGACGGAGAACACCGTCGGCAGCTCAGCAGCCGGGGCCTGCGGCGCAAAAAGGCCGCCCGTCACCCGATGAGGGCCGTCCTCGCAGGCACCCTCGTCGCCTGGGCCGCCCGCCTCGCACCAGAGGCATCCGAGCCGGTGCGACTCCGCACCCGGGCCGCCCCTAGTTGAGGCCCGGGTCGATTGGGAACGTAGCCAGCATCGCCATCGGGCCCGGTTGCCGCTTGAGCACATTGCTCCAGACGGCGCCGGGCTCGGTCGCGAAGACATCACCGGCCTCAGCCTCGACCACCAACCAGCCTCCCTCGATCAGCTCGGTTTCCAACTGGCCGGGCCCCCATCCGGCGTATCCGGCGTAGATACGAACCGGCGCCGTCAGCTCGCCGGGCGGCACCGACAGGTCGACAATCCCTACTCCCGGCAGGGATGATCCGTCGACACCGGCAGCCAGGCCGACGGCGCTCCCGGGTTGGACCGGGCCTCCTACGAACACCACCCCGGGTTCGGCCATGAGCGGCTCCCAATCGGGCAATTCGTCCCCGAGACCGCTCGTGCTCGGCTGATTGAGGATCACTCCAACGGCCCCCTCTTCGTTGTGCTCGAGAATGAGGACGACGGAGCGGAAGAAGTTCGGGTCGAGCAAATGGGGTGCAGCCACCAATAGTGCCCCCGCCAGCGAATCCATGCCCGTATTGTGGCGCGGCTAGCCTCGCAGACCATGGATACCGACCAGATTCGCAGCCACTTCCCTGCTCTCGCACGAACCCAGGACGGAAAGCCCGTGGTCTGGCTGGATGGTCCGGCGGGCACGCAGGTTCCGACCGCCGTCATCGAGGCAACCGCCGCCGCTCTCCGCGCCGGGATCAGTAACCATGGAGAACCGTCGGCCTCCTCCCGCCTGAGCGATGCGATCGTCTCCGGGGCCCGGGCTGCCATGGCCGATTTGTTCAACGCCTCCCCGGACGAGATCGTCTTCGGTCAGAACATGACCAGCCACACCTTCGCTCTGAGCCGGGCGTTGGCAACGACCTGGGAGGCGGGCGACGAGATCGTACTCACCCGACTCGACCACGACGCCAACGTCTCCCCATGGATGCGAGCCGCCGCCGACCGCCAGGTGACCGTCCGCTGGGTCGAATTCGCCAATTACCGCCTCGACCCAAATGCCCTTGCCGACGTCCTCGGCCCCCGCACGCGGCTCGTCGCCGTGACGGCCGCATCCAACGCTATCGGGACCGTCGTCGACATCCCGGCGGTCGCCCGGCAGGTCAGGGCCAAGAGCTCAGCCCTCCTCTACGTCGATGCCGTCCACTGCGCGCCCCATCGGTCGATCGACGTCAAGGTCTGGGATGCCGACTTCCTCGCAGCGTCGGCCTACAAGTTCTACGGCCCGCACATCGGTGCCCTCTACGGCAGAGCCGAGCACCTGGGTTCACTGCCCGCCTACAAAGTGCGACCAGCTCCAGAAGAAGGTCCGGACCGCTGGGAAACCGGCACCCAGAATTTCGAGAGCCTGGCCGGCGTGACCGCCGCCGTCGACTATCTCGCCTCCCATGGGGTGGGCGACAGTCGCCGGGAGCAACTGACGACCGCCTATGAGGCCATCGGGGCCCATGAGCAGATGCTGGCCGATCGGTTCATGGCCGGACTCTCAGAGCTGACGCACGTCCAGATGTTCGGCCTCACCGAAGGCGATCGCACTTCGACGTTCTCAATCGCCGTCGACGGGCTGAGCGACGAGGAGGTTGCGACCGAGTTGGCCGGGCGGGGTATCTATGTCTCGCACGGGACCTATTACGCCGTCGAGGTGATGAGGAGCCTTGGTCAGACGGGCCTGGTCCGAATTGGATTCGTCCACTACAACACCCCGGATGAGGTCGACGCGGTCCTCAGTGCGCTCGACGATCTCGGCTAGCAGCAGGCCTCTCAGAAGCGCCGGAAGGCTGCCCGGCTAACCCCGAAGATGGCGGCGCCCGTTACGTACTGCGCCACCAACCAGCCGCCGGTGTGCCCGCCGAGTGAGCACAGGCCCGCCCCGACCAGAAACACGACGCCCCCGGCCGCCGACGTCAGCAGACCCCAGCGACGCAGGGCTCCCAGACCAACGATGGTGGCGAGCAGCGACAATTCGAAGCCGATTCCTACCAGTTCGGCGCTCAAGGTCGGGGTCCCGGCGGTCGGAGCCGGAGCCAGACTGAACACGACGTACAGCGAGACTGCCCACAGGGCGGCGACTGCCAGCATCAAGCGGAGCGGGATCCGGTCATCGAGGCGGCGGCGGACTGACTCGGTGCGCAGCGTGGCGGGCGCGGTCTTGGCTCGGGTCTCGGTGGTCATCGCAGATCCTCCCATCGGCGTGGGTGCGAGTGTAGCTGGAGCCGTGTTTGAGCAGTTACGAGGGTCGACCGTTGCCACACCTCGCCGCAGTACGCTCCCCCGAGAACGCACGAGGACCGACCATCACCACCCGCACCGCAGCCCGGACCACAGGGAACGACGCGCGCCGTATGACCCGAAGCATCGGGCTCGTGGTCGGGTTGATAGCGCTCGTCATCCCCTGGTTCCTCGATCTGGAGGGGTTGTCCGAGCCGGGCCATCGGATGCTCGGCGTCTTCCTGATGGCGATCGTCTTCTGGGTGACCGAGGCCATCCCGCTCTATGCCACCGCCGCCCTCATCATCTTCCTCCAGATCCTCTTCATAAGCGACCAGGCGTTGTGGGACCTCCCGGCCGGTTTCGAAGCCCCCACTTCGGCCCGTTACTTCGCCACCCTCGCCCATCCGGTGCTCATGCTGTTCCTGGGAGGATTCTTCCTGGCCGAGGGGGCCTCGCGGTACCGCCTTGACCGCAACCTGGCCCGCGTCATGCTCCGGCCCTTCGGCAACTCCCCCGCCATGATCGTGCTCGGCCTCATGGTCATCACGGCCGTTTTCTCGATGTTCATGAGCAACACGGCAACCACCGCCACCTTCCTGGCCGTTGTGCTCCCGGTCGTCGCCACGCTGGAGCCGGGAGATCGGCTGCGAGTGGCGCTCGTTCTCGCCATCCCGGTGGCGGCCAATATCGGCGGCATCGCCACGCCCGTCGGCACCCCGCCCAATGCCATTGCCATCGGGTCGCTGGCCGAGGCCGGCATCTCGGTGAGCTTCATCCGGTGGATGGCGCTCGCCACCCCCGCCATGATCGTGCTGCTCCTGTTCGCCTGGCAATTGCTCGTCCGCCTGTTCCCGGCCTCGACAGAGCGTCTCACGCTGAACATCGAAGGCTCTTTCGATCGGTCTACCCCGGCCTGGGTCTTCTATGCGACCGCCGCCCTCACCATCACGTTGTGGCTCTCCGAGCCCATCCACGGCGTCAGCTCCTCGGTGGTCGGGTTCATGCCGGTGGTCGTCTTGCTGGCGACGGGTGTCCTCGACTCGAAGGACCTCCAGAAAATGCCCTGGCACGTACTGTGGCTGGTGGCGGGCGGCGTTGCTCTCGGCCTGGCCGTCAACGACTCGGGTCTCGATCGGTGGCTCATCGACCAGGTTGGGTGGGACGCCATTCCAGTCGGCCTGCTGGCACTGGCACTGGCGTTCGTGGCGGCCTCAATGAGCACGGTCATCTCGAATTCGGCCGCCGCCAACCTCCTCATCCCCATCGGCTTGACCCTCACCGTGTCGGGCACGGTTGATATTGAACCCATTTCGGCAGGGTTCTTCATCGCCATCGGGGCGTCCCTGGCCATGGCGCTCCCGGTGAGCACCCCACCCAATGCCATCGCCTACAGCACAGGAATGGTCACCACCGCCAACCTGGCCCGCGTCGGGCTCATCATCGGGCTCGTCGGGCTTGCCCTTTTCGTGTTCGTTGCACCGCTGCTCTGGGATCTCATGGGGGTTAGCCCGTGAGCGACCAGAGCGTCATTCTCGTGGCAGCCGCCGACTCGATCGAACGGGATCGGCTCCGCCACCAGGTAGACACCCTGACCACCGAGACGGTTCAGGTCGAGGTCGTGCGCGATCCCACCGCCCTCCATGCCCGCTTCGATGAGCTGATCGATGAGGGAACGCTCGTACCGCTCATCATCGTCGACGAGGGCCTCGCCGTTGACGCCGACGAGGCACTGCAGCGAGCCGCCAGCGCCGCCGGGACCGCGCTGCTACGACGGAGTTCCCCGACGGTGGCGGCCGAGCTTGAAATTGCTCGCAAGAGCATTCAACGGCTCAAGCGCACATTTCTGGGCGACACGGATCTGAGCGACGACGAAGTCGAGGACGCCATGATCGAGGAGATCGATCGAGCGCTCAACCATCCCGAACGGGTCGTCTATCCCGCCGGGACCATCCTGCTAGAGGAGGATCAGACGGTCGATGGAATTCGGATCGTCATGGACGGCCGGGTCCGCCTATTCCGCCACGTCGAAGGGCACGACGTCATCTTTCACTCCCGCACAGCCGGACGGATTGTCGGCCTCTCTGCCATGGCACTGCGCCGACCGGCCGCCTTCACCGCCCAAGCAGTCACCGAGCTGACGGCTATCCCGGTGTCCTTCGACCAGCTCGACACCGCCCTGCAGCGAAGCCCCACCCTGTCGGTCCATCTGGTCGACGTGCTTGTCCGCTCCCTGGCGCGCCGCAACCTCCGGACCGTCGAACAGCGGGTCCATATCGATCGCCTGGCCCGTGAACTGGCCGTGGAACGTGACCAGCTCGCCAACGCGCTCGCTCGCCTCGAACAGGCTCAAACCCGGCTCATCGAGTCCGAGAAGATGGCAACGCTCGGCCAGCTCGTCGCCGGCGTCGCCCACGAGCTCAACAACCCGGTGGCCGCCATCGAACGGGGTGTCGATTTCCTCACCGAGGACGTCGAGCAGCTATCGGCGGCCCATCCACTCTCGGAAGTCGTGCTGGCGAGCCTCGATCGGGCCAGGAACCAGGCGCCCCTCTCAACCCGCCAGGAGCGGGACCTGTGGCGGGACCTGGGAGCCGAGCTCGGTGACGATTCCCTGGCCGAGCGCCTCGTGGGTCTCGGGCTCCGCACGCCGCAGGACGCTGGGCGGTTGCTTGACGGGCTCTCCCCTGGAGAGCGAGATGCACTCCTCTCCGAAATGGAGATCTACCACCGCCTCGGGACCTCACTTCGCAACGTCCGCAGCTCGGCCGGTCGGATCGCCTCGCATGTCAAGAGCCTTCGCTCCTACGCCAGGGCCGACCGCGAGAAGCGGACCGACGTCAGCATCGAGGAAGGATTGGACGAGAGCCTCATGCTGCTCAATCACAAGCTGGGAGAAATCGAACTGGCGCGGGCCTACGGATCGGTGCCGCCCATGATCGGATACGCCGGTGAGCTCAATCAAGTGTGGACCAACCTGCTCTCCAATGCGATCCAGGCCATGGCCGGCCGCGGGACGCTCACCGTCGGAACAAGCGCTCCCGATCCGTCCCATGTCCAAGCGACCATCACCGACACCGGCCCGGGAATTGCCCAGGACGATCTTTCGCGAATCTTCGATCTCCATTTCACCACCAAAGAAGGACGCGTCGAATTCGGTCTCGGGCTTGGCTTGACAATTACTCGCGACATCGTGGAACGGCACCACGGCGTCATCGACGTCGACTCTCGACCGGGCAGAACGTCGTTCCGGGTCACCATGCCGGTTGACGGCGTCGATGCTATCGATCAGAAGGATTGATTATGACTGAAATCACCATCCTCGTATTGGAAGACGAACCTGAAGTCCGGGCGGCCGTCTCCCGCGATCTCGAATTGTTCGCCGACTCGTTCCGCATCGGGCTGAGCGACACTGCCGACGATGCGCGCACGGTCATTTCCGAGGTCAGGGATGGAGGCGGCGAGGTCGGCCTCATCCTGTGCGACCACCTGTTGCCGGGCCTGCGGGGTACCGAGTTCCTCATCGAACTCGACCATGATCCGGCCACCGCCTCGATGCGAAAGGTGCTCCTCACCGGCCAGGCGGGGCATGAAGACACGATTCGCGCCATCAACGAAGGTGGGCTCGACCATTACATAGCCAAGCCCTGGACGGTCGAAGAGCTCCATGCAGTCGTCCGCGACCAGTTGACCGAATACGTGCTGGCCGAAGTCGAGGACCTGCTCCCCTACGTCAGCATTCTCGATGGGCCCCGACTCCTCGAGGCGATCTCCGAACGCGGTTGGGACCGGTAACTAGCCCGCGACCGGCCACCCGCTGCCCGCTACCCGCCTTTCCTCCCCCGGAGGGAGCGCTCACTCTGGTCAATCAGGGGCGCCCTCCTCCCCGGCTCCGCCGGTACTCCCTCCTCCGGGGGGAGAAACCCGGCTACTCAGCCAGGGCCACCGCTCGGGCGATCTCCAGATTGAGTTGGGCCGCCTTGCGAGTGCGCCTTCCGAGCCCGCACGATGCTCCGACGTCGATCTGGCGGCCGAGGTTGAATTCGATCTGGTCGCGAATCAGCACGAGATCCTTGATGAGGCTCTTTTCGTGGATGAATCCTCCGATGAACCGCACATGGTCCGGGATCCATAGCTCTGACAGCGGGGCGTAGTAGTCGGGGTCCATCGTCGGCGGCTTTGAACCGTGGGCGAGGGGAACGTGAAGGAACTCGAGGACCCGTCCGGTCGGCCAGGCGGCCATGAGAGCGTTGGCCAGGACCACGAGCGGCCCGGCGTCGGAGGGCTCTCCCATCGATTCGTTGTTGAGGTCACCGAGGCATAGATGCAAACCGAAGCGGGAGTCCCGGGGGGCCGCCTCCACCACCCGGAGGATCTCCCGGGCAAACCGCTTGGCAGCGGCCGGCCGGGCAGGATTGGGAAGCTTCGAGAGCATGATGAGCTCGATCGGGACCTCCAACTGGAACACGGCCAGACCGGCCGCCTTTGCCCAGATCGCCGCTATCTCCCGGATAGTGGCGTCCCGGAACGGTGCAAGATTCCTGAGCGCGACGGGGAGATTGAAGCCAAACGCAATCGCGGCCACGTCGAGATGACCGGGGATCCCGATCTGGAATCGCCGCCCCGAGCCGTGGACCAGGTCCTGGTATGCCTGCCATGACTTCTCAAACTCGGCGAAGTAGTCAAGGTCGATGGACCGGAGTTTCCGGCCCTTCTTCACCCGAAAGGCGGGGGTGTCGGTATAGCCGGTCCATTCGCCGTCTCGCATGAGTTCCAGGTCGGGATGGGTCCGGAGATTCTCAACGAGGCGATTCACCCAGTCGCTCCGTTCGCCGGTCTCGCCGTCGGGCATGCACGGGCCGATGGTGTTGCCGAGGATGCCCGTTGCCCACGTCAGTGCGTCCCCGGTGCTGGCGGCGGGGAGGCTGCCGACGAGATGGACTGAGCGCTCGGTCATGGGTGAAGTATGTTGCCGGTGCCTGCTCAGGGCAAACGGCTACTCGCCCGGGTAGACGACGCCGATTTCGGCGCGGACGGTGTCGAGCACGGCCATGACCGCCAGCGAGTCGTCCAGGGTCCGCATCGGGCTCTCGATTTCTCCCGCCGTCAGTGCTCGATGAACCTCGGCGACCTCGAAGCGGTAGCCGTTGCCGCCCTTTGGGAGATGCATCGTTCGGGTCGCCCCGTCCACTCCTACCACATCTAGTTGTTCGGAATTGTGGAAACGGGAACGAACCCGAACCCGGGCTCCGGTTCCCACTACGTGCGCTTCGACGGGTGACTCCACCACGTATGAGGCGAAGAGAGATGCCACGGCTCCCCCCGGAAACGCCATGGCAACGGCCACCTGCTCATCCACCCCGCTGTCACCCAGGGCGGCCCGGGCGGCAACCGACTCGGGCTCACCGAGCAAGAGCATGGCGAGCGATATCGGATAGACGCCGAGGTCGAGGAGCGCCCCACCGCCGAGAGACGGCTCGACAAGGCGATGGCCGGCGCCTGCGTCGGCCTTGAACCCGAAGTCGGCGGTTACCGCCCGTATCTCACCGAGGTCGCCTCGCAGCACCAGATCTCGCAACTCGACGATGGCGGGGATGAACCGCATCCACATGGCCTCCATGAGGAAGACACCTGCCGCCCGAGCAGCTCCGGCCATTTCCGCCGCCTGGATCGCGTTCAGAGCGAACGGTTTCTCACAGAGCACAGCCTTGCCGGCTGCGATGGCATCGAGGGTGTTCTGGTGGTGAAGATCGTTGCGGGTGGCGATGTAGACAGCGTCGATACCGTCGTCTGCGAGCAGGTCCTCATAGCTTCCGTAGGCACTCGGGATGTCGAACCGCTCGGCGAAATCGGTGGCCCGCCCGACGCTGCGCGAGCCGACTGCGGCCACCCGCCCGTCACCCGTCTCCCTGATGCCATCGACGAGGGCGCCGGCGATCTTCCCGGCCCCGAGGATTCCCCAATTGATCACGTCACCCTTCCTTCCCTTCGAGCAGGCGTGTCATGAGAGCCGTCCGAAAGGCGGTTCGAAAGCCCGGGATGTGGCCGGATCCTTCCATCGACCACAGCTCGACAGACACCCCCTGGGCGCAATCCTCCCACATCGTGATGGTGGTCTCCTCACCCTGGACGAGAAGATCGAAATCGAACGGGCCCTCCTGGCTGGCCGTGTCCGTGCACTCGCCGCTGCTTCGCCAGCGGTCGACCGTGTCCCGGGCACCGAGCACCCTGCCGCCCAGGAACACCCCTCCCTGGTACGGGACGGTGCCGTCGTCGGTGCCCTGGACAAAGAGAACTCGCATGGGAGCGAGACAATCAGTGCCCTCTCCGAAGATGCCCCCGGCAATGGCAGCAATGCCGGTGATGCGATCCGGGATGTCACACGCCAGTTTGTTGGCCATGAACCCACCATTGGAGTGCCCGACGATGAAGACCTGGTGGGGATCGGCGTCGTACTCATCGATGACTGCGTCGATCAGGCCCTCGAGATATCCGGCGTCGTCGACCAGGTTGGGGAAGTCGGTGGCGTTCCAGAACTGATTGCCGTTCGGGTCGGTGGTCCCGTTTGGCGTGAGGGTGAGATAGCCGAGGTCGGTGCCGGTGGCGCTGACACCGAGGTAGACGTCCTGCAGCTCACCGGTGGCCGTGTATCCGTGCAGCAGCACTACGAGCGGCAACCGGGCGCCGTCCGGCTCCCAGGCCGGAGGGATGACGAGCCGGGCGGGACGCTCTTCTCCGACGAACACCGTCCTCGGGCCGTCAACCGCGGCCGTGGTCGGCACAGCACGGGTGGTAGTGACCGGCGCAACTGTGCTTGTGGTCGAGTCCCCGGTCCCGGCGGTGGTACCGCAGGCGGTAGCCACCAGTGCCAACCCGACCAGAAGCCGTTTCACTCCTCCAGCCACGTCCGGAAGAACGCAACCGCCTGAATCCTCAGCCGCTCAGACTCTTGTACCAACCGATCGGCGAATTCTCCAGGCTCGAGCCCGGCATCCTCCAGGTCGCCGGTCCCTTCCTCAGCCGTCCAGCCGGCCCACATCTCGGGCGTCAGTTCAGGATGGGACTGCACACCAAGCGCCGATCCATAGCGAAAGGCGTGCGGGTAGGCGCCGGTGAAGGCCAGGATCTCGGCCTCGGCCGGCAGATCGAACGTGTCCTGGTGCCAGGTGACGACCGTGCCGTCTATGGCCGCTATCGCCGCATCGGCCCGGCCGATCTCAGTGCGCTGCAGTGCGATGAAACCCACCTCCTTCCCGTTGCCGAGGTAGGCGCGGCCTCCGATGACATCGGCGATCAGCTGCGAGCCGAGACACACGCCGAGAACCGGGGTCTCGGCTGCCAGCTGCTCTTTGAGGAAGTCCTTCTCGGCGACCAGCCACGGATATTTCTCGGTCTCATAGGCGCCCATGTGCCCGCCAAGCACGACCACCTTGTCCCAGGATCCCGCCGGCACCGGGTCACCGAGACTGAGGTCGACCATCGTGTAGTCGGCCCCGACCTCACCAAGGGCATCACCGAGCCAGCCGAGGGTCACGAGCGGTCCGTGGACGAAAACGAGGACGTTCATTGATAGGACTCGATCGGCGGGCATTCGCACATGATGTTGCGATCGCCGTACTGATGGTCGATCCGGCCGACCGGCGGCCAGTACTTCGACTCACGCAGCGATGCGACCGGGAAGGCCCCCTGCTCCCGGGTGTATGGGCGGTCCCATTTCTCACTGGCGATCTGAAACGCCGTGTGGGGAGCGTGGCGCAGCGGACTGTCCTCGACGACGAGCTTGCCGGCCTCGATGTCCTCGATCTCCGCCCGGATGGCCAGCATCGCCTCGCAGAACCGGTCAAGCTCGGCCTTGGACTCCGATTCGGTCGGCTCGATCATGAGGGTGCCCGGCACCGGGAACGACATGGTCGGAGCGTGGAACCCGAAGTCCATGAGCCGCTTGGCTACGTCGTCGGCGGTCACATGAGAGTCCTTCGTGATCGGCCGCAGGTCGATGATGCACTCATGGGCGACCAGGTCGCCTGCCCCGGTGTAGAGGATCGGGTACGAGGGCGCCAGCCGGTGTGCGACGTAGTTGGCGTTCAGGATGGCGACTTCGGTTGCCGCCCGCAGCCCGTCCGAGCTCATGAGCGCGATGTACATCCAGGAGATGGGCAGCACTCCCGGCGAGCCCCACGGCGCCGCCGAGATCGCGCCGGCACCCGTCTCGGGTCCGGCCTCGGCCACCAGCGGGTGGTTGGGGATGAACGGAGCCAGATGGCTCTTCACCCCGATCGGACCCACCCCGGGCCCTCCGCCCCCGTGTGGGATGCAGAAGGTCTTATGCAGGTTGAGGTGCGACACGTCGGCACCGAACTCCCCCGGCTTGGCGACGCCAACCATGGCGTTCAGGTTGGCGCCGTCCAGGTAGACCTGGCCGCCGTGCTCATGCACGATGCGGCACACATCGGTGATCTCGGCCTCAAACACGCCATGGGTCGAGGGATAGGTAACCATCAGCGCGGCCAGTGAATCCCGGTGCTCATCGGCTTTGGCGGTGAGATCGGCCAGATCCACGTTGCCGTGCTCGTCGGTATCGACCACCACCACTTTCAGGCCGGCCATGGCGGCACTGGCCGGATTGGTGCCGTGGGCCGAGGCGGGGATGAGACAGATGTCCCGATGCTCCTCGCCGCGGCTCCGGTGATAGGCCCGGATCGCCAGCAGCCCTGCGTACTCGCCTTGTGAGCCGGCATTGGGCTGGAGCGATACGGCGTCGTAGCCGGTGATCTCCACCAACCACGATTCGAGCTCATCGAACAGCTCCCGATACCCGGCCGCCTGCTCAATGGGTGCGAAGGGATGGATGTTGGCGAACTCCGGCCATGTCACCGGCACCATTTCGGTGGTGGCGTTCAGCTTCATCGTGCATGACCCGAGCGGAATCATCGACCGGTCGAGAGCGACATCCTTGTCGGCCAGGCGCCGCAGGTACCGCAGCATCTCGGTTTCGCTGTGATACCGATGGAAGACCGGGTGGGTCAGGAACTCGCTCGTCCGCTGCAAGTGGGTGGGGATTGACGATTCGACCTCGGCATCGAGGGCCGCCACGGAGGCTGTTACCCCGAATGCCTCCCAGACGGTCTCGATATCGGCGCTGGTCGTGGTCTCATCGACGGAGATGCCGATTGTGTCCTCGTCGACTCGCCGCAGGTTGATCCCGGCCTCGAGGGCGGTCGCCAGAATGGCATCAGCCCGGCCCGGTACCGACATGGCGATCGTATCGAAGTAGCTGTCGTTCACGATGGCGGCGTCGCCCGAGGCAAGTCCGGCCGCCAGGATGTTCGTCAGCCGGTGAACCCGGCCCGCGATGGTCCGAAGCCCGTCTGGACCGTGATAGGAGGCGTAGAGGCCGGCCATGACTGCCAGCAGCACCTGGGCGGTGCAGATGTTGGAGGTGGCCTTCTGACGACGGATGTGCTGTTCGCGGGTCTGGAGGGTCAGTCGATAGGCGGTGTGGCCGTCCTCGTCGACGGTTACTCCGACCAGGCGTCCCGGCAGCGCACGGGTGAGCTGCTCCCGAACGGCCATGAACCCGGCGTGCGGTCCCCCGTATCCGAGCGAAACTCCGAAGCGCTGCGAGGAGCCGACGACCACATCGGCGCCCCATTCGCCGGGGGGCGTGAGGGCCACCAGGGCGAGGAGATCGGAGGTGACGGCTACCAGGGCGCCCTGTGCCTTGAGCGCCGCGGCCGTCGCAGCCAGGTCACGCACTACGCCACTCGAGCCCGGGTAGTGCAGCAGTGCGGCAAAGACGGGGGTTGCGCTCGCCTCTTCGACCGGGCCGACCACCACCTCGATCCCGAGGGGCTCGGCGCGGGTCTGGAGTACCGCCAGGGTCTGGGGATGACAGTCCTCATCAACAAAGAACGTGTCCAGGTCCGTCTTGGTGAGTCGGTGACACATCGCCATCGCCTCGGCGGCGGCGGTTCCCTCATCGAGCAGCGAGGCGTTGGAGAGGTCCATGCCGGTGAGGTCGCTCACCATCGTCTGGAAGTTGAGGAGCGCCTCGAGACGGCCCTGGGAGATCTCCGGTTGGTATGGGGTGTAGGCCGTGTACCAGGCGGGATTCTCGAGCACGTTGCGCTGAATGACCGGGGGCGTGATGGTCCCGTAGTAGCCCATCCCGATCATCGAAGTCACGATGGTGTTGCGCTCGGCGATCTCCCGGAGACGGGCGATCGCAGCGGTCTCGGTCATCTCTGCCGGCAGGTCGAGGGGTCCATCCCATCGGATGGTCTTGGGTACGGCTTTGTCGATGAGATCGGCCAGAGAGTCGATGCCGAGCTCGTCGAGCATCGCCTGCTGCTGGTCGGGTCCGGGCCCGAGGTGTCGGCGGACGAAGTCGGTTCGTTGTTCGAGATCCGGCAGGGAACGGCGCATGTGCTCTCTCTCCTTGGACGCGTGTCGTCTATTCGACCGCTCCCCCTCTGTCGTCCAACCTGAGAGATTCACCGGCCGAAGCCGGCTTACACCTTCGGTGAGGCCATCCGGCCTGCTTTCCAGAGTCGCCTGCCCCATGCGGTCCTGGTGCCTGAGAGGTTCCGGGGGATTGCTCCTTCGGCGCCCGGATGACCGGGTCTCTCCCGCGTGGGGTATTCAGCTCACACGGTCGGCGGTCCGACAGTGCCGGGGGAATCGTACCCCAACGGCGTACCCTGTAACCGGATGGTTGATTGGAACTTCGAACTCAAGGTCAGTGACGAGGCAGCCGCCCTGGTGCGACGCAAGGGCGGCACCGTGGCGCTCGACTTCATCCCACCTATCAGTTGAGGGGGCAACCCTGAGGTGTCGGTCGACACCCACCTGAAAGGCAAGCGGATCACGGGCCGCTACCGAACCTACTCAGAGGGTGGGGCGCAGGTTCTGGTGGCGCACTCGCTGATGGGGTTCGCTTACGCAGTACGACTCGAAGCCCGCCGCGGCCTCTTCGGAAAGCGCATCAAAGCGCGGGCCGAGCACAAGCACCGGCC
>CAXMQV010000104.1:0-25655 GCA_964195905.1 uncultured Gammaproteobacteria bacterium
GAGACCCGCCACCATCCGCAACAGGGTTGACTTTCCACAACCAGAAGGGCCGACCACGACAAGGAATTCGCCGTCAAAGATCTCGAAGTTCACCCCTTCAATCGCCCGGGTGCCCCCCGGATAGACCTTGCCAACATCCTCGAACGCGATAGTCGCCACGCATGCCTCCTGAGTTATTTGCCCGCAGAGGCTATCACCTGCGCCATAATCATGCCTAATGACGACCGCACTCATCACAGGCGGAACCGGCGGCCTGGGCCGGGCCCTGGCTCCCAAGCTCATCGCCCAGGGCTATCAACTCGGGATTACCTATCTGATCCCCGCCGAGGCCGAGGTCCTGGAGGCCGAGCTGCAGCCGGATCCCGATCAGGTTCTCCTGCGCCGGGTGGACGCATCCGATGCTGAGGCAGTGACCGCCTTCGTGGCGGATACCGTCGAGCGGTTCGGGACCATCGATGCCCTTGTCGCCCTGGTGGGCGGCTGGGCGGGCGGGACGGATGTAGAAGACACCGACGACGTGCGCTTCGAGCGCATGCTCGACCTGAACCTCCGATCGGCCTTCTATTCGGTGCGGGCGGTGCTGCCGCTCCTTCGCGAAGCTGGCAAGGGCCGCATCGTTACCGTCGGCAGCCGGGCCGCCATCGACAACCCCGCCGGCCAGGCCGCCTTCAACATCGCCAAGGCGGGGGTGGTGGCGCTCACCAAGTCGGTCGCCAACGAGCTGCGCGGGACGGAAATCACCGCCAACGCATTGCTCCCGTCGGTGATCGACACAGCAGGTACCCGGGAGGCCATGCCCTACTCCGACTACGTCGACTGGCCGACTCCCGACGAGATCGCCGGGGTCGTCGCCTTCATGCTGTCCGACGATGCCGCAGTCATGAACGGTGCCACCGTGCCGGTGTACGGGAATACGTAGGCAATTCTCGCTTCCCGCTTCCCGCTTCCCGCTTCCCGCTGAGAGTGCGGGCACCTTTCCGAGGGGCAAGTGGGCCCTTCTAGTTCCCTGGCGGGGGCGTTGCAGATTGGTTCGTTCGCTTCATTGCAGTTCTCCCGCCGGCGGTCTCGTCGCTGTTCTCTTGGTGGGAACCACCCTCCCCTGACCCTTCCCGCTCGGCTTCGCCTCCCGGGGGGACTGACAGAAAACCACGTCCCGACCAGATTTGAACTGGCTCCTGCATCGCAGCGAGCGCAGCGAGCGTCGGCGATGCAAAAGAAAACACTGCTGCCTTGAGAGGGCGGCTTTGCCTCACTCGAATTGTGGTGATTCCCGTTCAAATCTGTCCGGGCACTCAAACCAAGAAATGACCGCCCCTTGGGCGGTCATTTCTTGGTTCTCGTAGCCCCGACCAGATTTGAACTGGCGTTACTGCCTTGAGAGGGCAGCGTCCTAGGCCTCTAGACGACGGGGCCTCAGAAGCAGCTCAACGCTACTTCGCTCGGGGGGAAGGACTCGAACCCTCAATGACAGGACCAGAACCTGCTGTGTTACCAATTACACCACCCCCGAAAGGTGGGCGGTCAGGATACAAAGCCCTCAGGCGTCTGCAACCTTCCACGACGGATTATCGAACCGCTGCACTTCGAACCGATTCCCATCGGGGTCTTCGGCGAAGAAATTGTAGATCTCGTACCGGTCGTTGTGGGCCGGTTCGGCCACGATGGTGGCGCCCGCCTGGACGGCCTTCTCATACCAGGCGTCGACTTCGTCGGTCACAAAAGTGACGAGCGCTCCGGAGACTCCGACCTTCTCCGGACGGACGTCGCACACCCCGAGAAAGGAATTGGCGGTGACCCGGAAGATGAGGCAACCACCCTGGTCGAGAACTTGCTCGAGACCGAGGCCGGTGCCGTAGAACCCGGCGGAGCGGGCCAGGTCGGCGACGTACAGGAATGTGATCTGGTCGTCGGCGGTCATAACCGCTCGAGGGCGTCGCGGAGACGGGCCAGGCTCCGTTCCCGGCCGAGGGCTTCGAGCGATTCGAAGAGCGGAGGGCTGACCGATGAGCCGGTCACGGCGACCCGCAAGGGCTGGAGCCCCTTGCCGGCGTTGACGCCGAGCTCTTCGAGCATGTCCCGTAGCGATGACTCGATGCCGGCGGTCGCCCACTCCCCCAGGTTCCCGAGTTTCTCGACTGCGGCAGCAATCGCCGGGGCCGCCTCCGGCTTGGTGAGCACCTTCTCCCACGAGCCGGCGTCGTATTCGAGCTCGTCGATGAAGAGAAACCGGACTTGGTCGGGAGCCTCGGTGAGCAGCTTCATCCGTTCCTGAATGAGCGGCGCCACGGTCCGGTACGTCTCGGTTTCGGCGGCGGTCATGGGCCGGTCAATGTCGGCCTCGATGAGCGGGACGGTTCGGGTTATGAAATCCTCGCGGTCGAGTTCCCGGATGTAGACGCCGTTCATCCAGGCGAGTTTGTCGTTGTCGAACACCGCCGGATTCTTCTGGATATCGCTCAGGTCGAATCGATTGACCATCTCGTCGCGGGTGAAGACCGTCTCGTCGTCTCCGAAGTTCCATCCGAGGAGGGCGACGTAGTTCACAAAGGCTTCGGGCAGGAAGCCGCCTTGCCGGTAGGCGTGCAGAGCGGTGTCTCCGTGGCGCTTGGAGAGCTTCTTGCCGTCGGGACCCATCAGGAGTGAAAGGTGGGCATAGACGGGCGGATCGGCGCCCATGGCGGTCGTGATCAGGATGTGCTTCGGGGTTGAGGACAGGAGGTCTTCCCCGCGCACCACGTGGGTGATCGCGTAGTCGGCGTCATCGACGGTGCTTGCCAGGTGATAGGTGGGTGACCCGTTCGAGCGCAGCAGCACGAAATCCTCGACGTGCTCATGGTCGAACCGCACCTCGCCTCTGACGATGTCCTCGAACACCGTCACCCCCGGCCTCGGGACCGCCAGGCGCACAACCGCCGCTTCCCCGCCGTCACGCCGGGAGGCAGATTCGGCAGGATCGAGGGCTCGGCAGCGACCGTCGTAGCCGGGGGGTCTCCCCTCGGCCTGGGCTTGCTTGCGTCGCTCATCGAGTTCGGCAGGCGTGCAGAAACAGAAGTAGGCCATCCCCGCTGCCAGGAGTTGCCCCGCCACCTCCTGGTAGCGAACGAGCCGATCGCTCTGCTTATAGGAGCCGTGCGGACCGCCCATCTCGATGCCTTCGTCCCAGTCGAGACCGAGCCACTTCAGTCCTTCAATCACGTCGTGGTAGTACTCGTCTGATCCGCGTTCCTGATCCGTGTCGTCGCTTCTCAGCACGAACTCGCCGCCGGCATGACGAATTGCCAGCCAATTGAAGAGTGCCGTGCGGGCGCTGCCGACGTGGAGGTATCCCGTGGGTGAAGGGGCGAATCGGGCCCTCATGTACTCACCGGATTCCGGAGTATGCCCAGGCCTTCGATCTCGGTCTCGAGCAGGTCCCCATCGTTCAGCGGGCCAACCCCCTCGGGGGTTCCGGTCAGGATGACGTCGCCGGGCAAGAGCGTCATGACGCCGCTAATGAAGGCGATCAACTCGGCGGGACCGAACACCATGTCGGTGAGCACGCCGTCCTGGCGCACCTCGTCGTTAACCCGGCAGGTGATGCGCTGCCCTTCGGCGGGATCGAACTCGGTCTCGATGGCGGGACCGAGCGGACAGAATGTGTCGAAACCCTTGCCGCGGGTCCATTGGCCATCGCGGCGCTGCAAGTCGCGGGCAGTCACATCCTGGCCGACCGTGTAGCCGAGCACATAGGAAGCGGCGTCCTCCACTGCCACATGCCTGGCGACCCGACCGATGACGATTGCCAGCTCTGCCTCATGTTCGACGCGCTTGGAGTGCGGGGGAATGCGGATGGAGGCAGCCGGCCCGATGACCGACGTTGACGGCTTGATGAACATGATCGGCTCATCGGGCACCTCGACATCATGTTCGGCGGCGTGGGCCGCGTAGTTCCGGCCGATGGCGACCACCTTCGTAGGGATGGTCGGTGACAGCAACCGGGCCTCCTCAAATGCGACAACCACTTCGGTCGGTTCCCAGGCCACGAATGGGCTCCCCCGATAGATGCGGATGCCTTCAGGCTCGACGCCTCCATAGGTGATGTCGTCGCTCTTGGAGCGGGTTCGAACGATCTTCATGAGGCCGACTCGCCGGCCGGGATGCTGGTCATGGGGTGAGCGGCACCTCTCCGAGGGCCAGCCGATGGCGGAGATCCTCGACCGACATGGCCAGGAGCTCGGGCGAGAGCCGGGAGACGAGACGGCGGGCCGACGCCGACCCGTGGGAAACGCGCGGCGCCCAGTACTTGCGATCGGCTCCCAGGCGGCTGAGGATCGCATCCGGGACCGGATCGTCCGAACCCAATCCAACGAGGAGAAGCGCATAGGCGAGGTCGTCGGCGCTGGGCGCTTTGCCAAACGAGGATGCCCTGGCGCCCATGATGAGAACAAGGAGCGATTCGACGTTGTGCCGATTCTCGCCCTCGTTGAGCGGGTACTCCGCCTGCGTCGCCAGCTTGCGGGCATAGCCGGTATCGGGGCCGGGGGTCCCGAAGCCGGCCCCCCACGGCACGTCGGCCGGGCCATGCAAGTCGCCGGGCCGTGACGCCGTCCAGCGGCGGGCCGGCGCCGGCTCGGTCTTCGGCAGATCCTGGCGCGAAATCTCGATCCTGGGTTCCTGTCCCATCAGATGACATCTATCCAATGCCGGTAGGCGTCGAGCCGGCCGGCAACCGCACTCATAAACAATTCCTGGGCCCGGAGAGTCACGGGCCCGGGCTTGCCGGTGCCAATGGTCCGGTGATCCACTTCCCGGATCGGCGTTACCTCAGCTGCGGTCCCGGTAAAGAAGGCTTCGTCGGCGTAGTACACATCTGAGCGGGTCAGGTTCGCCTCTTCAACCGTCGCTCCGTCGTCGCGCAGCAGTTGCATGACCGATTGACGGGTGATGCCATCGAGGGCTCCCGCCTGGGTGGGCGGCGTGCGCACGAGACCATCCCGGATGAGGAAGAGATTCTCGCCGCTTCCCTCCGCGATGTAGCCGTCCATGTTGAGCAGGAGTGCCTCGTCGAAGCCACCCGCGTTCGCTTCCAGGCGGGCCAGGACGCTGTTGATATAGCCGCCGGTGCCCTTGGCATCCGGGATGAACATCGACTGATGGATTCGACGCCACGAGGAGACACCGACCCGGATGCCGTTCGCCAGCCCCTCATCGCCGAGATAGGCCCCCCAGCGCCAGGCTGCGATCGCGACGTGCGGGGTGGCTCCGGTCGGATTGAGGCCCATGCTGCCGGTGCCGAGGAACACGATCGGTCGGATGTAGCAGGCGCCCAGTTCATTCGTTGCGATCAGCTCGCGGGCCGCCTTGGAAAGCTCCTCAACGCCGTAGGGAAGCGGAATCTGGTAGGCGGCAGCCCCGCGCACGAAGCGATCCATATGCTCGGTTAGCCGAAATACGGCGGGGCCCGCCTCGGTCTCGTAGGCACGGATTCCTTCGAACACTCCTGTGCCGTAGTGCAGCCCATGGGAGAGAACGTGGACGGTGGCGTCCTCCCATGCGACCAGTTCGCCGTCCATCCAGATGTATTTGACCGGTTCCATGTGCCCTATGTTGCCACGTCCGCCGAGCATCCGGAACTGCATGGTGCCTGCGACTAGCGTGATCCAATGCGTCGAATCCTGGCGAGCTCGTTCGGCCTTGGGCTCATCCCCCACCGGTTGCGCGGATCGGACGCCGGTGCCGGAACGTTCGGCGCCGCGCTTGCGATACCCCTCGCCCTCGCCATCGACAACGTCTGGCTGGAGGTCTCACTGGTCGCGGTCGTGGCGATCGCCGGCGTGTGGGCTGCCCGACCGTTCGCGTCAGGCGACCCCGGCTGGATCGTGATCGACGAGACCGCCGGCGCCTGGCTCGCCGTGATCGGTCTCGGAGGCTGGCCGTTCGTGGTCGGCTGGAGTGTTGCCCGGGTCGCCGACATCACGAAGTGGCCACCGGGTGTGGGCGCGGCCGAGCGGCTGCCGGGGGCCTGGGGAGTGATGGCCGATGACCTCGTGGCCGGCCTCTACGGGCTGGCGGCCGGGTGGTTGATCACCGCCCTCTGAGTACGCGAAACATTTGCGCGACCGGGGTTCTGGGCAGTCAAAGGGGTAGTGCTATCTTCGGCCCACGGGAGTAGGGAAAATTTCGATGCGCAAAACCGCGGTGATAACAGTTCTCTTTGTGATGGCACTTTTCGCTGTTCCCCTCGGCGCGGCCGCTACGGGGGGTGGGGATTCCAGCGGGCCGTCGTGTCCTCTCACGGCCGGACCCGGAGCCATCGTCGTCGATATCAGCGACGAGCTGCTTCTGGCCTGGGACGCCGACAAGTCGATGGCGGGACCAATTGCCGTATCCGTTCCGGCCGGCTCGTGGGACGTGTACCTGACCTCGTTCGACGACCACAGCAACAAGACGCACCAATCCCAGCTGGAGGAACAGTGGTACCTCGAGGGGCGGCTCGGCGATGCCGTCGTCTTCACGACCGGAACCACGCCCGACCTCCCCGAATCGACGGATGTCGCGTGGTTCAGTGTCGGCTCGATCACTACCACTCAGGCCATCGATTCGGTGGTCGCAGTCCACGCCGCCTACCCCGATTCGTTCGAGCCGCACTCGGTCGCACCGCTGTGCGCGGCCTTCTACCCGGCCGGAACCTCAACCGTCAACCCTCCAGTATGTCCATTCCCGGACGGTCCGGGCGTCGTGACCATCAGCACCGAACTGCTGCTGGCGTGGGACGAGGCGGCCTCCACGGCGGGACCAGTAGATTTCTCGCTCGGTGCCGGCTCGTGGGACGTGGACCTCGTCTCGTACGACAATCACAGCGCCAAGACGCATCAGGATCAGACACAGGAGCAGTGGTATCTGGAGGGCTGGCTAGGAGAGACCCTCGTGTTCACGACCGCCGCCACCGACGATCTCCCGGAGAACACCGACATTGCCATCTTCCCGGTAGGCGCCGTCGAGGCCGGCACTCCGATCGATTCGGTCAAGGCCGTCCACGCCGCCTACCCGGATGATGAGCCGCACTCGGTGGCGCCGCTCTGCGCGATCTTTCATCAGCCCGGCGAGACGACGAGCACCGCAGATACGACCGGCACCACCGCAGACACCACCGGCACCACCGCAGACACCACCGGCACCACCGCAGACACCACCGGCACCACCGCAGACACCACCGGCACCCCCGCAGACACCACCGGCACCACCGCAGACACCACCGGCACCACCGCAGACACCACCGGCACCACCGCAGACACCACCGGCACCACCGCAGACACCACCGGCACCACCGCAGACACCACCGGCACCACCGCAGACACGCCTGTAACCGGTCAACTGGACAGTGGAGCGTCGACCTCGGTAGCCGCCGGCCTCGAAGGGAACACGGCCCAGTCACTCCAGCAGCTACCGCTCACCGGCGTGGAACTCGAGACCGCCTTCCTTGCCATCGTTGCCCTCATGTTCGGCGTAGTCCTCCTCCGGCGGGGCCGCCAGTGGCAGGTTCGTCTCGACCGGAGAGCCGCCCGCGTCTGGAGACGACAACTTTCCTGATCGGTCGACTACCGTCGGGATCGACCACCCGAGCGGGAGCACCATCACAATGATTTTCGCTGTTACCGATACCTCAATCGCAGCAGGCCTGGACGGCAGCACCGCTCAGTCGCTCCAGCAATTGCCGCTGACCGGCGTTGAACTCGAGACCGCCTTTCTCGCCATTGTCGCGATCATGTTTGGCATCGGCCTGCTGCGGCGAGCCCGATCCTGGCAAGCTCGCCTCGACCGCCGATCGGCGCGGCTCTGGAGGCGCCCGGCCGCCTGACAGGCGGACTAGCGTCGGAGGTAACAGGCCCACCCAAAGGAGAGGCAATGGACCCCTGGTCTCCCAACGTGATCGTGGCTGCTACCGATGGATCCGAGCAGAGCCTGCGAGCTGCCAATGTGGCCGCCGCCCTCGCTCGGACCAATGACGCACACTTGTTCATCGTGACTGTTGTGCGGCCGCCCGAGGGGTGGTGGGGAATCGTCGGCGCTCCCCCGCCCGCCGAGTCACTCGGCAACGCCCTGGCCGACGCGCAGCGGATCGTCCTCGAAAAGACGGTGGAGGCCGTCGACCTGAGCGGCGTTGGCTACGAGACGATCGAAGAGGTCGGAGACCCGGCCAATCAACTTGCCGCCTTCGCCGAATCTAGGGAGGCCGACCTCATCGTCATCGGGCAGCGTGGAGCCGGCCTGGTCGAGCGAATCATGGTCGGGTCGGTAGCGGATCGGCTCGTTCATATCGCCACGTCGCCGATCCTGGTCGTTCCGTAACCACATGCGAATCCTCATTGCCGACACGCTTCCCGAAAGCGGCCTCGCCTATCTCCGGAGTCATGGTCACGACGTCGACTACCAGCCCGGACTCACCGGTGACGACCTGCCCGGCGCGGTCGGAGACGCTGAGGTACTTATCGTCCGATCGACGAAGGTGTCGGCGACGACCATCGAGTCTGCCCGGTCATTGGCGCTTGTCGTTCGGGCCGGGGCCGGCACCAACACGATCGACAAACAAGCCGCCGCCGATCACGCCGTCTACGTCTCAAATGTGCCGGGACGGAATGCGATCGCGGTGGCCGAGCTCACGCTCGGGCTCATACTCGGAATCGACCGCCGCATCCCCGACAATGTCGCCGATCTCCGGGCCGGCACGTGGGACAAGTCCACCTACTCGAAGGGAACCGGGCTCCTTGGTCGAAACCTCGGAATCGTCGGGGTGGGAGCTATTGGGCTTGCCGTGGCAACCCGGGCGGCTGCCTTCGGCCTCGAACTCCACGCCGTTGCGAAGCCCAGGAATCCTGCGACTGCAGAGCGCATGGCGGACCTCGGTTTCGTGCTCCACGATTCCCTCACCGCCCTGGCGGGGGCGGTGGACATCCTCAGCTTCCACGTTCCGGCCACCGCCGAAACCAAGCACCTCCTGGACGCGGACCTCCTGGAGGCCGTCCGCCCCGGCACCGTCGTCATCAACACATCGCGCGCCGATGTGGTTGACGAAAGCGCTCTTCTGGCCGTGCTCGATGACAAGGACCTGTGGATCGGGCTCGATGTGTTCGAAGGAGAACCGCCCGGAGGCCGTGGCGAGATTGGCTCCCCGCTGGCCGGGCACGAGCGCGTGTATGGCACTCACCACATCGGGGCTTCCACCGCTCAAGCGCAGGCCGCCGTCGCCGGCGGTGTGCTCGAAGTAATCGACGCCTTCGCCGACGGGGTCATCGTCAATTGCGTCAACCTTCAGCCGCGGGTTCCCGACACCACTCGCATCGCCGTGCGCCACAAGGACCGGGTGGGCGTTCTCGCCGAGATCCTCACCGTCATCCGCGACGCCGGCATCAACGTCGAGCACATGAGCAACCTCGTCTTCCAGGGTGCCAGGGCGGCCAGCGCCACCCTCGACCTCAAGGGATCGGTTGAACCCGAGCTCCTGACTCGCCTTACCGATGTCCCTGATGTCATCTATGCGAGGAGAACCACGTGAGGGCAGTCAATTTCTGTGCCGGACCCTGCACGCTGCCACTGTCGGTTCTGGAGGAGGCGCAGGCCGAGTTCGTCGACTACGCCGGCACCGGCATGGCGTTGATCGAGATGAGCCACCGCTCGAAGGAGTACGACCAGGTTCACAACGAGACGCTCGACCTGGTCCGCAGCCTGTTCGCAGTTCCTGAGGAATTCGAGATCCTCCTCCTCCAGGGAGGGGCCACCCTGCAATTCGCCATGGTCCCCCTCAACCTCCTCGCCGGTGGCGCCTCGGCCGGCTATGTGGTCTCAGGCTCATGGGGCAGCGCCGCTTTCAAGGACGCCGTTCATCACGGCGACGTCCACCTTGCCTGGGACGGTTCGGAGGCAGGATTCACGAGGATGCCGACGACTGACGAAATCGAGATCCGGCCGGAGTGGCGCTATCTCCACGTGACCTCAAATGAGACCATCCACGGGATTCGGATGACCGAGTGGCCCGAAACCGACGTCCGCCTCGTCGGCGATATGTCGTCGGACTACCTGTCGCGTCCCATCCCCTGGGAGCGTTTCGACGTCGTCTACGGCGGAGCTCAGAAGAACCTCGGCCCGGCCGGTCTGGCGATCGTGTTCGTCCGCCGAAGCGTTCTCGCCGAAACCAATCGCAACATGGCCGCCTATCTCAGATGGGACATCCACGCCGACAAGAACTCGCTGTACAACACGCCACCGGTGTTTGCCATCTACATGATGGGCAAGACCCTCGGCTGGATCCAGTCCCAGGGTGGCCTGGCGGCCATGGAGGCGGCCGCCCGCGCCCGGGCCGACCTCGTCTACAACGCCATCGACACCAGCGACGGCTACTACCGCAGCCCCGTCGACCCGGCGGCGCGCTCTCTCATGAATATCGTCTTCAGGCTCCCCGATGAGGAATCCGAAGCCCGCTTCATCGCCGAAGCCAAACAACAGCAGTTGCTCAGCTTGAAGGGGCATCGCTCGGTTGGGGGTATTCGGGCCAGCCTCTACAACGCCATGCCGATGTCGGGAGTGGAGGCGCTCGCTTCCTTCATGGAATCGTTTCGGTGATCCGACCGTTTGACGGATACGTAGTCAGCCAGGAGGCAGTCGAGCGAGTGGCAGCCCCGGTGGCCGAGGACCTGCACCCGGTCGAACGCGATCGGATCCTGGCCACGAATCCCGACACCAGCCTGTTCCTGGTGACCCAGGATGCCGAGGCGCGCTCGCACGGCCACGACTATCTCGAACGGGTCACCCGGGACGGAACCTTCCAGCCGACATCGGGATGGTGGGTTTACCGCATTACCGAAGGCGATCACCAGCAAACCGGGGTCGTGGCCGAAGTTTCGGTCGCCGCCTACGAGTCCGATCGAATTCGTCGCCATGAGCACACCGTCGGCGAGGTCGCCGATCACGTTGCCGATGCACTCGAGGAGGTCGGCGCATCCGCTCATCCAGTCTCTCTCATCTACCGCCGCGATCCGGCGATCGACGAGGTGGTTGAGCGGGCAGTGGTGGCCGCTCCTGCGCTCCGCCTTGAGCGCGAGGGCAGGATTCAGGAGGCTTGGAAACTCGAGGCCGGCGCCGGCCTGGGGGCAGTCCTCGATGCCATCCCGGCCCTGTATATCGCAGACGGCCATCACCGGTCGGCCGGGGCGGCAGTGCTGTCCCGCCGGAATGCACCCGGCCTGGAGAGTTCCCGATCACACTTCCTGGCCGTCCTGTTCCCCGATTCTGAGATGAAGACACTCAGCTATCACCGTTGTCTGCATCTCCCCGACCATTCCCCGGCGGACGTACTGGCCGCCATCGCCCGCCACTTTCCTTTGAAGCGGTTGCCGACTCCAGGCGAGATCCCCGAGCCCGGCGAGATCTGGTTGTACGCCGAGGGCACCTGGTATTCGCTCCGCCTCCCCCACGGCACCGATGAGGGGCCTACCTCGGCCCTCGATGCTTCCCGGCTACAACATCAGATCCTCGGCCCCATCTGCGACGTTGCCGACCCGCGCGCCGACCCGCGGCTCAACTATGTGCCGGGGAGCGTGCCCCTCCATGTTCTAGCCGCCGAATGCCGCCAACAGGCAGGCCTGTCGTTCGTCACGCACCCGCCCAGTGTCGATGATGTGATCGCCGTGTCCGATGCCGGCGGGATCATGCCGCCGAAGTCGACCTGGTTCACTCCCAAGATCGGAGCCGGGATCTTCCTGCGGCGTGTCGACCGCTAGGAACCGACGAACCTCCGGGACGCCAGGGCCCGCTCCTGGCGGGCGATCAACTCGATGAGCAACCGTTCGAGCTGGGGTGGCCCGTCGATCCGATCGAGGACCGCCCGGGCCCGGCCGATCGCCGTCTCATCCACCCGGTAGCGGGGCACAAAGCCATTGAAATATGACTTAGCTGCCTCATGCTCGCGGGTCTCGAATATCCCCTCGATGCCGTCGAAGAACAACCCGACGTACGGATCGAGCAAGGCCGCCTGACTGGCCCAGTTGAAGCCGGCCATGGCCGCCCGATCCAGATAGAGGGACCCGTACCCGTCTCCGTTTATGCGGGCCCAGGCTTCTTCCTTGGCGGCCTGGTTGGGAACGGCGGTCTGAACGCTGAGGACGGCCTGGCGCCCCCGGTCGCTCGGGTCACGAGCCAGTTCGCGCTCGGCACGCTCTGAGGCGTCGGGGAGGCCGGCAGCCGACGCTCGGATGGCAAGCGCCCAGCGCATGTCCTGATCGATGGAGAGCCCTTCGATGGCGTCCCCACCGTCGACCACGCCGCTCACCATGGCGAGGTCCCCAGCCGTTTCCACCAGCCGCAGCATGGCCCGGAGCCAGAGCACTCTCGCGTCTCGGGTTGGAGCGGTTTCGAGGGCGCGGCGCCCGGCCGCCGCGAACCGGCCGGTTTCGGCCACGCGACGAGATTCAGGCACATACCGGTTGATGGCGGAGGTGGCGACATCGGTGACCACCTTCACGATGTGCAGGTTGGATTCGGTGACCAGCTTGGTCTCGACGAGCTTGAGATAGTCGATGGAAGAGAACCGCTGATCGCGGACCATGTCCCACAGCGCCGTCCACAGTTGCTGGCGCAACAGCGGCTCAACAATTTCATCAAGGCGGTGCTCGGCGAAGTCGAGAGAAACCGGATCGAGCATGATCTTGGCGTACGTGTGATCGCCATGATTCGGAAACACGAGAACCGGGGCCGATCCTCCAACGGCTTGGGCGATTGGCTCAGACGATCCCGATACTGCGACCCGATGGCTCACAATGTCGAGTCCGTCGCCAGTCTCTCGCACGATGGCAACCTCCATCACGTGCGGGCGAATCGCCGGGTGATCGGCGGGCGCCTCTTGCACGAGCCTCATATCGGCTATTTCTCCATCGAGAGCCGACCACTCGACCGATAGCGTGTTGAGGGACGGTGTTTCGAGCCAGGCCGCCGACCAGGCGTTCAGGTCGGTACCCGAGCCGTCCGCGACGGCGGCGAGGAAGTCCGAGAGGGTGGCGTTCCCGAAGGCGAACCGTGCGAAATAGGTACGCATCCCATCCCGGAACACATCCTCGCCAACCGAAGCAACCAGTTGCTTGAGGGCAGAGGCGCCTTTGCCGTAGGTGATGCCGTCGAAGTTGAGGAATGTTTCATCGGTCGTCGGGATGTGGTCGGCAATCCGATGGGTGGTGGGGAGCTGATCCTCTTCCATGGCCCACAACTTCATGTCGGCCTGGAAGTCTTGCCAGCCGTCTGTGAACTCTGTCACCCGCTCGAGGCCCAGATAGGCCATGTAAGTGGCGAAACTCTCGTTGAGCCAGACATCGTTCCACCACTTCATGGTGACGAGGTCCCCGAACCACATATGCGCCAGTTCGTGGAGAAAGACCTCGGCACGGCCCAGCCGCTGGGTCCCCGTTGGTGGATCCCGAAAGATGTATCGATCCGAGTAGGTCACGTTGCCGACGTTCTCCATGCCGCCCCAATTGAACTCGGGCACAAAGATCTGATCGTATTTCGTGAACGGGTAGGGATGGCCAAAGAAGTCGCTGAAGAAGTCGATGCCGGCAATGGTGACGGCGAATAATTCATCGGCATCGAGATGCTCGACAAGCGAAGCCCGGCAGTACAGGCCGAGCGGGATCCCATTGTGCTCGGAGGTGACCGACCGGTAGGGACCGGCCACCACCGACAGCAGATAGGTGCTGAATGGAACCGTGGTCTCGTAGAGGCGGCGAGTACGGCCGTCGGCCTCGGAGTCCACTCCCACCACCCGGGAGGCAGCCAGGACTACCCACTCCGATGGAGCGATGATTGCCAGCTCGTAGGTCGCTTTCAGATCGGGCTGGTCGAAGCACGGAAACATCCGGTGGGCCGAGAACGGCTCGAATTGGGAGTAGAGATACTCGGCATCATCCTCCGGATCGAAGAACTGGTGGAGGCCCTCACCGGAGTGGTCGTACTCGTTGACGTATTGGATGCGGATCTCGTTGTCGGCTCTGAGCCATTCAGGGGCGAGCGCAACCCGGTTGTCGTGCCAGGCGGGCTCACGGTCCGTCCCGTTTACGGTGAAGCGCTCGATGACCGAACCGGTGAAGTCGAGGAACGTCTCGTCTGAGCCGTTGAATGCGAACCGGATGGTGCAATCGCCTGCGTAGGTCTTGGCGCCTGCCACGAGATCCAGGTGCAACTCATAGGTGACCTCCGAGATCATGGCGGCCCTGGCCACGGCCTCGTCTTGTGTCAGCCGGTCCCGCTCAAGGGTGACGTCCATGAGTGCTCCTCAGCTCGTACGTGAGCGGATGATGCCCGAAACCGCCCCGGGATCGGCCTTGCCGCCGGTGGCCAGCATGACCTGGCCTATGAGGAATCCCATCACCTTGTCATCCCCGGCGCGAAGTTTCTCAACCGCGTTGGCATTGGCCGCCAGCACTTCGTCGACGACCGGTTCGAGCGCGGCGGAGTCGGAAACCTGGATGAGATCACGACCGGTTGCAACCTCGCCGGGGGTTCCTTCCCCCGCCAGCACACCGGCCAGCACATCCTTGGCGGCAGAGGCGGACAACCGACCGTCGCTCACCATCTCACTCAGTTCGGCGAGTACCGGGCCATCGAATGGGCTGGCAGCGAGGGTCATCTCGACCCGGCGCAGCAGAGCCGTTACCTCCCCGGTGATCCAGTTGGCCACCATCTGAGGGTCGCCTCCGGCCGCCACAGCCGCTTCGAACACAGCCCCCTGTTCGAGATCGCGGGAGATGAGGTCGGCGGCGCCGGGCTCGAGGCCTAGTTCGACATATCGGAGCCGCGCCCGGGCGGGGAGCTCGGGAAGTGAATCGGCCACCCGGCTCCGCCACTCGTCGTCGACGGCGACAGGAACGAGGTCCGGTTCGGGGAAGTACCGGTAGTCGAACGACTCCTCCTTTGAGCGCATGCCCGAGGTGGAGCCAGCCTCCTCATTCCAATGGCGGGTCTCCTGCAGTACCGGCTCGCCGGCCTCGAGGAGGACGGTCTGGCGCTCGATCTCGTATTCGAGGGCCCGTTGCAACGAGCGAATCGAGTTCATGTTCTTGACCTCGACCTTGGTACCGAAGGCCTCGGTTCCGATCGGGCGTAGGGAGATGTTGCCGTCGAAGCGCATACTGCCTTCCTCGAGCTTGGCGTCCGAGACCCCGAGGCGAAGAACCACACCGCGCAGTTCGGTGACGTATGCCCTGGCCTGTTCGGCCGAGCGAATGTCGGGTTCGGAAACGATCTCCATCAACGGGACGCCGGCCCGGTTGAAGTCGATGAGCGAATGGCTGGCAGCATGGATCCGTCCCCCGTCGCCGACGTGCGTGCTCTTGCCGGTGTCCTCCTCCATGTGAACCCGCGTGATGCCGATCCGGGCGGGGCCCTCGCCGCTGGTGATCTCCAGGTAACCGTCCACGCAAAGGGGCTCATCGAACTGGGAGATCTGATAGTTCTTCGGCATGTCGGGATAGAAGTAGTTCTTGCGGGCGAACACCGAGTGCTCGACGATCTCGCAGCTGAGGCCGAGCCCGATGGTCATGGCGTATTCAACCGCGGTGCCGTTCACGACCGGGAGGGCCCCCGGCAGGCCAAGGCAGACTGGACAGACATTTGTGTTGGGCGGGGCTCCGAAGTCCACCGGGCACCCGCAGAACATCTTGGAGGCCGTGGTGAGCTCAACGTGGGTCTCGATCCCGATGACGGGCTCGTAATCCATCAATGCGCCTCCGAGCTGGCGAACCGGGCCCGTGCCGAGAATCCGGCCACCCGCTCGACCTCCGCCGCCACCCGAAACATGACCGGCTCACCGAGGGCCGGCGCCATGACCTGAAACCCGATCGGCAGGCCGGCCTCGTCGAGGCCAACGGGGATCGAGATGGCCGGGTCGCCCGACATGTTCGATGGGATGGTGCACACGTCGGACATGTACATGGAGAGCGGATCGGCGGTTCTAGCGCCGATGGGAAACGCCGTGGTGGGGCTGGTCGGCGAAATCAACACGTCGGCCTGCTCATAGGCGGCCTGGAAGTCCCGGATGATGAGCGTCCGCACCCGCTGGGCCTGTCCGTAGAAAGCGTCGTAGTAGCCGGCCGACAACGCGTAGGTGCCGAGGAGGATTCGACGGGTCACTTCCGGCCCGAATCCCTCGGCCCGGGTGTTCGACATCATTTCCTCGACGTTCTCCCCGAGGCGGCGCAGGCCGTACCGGACTCCGTCGAACCGGGCCAGATTCGCAGAACACTCGGCCGGGGCGATCAGGTAGTAGGCCGACAGGGCATACTCGACCGAAGGCAGCGAGACCGGGACGATGGTGGCTCCGGCTGCTTCGAGCTGGGCGACGGTACGGTCGACGGCCGCCTGCACGGCCGGTTCGATTCCGGCCCCATTCAACTCCTTGACAACCCCTATCCGCAGGCCACTTACCCCCGACTCGAGGCCGGAGCGGTAGTCGGGCACCGGTCCCGGATAGCTCGTCGAGTCGGCCGGATCGTGGCCGCCCACCACTTCCAGGGCAGCCACCGAGTCTTCAACGCTGCGCGTGAGCGGCCCGATCTGGTCGAGCGAGCTGGCGAAGGCGATCAAGCCGTAGCGGCTGACGAGACCATAGGTCGGCTTCAACCCGACAATCCCGCACAACGCGGCCGGTTGCCGAATCGACCCGCCGGTGTCGCTTCCGAAGGCCACCATGGCCGAACCGGCCGCCACGGCGGCCGCCGAGCCACCCGAGCTCCCACCGGGCACCCGCTCGGGGTCCCAGGGGTTGCGGGTCGGACCGTACGCAGAGTTCTCGGTGGAAGAACCCATGGCGAACTCATCGAGATTGGTCTTGCCCAGGATGACGGCCCCGCCGTCCCGGAGGCGGCTCACTGCTGTCCCGTCATAGGGTGGGAGGTAGCCCGCCAGGATCTTCGACGAACAGGTGGTCTCGAGCCCGCGGGTCACCATGTTGTCCTTGAGCGCCACCGGGATCCCTTGCAGAGGCCCGTGGTCGGTTCCCTGCCTGAAACCGCCATCGGCGGCGACTGCGGCCCGGGCGGCGCCGTCCCGGTCGAGTGTGAGATAGGCGTGCAGGTTGGCTTCGGTCATGGAGGCGCGCCGGTGCACCGCTTCCAGCAGATCGACGGCAGTGAAGTCGCCTGCCCGCATACCGGCGGCGGCCGCGGTCAGGGTGAGGTCGGCGAGGTCCGTCATGGTTCGTCGAGGATGCGCGGCACCAGGAAGTAGTCGCCGTCGCGGTCGGGGGCCTGGGCGAGAACCTCTTCGCGGTCCAGGCAATCGGTCACGACGTCCTCACGGAAGGCATTGGTCCGCGGCAGCGGGTGGGATGTCGGCGGCACTCCGTCGGTCGGAAGGGCATGCACGAGGGCGGCGTGTTCGAGCACCACCTCGCACTGCCGTCGATAGCGCTCGAGCTCCTCATCGTTGAGAGCGAGCCGGGCGAGACGGGCAACTTTGGCGATGTCGATGTCAACTGGCATGGGCGTGAATGGTAGTAGTGCCCACTTCGAGCATCTGACGGGGTTCCCGCTCTCAGCCCTCGACGAAGAACCGCTTGAGGTATCGGAAAGCAGCCTCGAGGTTCTCGAGCGGAACCGACTCGTCCACCTTGTGGGCCTGGGCGACCTCGCCCGGCCCGTAGTTGATGGCCGGGATGTTGCGCTCGGACAACCGCGCTGCGTCGGTCCAGCCCTGTTTGGGATGCTCCTCGGCGCCGGTAATGGTGGCCAGGCGCTCGACAAGGGCGTTGGAAGCCTCGACCCGGCCCGCCGGCGCCGAATCGGTAACCACATACTCGTCGACCTCGGCCAGCGCCACAGCCAGCCTCGCCTCGGCCTCGGCCTCCGTCTTGTCCGGGGCGAAGCGGTAGTTGACGTTGCATTCGAACACCGCCGGGATGATGTTGTTGGCGATACCGCCGTGAGCCCGGGTCACGGTCATGACCTCCTTGAACTCGAGCCCGCCCACCATGATCGACTCGGGCTGACGCTCCCCCATCGCCTGCAGCCAGCTGCCCGCTTTGGTGACGGCGTTCTCGCCCAGCCAGGGACGGGCGCTGTGGGCCGACGTTCCGATGAAGGACACCCTGGCATTGATGACTCCCTGGCAGCCGAGCTCGAGATTCATGTTGGTCGGCTCGAGGATGATCCCGAGCTCGGATCCGTCGAGCCACCCCGCCTGCTCGAACACGGCCTCCAGTTCGTTGCCTTCCTGGGGGCCTTCCTCGGCCGCGTAGAACACGCCGATCACATCGAACGGTGACGATCGGACCGACTCGTCCTCGAGCAAGTGGAGCATGACCGCGACTCCGGCCTTCATATCTGAGGTCCCGAGGCCATGCATGCGGCCGCCGGCTACTACGGCCGGCCCCTGACCCTGGGACGGGACGGTATCGGTGTGACCGTAGAGGGAAATGAGCGGCCTGCCTCCGCGATGTCCCACCACGAGGCTGTTGCCGATCCGCTCGACTCCCTGCGGCCCGTAGACCGGCAGCAGGCGCTCGGCAATGGCGGTGGCGATGCGGCCCTCCTGACCGGTCTCAGATGGGATATCGACCAGCCAGGCGAGTGTTTCGGTCAGCATCACACCGGCACCTCGAAGGTTCGCAACGCATCGTTTAGCGAGGTCTTCCGGTCCGTTGAAGCCGACCGGGTGCCGACGATGAGGGCACATTGGAGATCGTACGTGCCGGCCGGGAACTCCTTGGGCCGGGTGCCGGGTAGGACCACGGATCCGGCCGGAACCCGGCCCCGCATCTCAACCGGCTCGGCGCCGGTTACGTCGATGATGGGGGTGCTGGAGGTGATCGTGGTGTTGGCGCCGAGCACGGCCCCCTCTTCGACTATGACCCCCTCGACGAGGATCGATCGGCTCCCGACGAATGCCCCGTCCTCGACGATGACGGGGCGGGCCCCGGGCGGCTCGAGCACTCCGCCGATGCCCACGCCCCCCGACAGGTGGACGTCTCGTCCGATCTGGGCACACGACCCGACGGTGGCCCAGGTGTCGACCATCGTTCCCGCCCCGACATAGGCGCCGATGTTGACGTAGCCGGGCATGACGACGACGCCCGGTTCGCAAAAGGCCCCGTAGCGGACGGTCCCGGGCGGCACGACCCGCACGCCGGCTTCGGCCAGGTTGCGCTTGGTGGGGATCTTGTCGTAATACTCGAACGGCCCCGCCTCCATCGGCTTGACCTCGGACAGTCGGAAGTAGAGCATGATCGCTTCCTTGACCCACAGATTGACCGCCCACTCGCCGCCGACCTTCTCGGCGACGCGTACTTGACCGGCATCGAGGGCGGCAATCGTGCGGTCGACGGCCTCCCGGGCGTCTCCAATGCGCTCGAGATCGGCGTAGGCGGCTTCGATGAGCTCGCGATCGGTCATGCGCCGAGACACTCCACTAGAACGTCCACTGCGTCCTCACATTCTTCGAGGGTTGGAACCAGGGCAAGGCGAATATACCCCTCTCCGCCCGGGCCGAAGGCCCGTCCGGCCGAGACGACAATCCCCCGCTCTAGCAACCGGCCGGTTGCGGCAAGGTCGTCGTCCACCGCCACCCACAGGTAGAGGGCGGCGGTTGAGGCAACAATCTCGAGACCCAGTTCGTCGAATGCTCGCCGCAACACGGCTCTTTTGGCGGCGAAGATCGCCCGCCGTTCGGCGGCATGCTCGTCATCGGACCAGGCGGCAACCGCGGCTGCCTGCACGAATTCGGCCGGGGCAACTCCCGCACTCGACCTCAACGCCACCAGCGCCGCGATCGCCTCGGCGTCGCCGATGATGGCTCCACTCCGATAGCCGGTCATGCCGGAGCGCTTTGAGCAGCTGTAGAAGGCGACGGTTCCGGCCAGGTCGGCGCCGGCCACCTGCAGGACCGATCCGGGAGGGTCGTCTTCATAGACGTCGACGTAACACTCGTCGGAGAGGAAGAGGGCGCCCTCGGCTCTGGATCGCTCGAGCAGCTCGGCCAGCTCGGCGACCGATGTGATCGATCCGGTCGGATTGTGAGGAGAACACGACCACACGAGCCGGGCGCGATTCCAGATCTCGTCCCTGATATCGGATGCTCGCAGCACGAAATCGCCCTCCAGGCGAATGGGATCGAGCCGGGCGCCGGCGAACAGAGCCCCGCGCTCGTACACCGGATAGCCGGGGGTCCCGTACACGACACTCTGGCCCGCACCGGGCTCGACGAACGCGAACGGGGTGTGGAAGATGCCTTCCTTTGAGCCGGTGGTCGGAATGATCTGCGTGGCCGGATCCGCCGACACGCCGAAACGCCGATGGAGGTAGTCGGCGATGGCCTGCCGCAGCTCCGCCAGGCCAACCGTCGTGGGGTACTGGGAAACTGCCGGCACCGAAGCGATGAGAGCATCGCGAATGAACCGGGGCGTTGGCTCGCGCGGATCTCCTATGGAAAAGTCGATGAGCGGCTTGCCGGCTTCCCTCAGTTCCCTGGCCCGCATCTGGATCTCGGCAAGCGGGTAGCCGCCCATGGCGGACAGTATCGGGTTGAGTTCCATCGCAGGAACGTTACCTGCGGGCCCGTTCCCGACCGGTCACAACGCGGGAGCCCGTATCATCCCCGACGATGAAGGACACAACGTACCGGCGCGTGTACATCGGCCTGGGAGTGACTCTGGCTGCGGTGATAGGGCTGGCCGTTGCCTTCAGCCCCTCGGGCACAGCGACGCCGCTTCCCGATCCGATCGAGCGGATCTTTCCCCTTCCGAACGACTCGGTCATTCGCCAGACGGCGCTCGAGATCGACATGCGGGTGGGATACGAGATTGTGCTATTCGTCGACGGGTTCCGTATCTCGCCGGTCGAGATCGGAGTCCAGACCGGGACCAACCGACACGTGTGGGAGCCCGCCCCCGGCCGGTTCCTAGAGGCGTGGGATCCCGGCACCCATGAGATCACGATCGAGTGGGAGCGAACATCGGGCCTCCCCGATCCCGGCTCCTACACCTGGTCGTTCCGGGTCCAGTAGTCCTGTGGCAATTTCCTTTGGAATCTCGAACCTTCCCGCTGATCAGGACGACGCCGCCTTCCTCGACGGGCTGGTTGCCCTGGGCCACCGCGCCCTCGAGCTCCCATTCACCAAGAGCTTTCCGTGGAAGGAGGACCGCTGCGCATCGTTCGGACGCTTGGCGGCAGAGCGGGGAATCGCCCTGTCGGTGCACGCCCCCTATTTCGCCATGCTCACGATCGAGGACGCCGAGCGCTACACCAAGACGAGGGCGGCGGTCGAGCACGCAATGAAGCTCGGGCGCCGGCTCGGGGCAACCGTCATCGTCGTCCACCCCGGCCACGATCGTGACCGCACCTCAGAGCAGCTGCTCGGGACCGCCCTCGAAGCCCTGGCCGCCATCGAGCCGAAGATCCGTGACCTCGGGCTCTCGCTGGGACTCGAGACCACCGGCACCAGCAACGCCTTTGGCACCCTGGGTGACATCGCCCTCATGGCAGCGGAGTTTCCCTGGGTGCGACCGGTGGTGGACTGGGCCCACGTCCACGCCACCACCGACGGGCGATTGACCGACCTCGACGCCGTGCGGTCGGTCTACCAATTCCTCTTCGACCAGTTCCCCTCATGGAAACTGGCTCCCCTCCACACCCACTACAGCCACAATGCCTTCGGACCGGGAGGCGAAATCAAGCACATCGCCTACGGCGAGGGGTCGAACCCGGTCGAACCCATTGTCGAAGCCGCCACCGAGTACGACGTCGACCTCACCATCGTGTCCGAGTCGCGCGACGACGCCAGCCATCAGGCGGTGTGGAAAGACGTGCAGGCGACGATCGGGGGCTCGCCCACCGAAGGCGGCCGGCCTCTCGGCTCGGGCGTCGTTTCCTTCCCCGACCCGCTCGAGATCGTCAGCGAAACCGGCAACTATCGAGCCACCCGGTTGCGGCGGCCGCTGCGGATCACCAACCCGGACAAGCCCTTCTTCCCGGATGGGTACACGAAGGGCGACCTCATCCAGTACTACGCCTCGATAGCCCCGGTGCTCCTCCCCCACCTTGCCGACCGGGCCATCGTCATGGCCCGATTCCCCGATGGCGCAGATGGCGAGTTTTTCTACGAGAAGCAGGCCCCGTCCCACAAACCCGATTGGATGCCGGTGGCACCGATTCATTCCGGCGTCCGGGGCGCAGCAATCGAGTTCTGCACCGCGCCCGACAAACCGTCCCTTATGTGGTTCGCCAACATGGGCTGCATCGAGATCCACCCGTGGTTGTCACGGATCCAGAGCGTCCAGACTCCCGATTTCGCCATCTTCGACCTCGACCCGGCCGAGGGAGCCAGCTGGGAGCAGGTTGTCGACGCCGCCCTTCATATCAAGGTGGTGCTCGACAGTCTCGGATTGCGGGGATACCCCAAGACCTCGGGAGCGACCGGCCTCCACATCTACGTGCCGATCGATCCCGTCCACAGCTACGGCCGGGTGCGCCGCTTCGTCGAGACGGTCGGACGACTCATGGTGGCCGCCGACCCCGACAACATGACGATGGAGTGGGACATCGGGGCCCGGGCGGGGAAAGTGTTCGTCGACCACAACCAGAACGTGGGCGGCAAGACGATCGCCTCGGTGTATGCGGTTCGGCCCTTCCCGGGAGCACCGGTCTCGACCCCCCTCAGCTGGGACGAGGTCGGCGAGTTGACCCCGGACCTCTTCACCATCGAGACTATCTGGGCCCGCATCGCCGAGGTTGGGGACCGCTTCGCCCCGGTGTTGGCGGGTGGACAGCTCCTCGACGATGCTGAGCAGGCGCTCGGATTGGAGAACACACAATGACTCGCAGTATCGCCACCAACGGCATCGAGTTGGCCGTCACCGAGGCCGGTGAGGGCTATCCCGTCCTTCTCCTGCACGGCTTTCCCGAACTCGGCTACTCGTGGCGTCACCAGCTGCCTGCCCTGGCCGGGGCCGGGTTCCATGCCGTGGCCCCCGACCTGCGCGGCTACGGCGACTCGGACAAGCCAACCGACGTCGACGCCTACGGGCTCTTCACACTCGTTGATGATGTCATCGGCCTCATCGACTCGCTCGGCTACGACAAGGTGGCGCTGGTCGCCCACGACTGGGGCGCCATCATCGCCTGGACCGCGGCGCTCACTCACCCCGAACGCATCGAGCGCCTCGTATCGCTCAACGTGCCGTACCGGGGCTGGTGCTCGGCCTTCCCGACGACCGGGTACATCCGGGACCACCTCCGGGACCGGTTCGACTACGTGCTCATGCTCCAGGAGCCGGGGGTGGCTGAGGCATGGTTCGCCTCCGACCCGGCCGGGAAGCTGCGCGGCTTCTACCAGGGGGCGGCGGCCGATCCCGATTTCCTCACGGAGGCAGAGTTCGCGGTGTTCCTTGACGCTTTCACCGCCGGTACCCTCACCGGGCCCGCCAACTACTACCGCAATATCGACGCCAACCATGCCGCCACCGCCCACCTGGCCAATGCCCCGGTCACCGTCCCGACCATGATGGTGGCGGCCGATGCCGACCCGGTGCTTCCGCCCGGCTTGACCGATGGTATGGACCGCTGGGTGCCCGACCTCCGGGTCGAGGTGGTCAAGCAGTGCGGCCACTGGACCCAACAGGAGCACCCGAACGCGATAAACGAACTCCTCGTAAGCTTCCTCGGAGACCTGCCGGGGGCCTAGACGCCCGCTTCCTAACGGGGTATTCGTGACCGCTCGCATCACACGCCTGCGCCGGGGCGACAAATCCGCCTCCCGGGAGCGATTGCTCGCGACGATCGTGTGGGCCGGGACGGCGATCTTTGCCGCCCTGCACGCCGCCCTCGTCGTCGGCCGCTACCACCGCTTCGGCGTCTACACGTTCGACTTCGGCATCTTCGACCAGGGGCTCTGGCTGCTGAGCCGGTTCAACGACCCGTTCGTAACGCTGCGGGGCCTGTCGCTGTTTGCCGACCACTCCTCCTACATCATGGTGTTCCTGACCCCGCTCTACTGGATCTGGGCCGATCCCCGGCTCCTGCTGGTGGTGACAGTCGTGATCATCGCCACCAGCGCTCCCCTGCTCTACGCCATCGGTCGCCGCCTCGGGGTCCGACCCGCCCTGGCGACCACCATCGCCCTGGCGTTCCTCGTGCACCCGGCCGTCCGCTGGGCCACCTGGGACAATTTCCACCCCGAAGTACTCGTCCTGCCGCTACTGCTCGGCGCTCTCCTCCTCGTGCTCGACGAACGGCCCTGGTGGGCGTTCGGGCTGGTGGCGCTGGCGTTGACCGCCAAGGAGGATGTCGCCCTCATAGTGGTTCCGTTCGGCCTGTGGGTGGCGTGGCGCTATCACCGGCGGGTCGGCCTGGTAATGGCGGCGACAGGCGTGGCCGCCTTCGCACTCAACTTCCTTGTGCTGCTGCCGGCGTTCTCACCCACCGGCGACGTGCTCTACGCCGGCCGCTATACCGAATACGGCTCGAGTGCGTTCGGGATCCTCGGTGGGGTCGCCACCAATCCGGGGGCCGTGTTCGCCGACGTCACCCGATCCGACGTTCTCAGCTACCTCCGCGACATGGTGCTGACGGCCCCGACCAGCCTGGCCGCCCCGCTCCTCTTGCTGATCGGAGTGCCCATCACTCTGGCCAACGCCCTTTCGACTTTTTTCTATCAGGTCGATATTCGCTACCACTACACCATCTACCTGCTCACGGTGGTCGGAATGTCGGCGTTGTTCGGCGCCCGCTGGCTGCAGGCCCGGGCCGGAGTTGCCGCCTATCGCGCGATCGTGGCCGCCGTCGTCCTGGCTGCCTTGTTCGGGCTCAGCCCCGGCCCGGACCGGGGCGCCTGGGGCGGGATCGAGGATGCCACCGCCATCGAGGCGGCCCTCGAGAAGATCGGGCCTGATGATGTCGTCTCGGCTAACAGCACACTGGCGGTCCATCTGGCCCATCGCACGGTGATCTACCGGTTCCCCAATCCGTTCCGGGAGCTCGACTACGGCACCCCAGGCATCGATTACGACCCGCCGGCCGCCGACGTCGAGTGGATAATCCTCGACCCGGTCCGCATGACCAACTTCACCTACGCCACCGAAACCCTCAACGAATTGCTGACACAGCCCGACGGCGCTCAGTGGGAGACCATCATTTCCACCGACGAGGTGCTGCTACTGCACCGGCGGTAGCAGGTCGAGCAGCCCGAACAACGACTCCACCCGCAGATGAGCGCCGTCGGGTCGGCGCCGCCGATGATCGGCGTGGATCGGGACGATGCCCGCTCCGGTCGCACCCTCGACGTCGGCCTCGAAGCTGTCCCCGACATACACGACCTCTTCGGGGGCAGCGCCGATTCGTTCGAGGGTCAGCTGGAAGATCCGAGCATCGGGCTTCTCGACACCCATTTCTTCGGACCAGGAGATGGTGTCGAAGTAGTCGGTGGTGTCGATCAGCTCGAGCTGGAGAGGCAGGATGGAACTGTTGTTGGACAGCACATGCAGCCGATATCCCCGCGAGCGCAGCTCACCAAGAACCTCATGGAGGCCATCGAACGGGCGGAACATGCGAGCCGCGATGGGGTAGGCGAGCTTGCGAGCCTGACGTTGCAGGAAGTGAGGCGGCTGGATCTCACCGGACCCTATCGTGGTGGTTGGCGAAAACCGCCGA
>CAXMQV010000105.1:0-40666 GCA_964195905.1 uncultured Gammaproteobacteria bacterium
GACCCAATGACGGAGGGTGAGTGCATAGCTGGGGCGGAGGGACTCGAGGTCGCGCACCTGAAAACCAACCGCCTCGGCGGCCTTGATCGACATCTCGATGGGATGGAGCTCGCCGTCCGGGAACACGTATGTACTGATGAAAGTCGGCTTGCCCTTGCTCTTCCGGTTGCGGGTGGTGATTCCATGGTTGAGCAAGATGCCGCGCGGTCCCAGCAACTCGTAGAGCCGCTCGAAGTAGGACCCGAGCTCCTTGGATCCCACGTGCTCGTACATCCCGATTGAGGTAATTGCGTCGAATGTCCCCTCTACCTCCCGGTAGTCCTGGACCCGGATGGAGACGCGGTCCTCGACGCCGGCCTCTTTCGCCCTTCGCCGTGCCTCTTCGGCCTGTTCGGGGCTCAGGGTGATCCCGACCACTTCGACGTCGTACTCGAGGGCGGCGTGGATGGCCAGGGCCCCCCACCCGCAGCCGACGTCGAGTAGGCGTTGCCCCGGTGCCAGCTGAACCTTGCGACAGGCGATGTCGAGCTTGCGTTTCTGGGCCTGTTCGAGCGTCTCGCTCGAGTCGAGGAAATAGGCACACGAGTAGACCATGCGGGGATCGAGGAAGCTGGCGAAGAAATCGTTCCCGGTGTCGTAGTGGAACCGAACGGCCTCCTGATCGCGTGGCTTCGAGTGGAGCCGTCCGCCCCGGGTCGGCCGCTGTTCTTCGTGGCCGGGTGCTTCGGGCAACTTGCGGAGGCGGCGCATCAATTTGAGCGCCTTGACCGGATGGTGGCGAGCGTCGTCGAGACCGGCGCCGAAGGCGAGGGCGGCGAAGATGTCTCCCTCGATGTCGATGTCGCCGAAGATGTAGGCCTCACCGGCTACCAGGTCGCTCGGTGGCAGGAACATGACCCGCAGAGCCGACTCATGGGTGAGGACGAGGGTGGCTGCGGAGTCTTCGGGGCCCCATGTCTCGCCCGTCCAGGTCCTTACCGCCGCGGGCGGAGCATCGGTCAGCGTGACGAGCGTGTCGTAGACATCCCGATTGAGACCGAGTACCTCGTCGTCCATGGCGGAAACACTACCGACTAGTGCACTGCTCTGACACCGAACAGTCCGAGACCAGGAAGTGTGACTCCGACTGACAGGACCAGCCACTCTCGACGGCGGCGAGTAAACACGATGCCCATCAGGGCAGGCGAGATGAACACCAGCAGCTGGAGAGGGACCCCGCCGTCGGTTTCGGGCAACAGAAGATCTGTCACGCGAGTGGTTTCATGGTTGCCTTCAGAATGGTTGTGTGGTGATCCGAACGCGTTCGCAAGCACCCCTCTTCCAAAACCGATTAGCGCCCACCGCATCATCAGTTACAATTCGATTCGATTTCGCGCTTCGGAGACAAACCTGGATGTTGTATTTCGCCTACACGACGCTGATTGATCCGAATCGGATACGGGAGCACGCCCCGGAGGCCGAGTTTCAATTCGTGGCTCACTTGCCAGAGACCCAGCTGATCTTTCCCTACAAGAACGGCAAGTGGAAGGGCGGGCTCCCCTCCGTCAAGGCCGAGCCCGGCAACACTGTGTGGGGCGCCATCTTCGACGTACCCGGTGAGCAACTGAGCGCACTCGATGTCTGTGAGAAGGAAGAGGGCCGGGTCCGCGTGACGCTTTCGGCGATGGACCGGTCAGGCAAGCGGCACACCGTTGCCACTCACGTTCACGAGGAAAACGGCAGCAAGCAGCACAAGCCAAGCCCGGGCTATATGGCGATCGTCGTGGCCGGCAGCCGTCATTGGCAGCTTCCCGCCGGGTGGGTTGCCGGCCTCGAAGAGTACGTATCCGGCTGATCCAGCCTCACCACTAATGCGGGTCTACTGGGGCCCGGTTCTGTCAGGAGTCGTTGCCGGCTTCGCTATCGGTTCGATCCTCAGTCTCATCGTCAGCGGAGTCCTTCCGGATGGCCCGGGTCAACAGGTGCTCCTGGTGTTTCTGTCTTTCCTCATCGAACTGGGGGCCGGATTCGTAGCCGGACGCTTCAGTCCCGACTCTCAAGCCCTCAACGGGTCGCAGTCAGCCTTGCTGCTCTATCTCATCGCCTCCGTCATCGCCCTCGCCAACGGCGCCAACCTCCTCGTCGTCATAATCGGCGCCGCCCTCGCCCTAGCCATCGGAACCATGGGCGGCGTGCTGGCGATGGCGGTGGGTGACCAAGTTGACAGTTGACAGTCGACAGTCCCAGGTCCTTCTGGCGGGCCGCGGGCCGCGTGTAGCGGGCCGCGGCCCGGTTTCCCGAGCGTTTCCCAACTCGAAACGCTCGTGCAGTGATGGGTGTGAGCCCGCCTGTAAGCCGGATTCTGTACGGGTAAACCCGTGACGACCATCTATCTGGGGCCACTGTTACCAGTGACCTCATGCGGTCTACCTGGAACGTATCGGGCGGGACACCCTGCTCCTGCTTGACCTTGCTCCGAGTGGGGTTTGCCTAGCCACTGCGGTCTCCCGCAGCGCTGGTGGTCTCTTACACCACCGTTTCACCCTTGCCTGCCGCAAGCGACATAGGCGGTCTGTTTTCTGTGGCACTTTCCGTCGGGTTTCCCCGCCTGGGCGTTACCCAGCACTCTTCCCTGTGGAGTCCGGACTTTCCTCGAAAGAGCCCGAAGACTCCTCCGCGGTCGCCCGGCGGACTCACAGAAGAAGAATACCCAACGACTCAGCGTTCGACACCGAGTTTGGGCCGGTGACAGGTGACAGGTGACCGGTGACTACGAATCGAAAGGGTTCGCCAGGGTTCGTGTAAAGGGAACCCTTTTCTCCGCCGATACGTCCTACATACGTATGGAGAATGAGATGACCGCGTTCATGAATCAAGATGAGGACCGGCCGTGGGCGGCTCGCGCCGAGTGCCGGGGAGAGGACCCTTCAGTGTTCTTCCCCGGAACCGACGACGATCCGTCGATTGGCCTCGCCATCTGTGCCCGATGCCCGGTGCGCCAGGAGTGCCTGGACTATGCAATCGAGGCTCGTGAGCGATACGGCATCTGGGGCGGAACCACCGAGCGCCAGCGGCGCCGGATGGCTCGCCGGATTGCCTAGCCCGGTCCCCATCCCTCCCATCACGACTTCGAACCGTCACGCCGACACGCGTAGGTAGTTCGACACCCTCCATTGCCCCTCCCGAGATGGGAGGGGCAATCTGGAGAGTCGCCGGCGGCCCTTGGGGCCGCTTCGCTCAACCGCCGCCGGCGTTTTCTTCTTGCTGTCTGTTGACTGTTGACTGCTGATTGCCGAATGCCATGCTGGGCGTTCGAAGCCGCGAGAATGGCCCCATGAGTCAACCCATCAAACCCGGCAAGGCCAATCCCCGAGACTTCCTCGAAATCGATGCGTTGCTCGACGACGAAGAGCGACTCCTTCGCGACACGGTCAGGCAATTCGTGGCCGATCACATCCTTCCCGACGTCGCCGACTGGTTTGAGGCTGGCACATTTCCCAAGGAAATGGCGAGGGAAATGGGATCGCTCGGCCTGCTGGGTATGCACCTCGAGGGGTACGGGTGCGCCGGCACTACCTCGGTTCAATATGGTCTCGCCTGCATCGAGCTTGAAGCCGGCGACAGCGGGGCTCGCAGTTTCGCCTCCGTGCAGGGCTCGCTCTCGATGTTTCCTATCTGGGCCTTCGGTTCCGAGGAGCAGAAGCAGCAGTGGCTGCCGCCGATGGCGGCCGGGGAGCTGATCGGCTGTTTCGGTCTCACGGAAGCCGATTCGGGGAGCGACCCGTCCAGCATGCGGACGAACGCTCGCCGGGACGGCGAGGACTGGGTGTTGAACGGTTCCAAGATGTGGATCACCAACGGTGGGATCGCCGACGTTGCCGTCGTGTGGGCTCAGACCGATGAGGGGGTCCGCGGCTTCGTGGTTCCGACCGATACCCCGGGCTTCAGCACGAACGACATCCATCAGAAGCTCTCGCTGCGAGCGTCGGTCACCTCCGAGTTGGTGCTCAACGACGTGCGGCTACCGGAATCGGCGGTGCTGCCCGGTGTGGTCGGGATGAAGGGCCCCCTGTCGTGCCTGAACGAGGCCCGGTTCGGAATCCTGTTTGGGGTGATCGGTGCGGCCAGAGCCTGCTACGAATCAGCCCTCGATTACTCAAAGGACCGGACCCAGTTCGACAAGCCGATTGCGTCGTTCCAGCTCACGCAGCGCAAGCTCGTCGACATGATGGTCGGGATCAATCGGGGCATGCTGGTGGCGCTCCACCTCGGCCGGAAGAGGGACGCCGGCACCCTTGACGCCGCCCAGATCAGCTTTGGCAAGCTCGACAACGTGCGCATGGCCCTCGAGGTGGCTCGCTCAGCGCGTAGCGTGCTCGGCGCCAACGGCATCACGCTCGAATATCCGGTGATTCGCCACATGAACAATCTCGAATCGGTGTTCACGTATGAGGGGACCAATGAGATTCATACGTTGATACTGGGGCAGGCGATTACTGGTGAGAGCGCATTTTCGTAATCCGATCGCTGCCCGCTGCCCGCTGTCCGCTCAGAAACGCTCGTGAGGTTCCGGAGGGGGATCGCCTTCATGCTGGCGGTCTTCCTGTCCGGCCTCGCTAGTTGCGGGGGACGCTCGAGCGGATCGGAGGCGCCCGCACCGGATGAGGCGGCCATCTATAGCGATCTCGTGGTGCGGTTGTGTGACCAGGCGCGGTGTGGACCCTCTCACCCGGCGTTTGTGTTACTCGAAGCCGACACGCCCCAAGCTCGGGCAGGGGTCCTCGATCGGTTCCCCGATGCGGTGTTCATCGCGTCCACCGATGGGCTCGTCGGGCCCGATGATCAAGTGATCGAGGGAGGCCGGATCCTTCACCTGGGACCGATTCGTCCGCAGCCCGATGAGTCGCTTGTCCTCATCGACACCTTCTGGGAGTCGAGTCGTTTCGAAGGCAAGGGCGAGAGGTTTGTGTACCGGTGGGACGGTGACACCTGGACGAATGTCGAACCGTCGACGGTCGGCATCACAGTCACAACCGCCGTTCCCTGATCAATTCCGGCGGGTGGCGGGCAGCAGGCAACGGGCAGCGGCCTCGAGCAACAAGCCGTGCCCGCCCCGACTACCGTCCCCCCATGCCCGATTTCTCCTGGCCCTCGATCCTTGCCCCCCTCATGGCGGGGAGCGATCTCAGCCGTGATGAGGCCTATTCCGCCATGGCCGAGATCATGGGCGGCCGGGCGACAGAGGCCCAGACGGCAGCGTTCATCGTCTCGCTTCGGGCCAAGGGTGAGACAGCCCAGGAAATGACCGGCCTGGTCGACGCCATGTTCGAGGCAGCTCTCACCGTGGACGTCGGAGAACCCGTTGTCGATGTGGTCGGAACCGGTGGTGATCAGGCAGGCACATTCAACATCTCGACGACGGCCGCCCTCGTGGTGGCCGGGGCCGGCGCCAAGGTCGCCAAGCACGGCAACCGGGCGGCCAGCTCGAAGACGGGATCGGCCGATCTGCTCGAAGCCCTCGGATTCGATCTCGAGCTCCCACCTGAGGCGACCGTCCAGATGATCAAGGAAACCGGCTTCGGTTTTCTTTTTGCGCCCCGCTATCACCCGGCCATGCGCTTCGCCGGACCGGTTCGGAGCCAGCTCGGGGTTCGGACGGTGTTCAACTTCCTCGGACCGCTCTGCAATCCGGCGGGAGCGACCCGGATGTCGGTGGGAACCTCGGATCCGGCAATGGCGGCCCTCATGATCGAGGTGCTTCACAACCGGGGCGCTCAGTCGGCTTTTGTGTTCTACGGAGAAGACGGCCTTGATGAGCTGACGACCACCGGCCCCTCCTACATCTACCGGTTGCGAGGCGGCGAGATCACCCACGCCGAATGGACGCCGGAGGACTTCGGTGTGGAGCGCACCACGATCGACCATCTGCGGGGCGGCGATGCCGGCGAGAATCTGGCCATCACTCGCTCAATCCTCGAGGGTGGGGCCGGTCCCAGGCGTGACATCGTGCTGGTGAACGCCGCTCCGGCGCTCGTGGCGGCTGGTCTTGCTGAGGGCTTCACCGAGGCGATGGCGCTGGCGGTGAACTCGATCGATTCGGGAGCCGCCCTGGGGGTGCTAGAGGCGGCCGCAGCGATGAGCCGACGACTGGGGACGGCTGGCTAGCCGTCCGATTCCTCGTAGTTCCCATCCTCGGGAACCCGGTACTCCTCGTCGTGCTTGATCAGCATGAAGTCGGAATGGAACTCGTCGCCTTCCCAGGCACCCTCGACTACGACCTCAATGTTGTCCTGGAACAGCTCGGGAGCCGTCCTGGTGTGGACCACCGTCACCGTGGTGCTGCCGTCCGGCTCCTGGGCTTGAAAACGGACTCCGGCTCCGGCCCCGAGCTCCTCGACGGTTCCGGCCACGACTACACCCGAGAGGCGAAAGCGGCGCCCCTCCTCGAAGTCGACCTTGGCCTCAAGGGCCTCGGTGGGCGTCATGTAGTAGACGAAGCTGTCGTTGAGAGTGAAGGTGAGAATGAACCCGCCGAGAACGACGAGGAGTCCGATGGCGGGGATGAGAAACGCCCGGTACTTCATGACAACTGGTCCAATTCCCGATGGGCTCGTCGCAGCCGGAATGCGAGCCACCCGACGAAGACGGCCATCCCACCCAGAATGATGGTGTAGGCGGCGGTTACATACCACCAGGCATTGCTGACTTGGGCGCCGATGAGATCAATCATGTGGGTGCGATGTTAGTAACGGTGCGGTGATATCGGCCCCGGCAACGGCCTGGCTCTGCTCAAACCGCTTGGCATCCAACTCCTCTTCCAACCGGGCCAGCTCGAGGCGTCGGCGCAGCAGGACGGAGTAGGCGAAGGTGAACGCTATGACTCCAAACAGGAGCGTGATACGCAGCGGAGTGTCGATGCTGCGGGCGCTCGATCCCTGGTGCAAGCTTCGCCACCAGTTGACCGAGTAGTAGACGATCGGGATTTGAACGGCGGCGACGATTCCCATGATGGCAGAGCGGCGGGCCCGCTGGACCGGGTCGATGACGGCTCGTCGCAACGCCAGGTACCCGAGGTAGATGAAGAACAGAAGGGCTGTGGTGACCAGCCGCGGCTCCCACGTCCAGAACTGGCCCCACACCGGTTTCGCCCAGATCATGCCTGCTGCGATGGCGAGGCCGGTGAACACCACACCGATCTCGGCCGAGGAGGCGGCCACCCGGTCCCACTTCTGCTCCTGGGTGCGGAGCCAGGCCACCGATCCGATCATGGTGACCAGGAAGGCCAGGAAGGCCAGCCAGGCACTGGGGACGTGCACGTACATGATGCGTTGTACGTCTCCCTGGGTGACATCGGCCTCTACTGTCATTGATCGAACGAGGCTGGCCCCGAGCAACCCGATCGTCACGATCTCCAGCCAACGACGGCGCAATAGTGTCATGTAACTGCCTCCTCCAGCGGACGGGCCGCCAACACGCCGGACACCGCCAACGCCAGGTCGACGGCCACCAGCAGAAGCAGCCACGGAACAATACCTCGCCCGAGCCGCAAGCCCTCGAGTGCCTGGGTTGCGCCCATGAGGAGAGGCATTGATAGGGGCACGATCAGCAGTGGCGTTAAGGAGGTGCGGGTTCCGATGCTGGTGGTGACCCCGCTGGCGATGGTTCCCAGCAGGCCCATGCCGGCTGCCACGAGCGGCAAGATGGCGAATAGCCATAGCCAGCCGCGCAGCTCGGGGTTGTAGAGGGCAATGAGGACCGGGCCGAGCGCCACCTCGAAGAACAACACCAGCACTGAAGTAGCGATGGTGGCCCCGGTGAAGGCCGCCGCCGGCTCAATGCCGAGCAGGCGCACCAGGTCGCGCTGAGCTTGACCATCGACCGCGCTCTTGCGAAGGATGACCAGCATCCCGAACAACAGCACAACGATCCAGTAGAGGCCGGGCCCCAGTTGACTGAGCAGGGGGGCGTCGGTTCCGATCGCCAGCGGAATGAGGATGAGAGCGGCGGCGCCGAATGGGGCGGTCATCAGCGCAACCTCGGCGGTGCGCGACTCGACCAGCAAATCCTTGCGGGCCACCTCGTAGACCTGACGCCAGAAGGTCATGACACCCCCTCCAGGGTGCCGTCGACGAGCACGACCGAGCGATCGACATTGAGACGATCGGGCTCGTGGCTGACGAGCATGACGGCGCCGCCCGCCGCCACCACCCGGTTGGCGATGGTGTCGACCATTCCGATCGCCTCGGCGTCGAGACCGGCGTGAGCCTCGTCGAGCAGCAACAGGGTCGGCTCGAGGATGAGTGCCCTGGCGAGCTCGGCCCTCCGCAGCATGCCTTTCGAGCTCTGGTCGGCGCGTCGCTCCGAGGCCCGCCCCAGGCCGACCTGGGCGAGCGCGTCTGCGGCAATCTCAGCCGGGCGGCCACTGAGGCGAGCGACCAGTTCGGTGTTTTCCCCCAGTGTCAGCTCGGGCCAGAGACCGGGGAGGTGGCCGACCATGACGATCCGGCTCCTGATGTCATAGACGTCGTGAGTGCCCAGCTCAGCACCCAGCACCGCCCCGGAACCGCTGGTGGGTTGCAGAAGGGTGGCGATGATCCGCAGAAGCGTCGTTTTGCCTGACCCGTTCGGGCCGAGCAGCCCGACTTTCTCGCCCGGCTCGAGGACGAGCTTGGCCTGACGAAGAATGATGGTGTTGCCGAGGCGCAGGCCAACGTCGTCGAGATGGGCGATTTCGTGTTCGTTCACGGAGAGCAGTGTACGGAGGCCCGCGGAGCGAGGCGACGTTTCAGTCGGGTGCCGGTCCCCGGTCGACCGGCAGATTGGCCGAATGCCATGCGATGAGACCGCCGGTGAGGTTGTAGACACGATCGAACCCCGCCTGGGTGGTGAGAGCCTGCGTCGCCTGCGCTGAACGGTTTCCCGAGCGGCACTGGAGGATGATGTCGACATCGCGGGGCAATTCTTCGAACCAATCTTGAATCGCCGAGAGGGGCTTGAACTCGGCCCCCGGAATTCGCAGCATCTGCCATTCGTCCAACTCCCGGATGTCGATGAGAAGCGCGCCTTTCTCAACCATGGAAGCGGCCTCCTGGACCGTCACGGCTGGAACATCGAGCTGAGGTGGTCGGAACATGGCCGGTCACTGTAGTGGAGGAGGCGACTGTTGGGTATCGCTTGAACCGGTCCGGTAGAGCGACCACCCCGCCAGGGCCGCGCCGATGGCGATGGCCGCCCCGTACCACCACACTGGCCCGGCGAACAGGCTGGGACGAAGCGGTTCAGTGATCAGGCGGACTAGCCCGGCAAGCGCCAGGCCCAGGCCAGAAACCAGTGCCGGCGCCGGGTACCGGAGCCGCAGGCGGAACAGGGCCCAGGCGCCGATTGCCAGCAGGACGGCGGCGTAGAGCTCCACGGGGTGACGTGTGATGGAGCTCCCGGGTTGCGACCACGCCCACGGCAAGGATGACGGCGTTCCCAGGCAGGCGTCCCGGAACAAGCAGCCGGCGTGCCAGCCGGCCACCCCGAGCACGGCAGCCGGAGTGAGCCCATCGAGCTGCTCAAACCGGTCGGATCGAGTCAGCCATCCGGCGGCAATGAGAGCTGCGACCGAGGCGGCGGCGGTGTCCACCCCGGCCCGCACCAGGATGAGGTCACCGGGATGGGCGAGAGGGTTGACGCCTCCCCGCACCATGGCCACCACCCGGCCCACGGCCAGGCCGACGACGGCGGCCGTTATCGCTATCTCCCACAGATCGCGGACGCACAGGCTGGTGTCGCGGCGGCCCATCCACCAGAGGGCCCCGTAGAGGCCGGCGGCTCCGCTCAGGGCGGCCCACAGCAAGGTGAACTCCACTACGGCCCCCGCCGGAGAATCTCATCGATATTGAGCGCCAGCGCCCGCTCGTCGATGACACCGAAGTGCCGCTCGACCAGTTCTCCGCCGGGTGCGTAGAACATCGTGAGAGGAACGCCGCCCCGCCCAAGTGATCCCTGGACGGCGCCGGATGGGTCAAAGAAGTGCTCGAATCCGTCCAGATCGAACTCGTTCAGGAAGGCCCGGGCCGACTCCTGGTCATCACGCACGTCAAGGCCGATGAACGTGACCTCATCTCCGAAGGACTCATAAGCGGCCCGCAGTAGTGGCGCCTCCGATCGGCACGGAATGCACCACGACGCCCACACATTGAGCACCACCGGCTGCTCCGAGCTCACCAATAACTCCTGAAGCGCGTCAGCCGTCGTCTCCGGCAAGGGAGAGACGTCACCGACGTCGCCCCCAGAAGAACACCCGGCGGCAGTTAGAGCAATCAAGATCAGAAGAATCCGCACGCGCATCGCACTAGTAGACCACGAGTCGAAGGTTGTGCCGTGCTCCGGATGCCGGATGCTTTCTGACTGTCAACTGTCAACTGTCGACTGCCAACTCTCAACGGCTCCGTCCAGGTACCCTCACCCGCTCATGCTCAACGATGATCTCCTCACCACAGCCGAAGTACTCGAGTGCTACTCGGATGGGCCACAAACCGGCGTGTTCACCGATGGCGGGTCTGTTCCCAATCCGGGCCCTGGTGGATGGGGGGCCGTCTACGTCATCGACGGTGAGATCGTCGACCAGGCCCACGGCCACGATCCCGACACCACCAACAACCGGATGGAACTGCTGGCGCTCATCCAGGCTTGTGAGCTCGTACCAGAGGGAACGGCTGTGACCATCTTCAGTGACTCGAACCTGGCGGTTCAATCAATGAATGAGTGGGCCAAAGGGTGGGAACGTCGGGGATGGAAACGCAAGACGGGGCCGATCAAGAACCTCGAGCTCGTCAAGGAGCTCTATTACAAGCTGCAAGCGCGCCCCGAGCTCACACTGCGCTGGATCCGGGCCCACGATGGCACGTTGTGGAACGAATACGCCGATTCGCTCGCCAACGCCTGGCGCCGGTCAGAGGTCTGACCGGGAAGCGAACACCCGGCCGGTGGGTTGAGTCCAACACGGAGCACAGATCGCACGTAACCTGAAGGTGGTTGTGGACTACCAATTCGCCCAGCATCTCGAAGGTCACGGGAGTGTTGCCACCGACGTAGGGGGCAAGGCCTCGTCACTCGACCGCCTGGTCGCGGACGGATTTCCCGTCCCGCGAGCGGCGGTGATAACCGCCCGCGCCTACCGTGCCTTCGTGAGCGAGGCGGGCCTCGAGCCGTTTCTGAAAGACCTCCAGCACGGGCCGCTTCCACCGGTCGACCAGATGGCCGCCGACCAGAGCCGGGTGGAGGCCGAGTTTCTGCGGCCCCCGATGTCGGTGGAGTTAGAGGACGAGATCCTGGCCCTGGTTGGCGAATTCCTGCCTGCCGGTCAAGTGGCCATCCGGTCATCGGCCACCGCAGAAGACATGGTCAACGCATCGTTCGCCGGTCAATACGAGACGTTCCTTGGCATCAAGACGGCAGATGAGGCCCTTACGGCTGTTCGTAGATGCTGGGCGTCGCTGTGGTCACCTCAGGTGCGTGCCTATCGGCGCCGTGAGCACATCGGCGAGGACGATTTGGCGATGGCCGTCATCGTCCAGTCGATGGCCGACGCCAGTTGGGCCGGAGTGCTGTTCACCCGTGACCCGCAAGGATCGGCGCTCGACATAAAGGTAGAGGCTGTGCCCGGTCTGGGCGACGATCTGGTGTCGGGCCGGGTCACCCCCCATGGGTTCGTTATCGACAGGAGCACACTTGCCATCCGGGCGCGCGGGGAACGCGCCAAGCTCGATTTCCTGGAGGACCTGGCTCGTCTCGGCCTCCGGATCGAGAACCGTGCCGGCTCCCCGCAGGACATCGAATGGGCCATGACCCGTGATGGCCTCCGGGTGCTGCAAGCGCGGCCGATTACCGTGTCGCGGCCGCTGGCCGTTCACGACGACGGCTTCGATACCCGGGCCGGCAGCACCGACGAGTACACACCGCGGGGTGTTTCTGAGATGCTGCCCGGGGTGGTGTCGCCGTTGCTGTGGACGATCAACGCTCCGATGCTCGAAGACGCCTTCCGGTCGCTCTTCTCGGCGATCGGCGTGTCCAATATCGGGACCGGCCGGCGACTGGTTGGGCGGTTCCGCGGCCGGGCGACGCTCAACCTCAGCGCGCTGCGCGAGGCCGCCGCTTCCTTGCCCGGCGGTTCCGGCGAAGAGGTCGAACGCCAGTACCTCGGCCATGTCCTCGAGCACGACCACGACCACGATCTTCCCAGGTCCGGCGGGGGCGCATTCGCCCGGGGAGCGGCCGCCTTCCGCAACTGGCGGGCCAATCGCTTGCTGGCCGACGAGGTCGAGCTCATCAAGCACGCTGTGCACGGCATCGTTCATCTTGATATCGATCTACGACCTCTCCCCGCCGAACGGCTTCTCCGGTACCGATCTCGTATCCGCGACCTTGCCTGGCGCATCTACGCCACCGAGGTGGCTGCCTCCAGCGCGGCCGCCTCCGCCTACCGGGCGCTTGAAGTCCAGGTGGGTCGCTGGCTCGGGGATGAAGAAGGTGCGCGGTGGGCCCAGCGCCTCACCGCCGGCGCTCTCGCCGAGTCCTCGGTCGGGGCCGGGCGGGTCAATCGCTTGCGGGACATCTATGAGCGCCACGTTGTCGATATCCCGGCCCTCCGGGCGTCGCTGGCGCGGGGTCCCCGTCCCCGGGATCAGATCCGGGCGCTCGGAGCCAGAGGCATCTCCTTCCTGGACGAGGTTGATCATTGTGTGCGGGGTTTTGGTGCCCAGGCGATCTATGGCGGCCGGACGTGGAATGAGGACATGATTGGGGTCTGGAGTCAGATGAGTTCGTTCGCCAGGAAACCCGAGCGCTCGCACGACGGAGGCGAGGACAGCCTGGCCGAGCTCGTCGACATGTTGAAGCGATCACCCCGCTGGCGTTTCAAGCGCATCATCACCGGCCAGCTCATCGACATGCGGATTCGCATGCTGCGCCGCATGGTCGAGGAGGCGACGCTGTATCTGCGGTGCCGGGAGGAAGCGAAATCGTCGCTGCTGGTGCTGGGTGGCGCCGAGCGCCGGGTGATCTTCGAGATGGCCGACCGCCTGGTGGCCTCAGGCCACCTGGCGACGGCGACCGATGCCGAGTTGTTCTCCGACGGCGAATTGGAGCAGATGGTCCGCGGGGCAGAGCCCGTCTTCAACCAGGAGTCGGAACGACGTCGGCGGGCTTTGCAGCGGGCCCGGGATGCGGGACCATTGCCCGAAGTGTTTGAGGGGGATCCGGACACAGCCGATCATGCCGAGCTCCCCACCGGTCCGATCATGCAAGGCTGGGCTGCCAGCCCGGGGGTGGTGCGTGGAAAGGCCCGGGTGCTCGCCTCGCTGGCGGCGGGAACCGCATTGGAGCCTGGCGAGATCATCGTTGCCCACAGCACCGATCCGTCTTGGACGCCGTTGTTCCTCGTAGCCGGAGGAATCGTGCTGGAGGAGGGGGGCCCGCTTTCGCACGCCGCCATCGTGGCCCGCGAGTTTGGGCTGCCCGCCGTCCTCAACGTTGCCGACGCTGCCCAGGTCATAGCGACGGGTGAAGAGTTGATCGTCGATGGAACAACCGGCCAGGTCCGACGGATCGAGCTCGACAGCGAGGAGAGCGACGATGACTGAGCGACGGACCGATCCGGTACGCGACGATGGCCTGCACGTGTTCGTGCCGGCCCTCATGGGCGTTGGGATGATTGTGTCGGGCATCCTCGTGATCGCCGACTGGCTCCAGGGTCTACTCCCAAATGGCCGGGTTCGTCGCAAGCAGTTGGTCGCCTCCGGAGCAAAAGGGGTGGTGGTGAGCGTGGCCCAGGCCGCCGGCTACGACATCGCCGGGCCCGATTTCCACGCCAGGGAGTGGCGGGCCCGCTGGGCATATGCAGGGTGGGTGGCCGTGTTTGCGAGTATCGGCTCGGTGGCGCTGCTGGTCGGGTTGCTGGCGTTCAATGACGATGCCGGTCTGTTTTATCGCAACCCTTGGATGGTTGGCATTGGGACCGGAACCGCCGGGGTACTCGGCCTGGTGTCCCTCCAGTTACTGTTCTTCGCAGCCGTGCACCGGCGATCATTCCGGGCGGCCCACGTGCTCGTGGAGACCACCTGGTTCGGTCGGCTCAAGATGCCGCCGGCGGATCCGAGCGAGTTTGCAGCCTCTCTGAGGCTCATCGAGAGGAAGGGAATCCGATGAAGAGGCAGCTTTCGATGGTGGCGCTGGTCGGTCTGCTCGGCCTGCTGACCTTCCTCGCATACACCGGCGTGTACATCTTCGTGTACCTGTTCCGGGCATTTCGCACTCCGGACCCGATTCCGAGCGAGGTCGTCCAGGTGTGGCACGGCGACCCGTTCACGCGGGCAATCCTCGTTGCCATCCTCTTTCTCATCGGCCTCGTTGTTCTCCTCTGGGTGGGCATCACCCGGGGCAACATCGTCAGTCGCGGCCAGCAAGTGCGCTTCCGCTCCGACTTGTGGGCCTGGCTGGTGGATCAAGGCGATCTGACCAACGAAGCCCCGGAGCGAGTCGCCGAGCGAGCCGTCTCCGCCTACCGGGCCAGACTTGAAGGCGTCAGCGAGGGGTAAGAAGGTCGCCAGTCACCAGTCACCAGTCACCGGTCGCCAGCAAGAAGAATGTGGACAGCCCCTCGGCGGGGATTTCAGGGGCCCTCAGGTGGCGCAGCAGCGTCACTCGTGGCCGGTGACAGGCGACAGGTGACAGGTGACCGCTTAGGCCGTGCAGCAGCTCCGGGCGGGATGGAAGCCGTGGCCGTTCAGGGCGTGGTAGGTGCCCACCACGAGGACGGTGCCAAGCAAAAGGCCGGCGAATACGTCGGTGGTCCAGTGGACATCGAGATACACCCGGGAGGCAGCCACCGTGAAGATGACGAGCGCTGATCCGAAAAAAGCGATGGTGCGGGCGAGGCGGTTGGTGGTGGCTTCCCAGACGACGAGGGGGATGATCCCGTAGAACCCGACGGCGGCCAGGACGTGGCCGGAGGGGAACGAGGGCCCGTTACCGGGGAGCAGCTGGTCGAGGTTGGGGCGGACCCGGCCGACGAGCTCTTTGAACAGCACCTCGAAGAGCGGGTTGATGGCGATGGCGGCGATGATGATGAGGAGGGTTGTGGTGCAGCGCTTGGTGAGCCAGGCCCATACCGCCAGCCCGAGGGCGAGCACGCCAATCACGTAGCGGGTACCGAGTTCGGTGAGCATCACCATGGTGGTGTTGAGCCAGCCGGCCCGCACTTCCATGGTGCCTTCCTGCACTGCGGTATCCACTTTCAGGAGCCAGGTCTCCTGGGAAACGGCTGTGATTGCCAGCACCATGAAGATGGCGATGCAGCCGTAAACGAGCATTCTCGCTCGACGGTCGTCCCGTACCAGCGCCAGCATCCGGTCTGTGAAGGTGTGAGCAATACGCATGAGTACCTGGTGGTTTCGGCGGTTGGGACCGCCACCCTGAGTGACTTTCTGGAATTAGACCCCGTGGGCGCAGAAAAGTTCCCGGACCCGGCGATGCACTGTACACGGCTCCAGCCGTTCTAGGGTGTGGGCTTCGCCAGACCAAAGGTATGACATGTCCAAGCAGTACGACTCGGCCCCCGAGCTGACCATCGACCTCTCCAAGAGCTACGGAGCCACCCTCCACACCAACCATGGGGACATCGAGATCGAGTTCCAGCCGGAACGCTCACCGCAGACGGTGAACAACTTCGTGTTCCTGGCCAGAGACGGGTTCTACGACGGTGTCATCTTCCACCGGGTCATCTCCGGCTTCATGGTGCAGGGCGGCGACCCCACCGGCACCGGACGGGGCGGCCCCGGCTACCAATTCCGTGACGAGCTCGAAGGCTCACCGGGCTACGCCAGGGGAACGGTGGCCATGGCCAACGCCGGACCGAATACGAACGGCTCGCAATTCTTCATCTGCCATAACGATGCCGGCCTCCCGCACGCCTACTCGGTCTTCGGGACCATCACATCGGGCATGGAGGCCGTTGACGCCATCGCCGCCAGCGCCACCGATCACGCCGACCGGCCCCGTGAGGATTGTGTGATCAACTCGGTGACGATCACCGAGAGCTAGCCACCGGTCCTAGACGACTTCGAGGTTGAAGCGCTTGAGCGACTCCTCGAGGTCGGCCCAGGTGACCTTCAACTCCTCACGGTCCTGACGGAGGACGTTGAGGGCGGCCTCTCTCAGAAGGCTCGTTAGGTCGGCGAATGACAACCCCTCGGTGACCTCGGCCAGTTCATCGATGTCGACGTCATCGGCGAACGGGACGTCGGTGATCTTCAGCAATGCCAGCCGCGAGGCCTTGGGAGGCAGATCGAGCAGGATGTGTGTCTCGAGACGGCCACCGCGCAACAACGCGGGGTCGATGAGATCTTTGCGGTTGGTGGCTCCAATGACGACGACATCTCCCCGCTCGGACACTCCGTCGATCTCGGTGAGGAGTGCGGCTACCACCGAGTCGGTGACCGAGTTGTTCGAGTTGCCGCGTACCGGGGCGAGGGCGTCGAATTCGTCGAAGAAGATGATGGACGGTGCCACCGAACGGGCCCGGGCGAAGAGTTCTCGCACCCCTCGCTCGGACTCCCCGACGAACTTGTCGAGGAGTTCGGCGCCCTTGATCGAGAAGAAGGCGGCACCCGCCTCATGGGCCAGCGCACGGGTCACATAGGTCTTGCCGGTTCCAGGCGGGCCGTGCAGCAAGATCCCCCTGGGAGGCTCAATGCCCATGCTCTCGAATCGCTCGGGGTTCTGGATCGGCCAGATGACGGCCTCGGTCAGCCGCTGTTTGACCTCGTCGAGATTGGCGACTCGCTCGAAGCCGTAGGAGGGCATTTGGCCGAGTGAGACCGAACCCAGTGAAGGTGTGGTGCCTTCGATGGCAGAGAGCACGATATCGGTGGTGGCCTTCGCGTTCGACCGAACCACCATGGCGGAGGCATGGACGACGGCCGCGATGACATCGGCGCCGGAGAAGCCGGCCGACTTGGCCGCCAGAACATCGAAGTCGATTTCGTCAGAGGGAACCTTGCCGAGGGCGGCTTCGAAGAGCAATCGGCGACGCTTGAGGTCGGGTGGGGGAATGGTGAGTTTGCGGGGGAGGAGATTCGAAGCGGCTATTGAGTCATCCAGGGCATCGAGCGATGACACCCCCAGCACGCACGCCAGGCCGGGTTTCTCGGCGACGGCATCGAGGAACCAGCGCAGAATCGCCCCCATCTGATTGCGGAACATCCCCTCGTCGCCTGCGACGGCGTCGAGTCGGTCGAGGAAGATGACAGTCGGGCCCACCGAGTCCTTGACGCCCTTTTCGACCAGGTCGAGCAGCTTCTCGGGCTTGAACACGAGGTCGAGGGAAATCTCATCTACCTGAGCAGCGGCCGCGGCGGCAGCCGCGTTCACCAGTTCGGACTTTCCGACGCCGGATGGCCCTTCGAGAGCGACGCCGGCGACTGCGGGGAGCCCCCAGGTGCCGGGCAGATTGCCGGGCGAGGTGAGGAGTGCCAGCCATCCGGCCAGCGTCTCGAGCTCAGTGTCCAATCCGGTGAGCATGGCGACTGCAGTAGTGACGGGCTCTCCGACGGGGCGACCCTCGGGCTGCGCGGTCGGAGTGGTCGGGGCCGTGTCGTCCTCACTACCAACCACGGTTCCGCTCCCGACGGTGCCGGCTGGAGCGGGAATGACACCGATGACCTTCACTTCGATCGACTCGGATTGCTCGCCGGTGCCGTACGACGGGTCGATTACGACGGTGTCTCCGACCGTTACCGGGATGCCCTGCAGGGCACGAGCAGCGTGCCGGGGCTCGACGGGCAGTTCGTCGCCTGCCAGGACTACGCGCTGGGCCTGGGGGAGCAGGACCCGTTTTACGTCGATCGTGTCGCCGGCCCTCACGCCCGCATTCGCCATGGTGCGTTCGCCGAGCATGAGAGCGCTCGAATCGGTGACCTCGCCGGGACGGATGAGGATGTGGGTCTTGCCGACCTTGACGATCCCGCCCCCCGGCAGCCCCATGGCGCTCAGGAGCGTCGAGTCGGCACGAGCGAAGGGATCATTGCCGGGTCTAATGAGGAACTTCATGGCGCGGAGTTTAGGAGGGGTCATTCGCGCGACGCAGCCGGTCCCAGATGGAAGACATCGCCCGACGCTCGGAGGCCACCTACCACCGAGCCGGGCCGTTCCCACTCTTCGTGTCAATGATTTAGAGCGAGAACCGATCAGGAAGTGAGGATATGCGGGTAATCGGGGTTCTGGGCGTTATGACTCGAGATCAGGGTGTTCTCGGGCGAAGGACCCGCCGAATCGACACTGGTCGCGGTCGCTACAGCGAGGCCCATGAAGACTTCACCGGGGAAGGTGTTGTTCTTGGGATGGAGGTCGGCGACTGACACGGTCAGTTCGTACACGTCCGCTCCGGCGGCTAGGCCCGAGAGCACTCGTTGGAGTGCTTGGTGGTGTGGCTCGGTTTGACCCAAGCCCAGCAAGAAGCACTCGATGATCGGGTGACGCTACTGGCAGAGGTTGGACCTGGTCTCAGACGTCCGGTTCTTCGTGCCTCGAGCGGGGGAGCGTTACGAGTGTTGTTCGCGTTCGACCCGCGACGGCACGCCATCTTGTTACTGGGAGGTGACAAGTCAGGTCAGTGGAAAGAGTGGTATCAGTGGGCGGTTCCCGCAGCCGACGACTTGTACGACGCGCATCTCAGTGAACTCCGTGAAGAAGGCCTCCTCGATGAAGGATGAAAGGAACAGTTATGCCATCTACCAAAACGTATCGTGATCTCCACGAGAAGGTGGCTGCTCGTCCCGGAGCAGCGGAACGACTCGCCGCGTTGCGCGAAGACACGCTTTCTGAGGTCGGCCTGTATGAGTTACGTCGGGCGACTGATCGATCCCAGACCGAGTTGGCGGCTGCTCTCGGGATTAGCCAATCAGCGGTCTCTCAACTCGAGCGCGGTGAGGACATCAAACTCTCAACTCTGCGTAACTACATTCAGGGACTCGGAGCCCACCACCAGATTGTTGCCGTCTTCGACGACGGTGACGAAGAAACCACCATCCCGATCAATATCGGCGCGGCCTAACCAGTCACGGCTCAGTCACCGGGCCGGAAGCCCTCACCCTCGTTGACGCCGCCACAGGTCGGATGTGACGGCTCCTTGAGGTCAGTTAGCGGCTGGCGCCGGCGAGGAAGGTGGCCACGATGTAGGTGGCGTGCCGATCGAGTGATTGTCTTGCCCGGTCATATCGCATGGTGGTTCTCGGATCCGCATGCGACGCCGCTTCCTGCACGTCTCGTAGCGGCACCCCCGCGTCCAGGGCGGCGGTAATGAAGGAGTGTCGTAGCGAGTGCGGTGTCACTGCCTTATCAATCCCGGCTCCCTTGGTGATTCGCCGCACGATCCGGGTGGCGGCGTGGCGGTTCAGCCGTCGGGTGCCGTCGAAGTTGCAGAAGATCGGTCCTTACTCTCGTTCCCCGACGCACTGTGTCACCAATCTGAGCATGGGTTCAGTTATGTGGGAGGCTCTCACACGAGAACGCTGCGCTCTACCGCATCGCCATCACCGAGCTACGCATCCACCCCGGAGCCCAGGCCTGACGCCTTGCTTCATCTTCCTGTCCTCTCGCAATTCAGCGGCGACGGCGCAAAACCAGCCACCCAACCAGTCCCGTCAGCCCAACCGCCGGCCAAACCCACGTGAGGTCACCCGGCCCGCCCGGTCCGGTGACGGCATCGCCCAGTTTGATCTCGACGATCTCGTAGCGACGCCCGGGTTGAGGCCCGAGTTCGGCGATTTCCTCGTCGGGTGCGGTGGTCAGGTCTAGCCCGGATTCACCCAGCTTGGCGGCGAACCCTGACCGCACCAGGACCTCACGGACCAGATCGATGCGGCGGGCTTCGGTCGTAACAAGTTCCCCGCGACCACGAAGGCGTCGCCCATCCGGAAGCCAGACCTCACACTGCGGATCAGCCTGCAGGTTCAACAGCCAGTGCGTGGTTTTGCCGAACCCGGCAAGGCAGTAGACGGCGTCACCGTACTCAGCGAAATTGAGGGGAACGAGGCGGCGCTCGCCCGACTTTCGGCCCTTGGTTGCCAGCACCATGATGTAGCCGCTGATTGGGTTCGCCATCTGCCACCCAAGACCGAGCCGCCACAGCACCAGCATGTTGCGGTTGAGGACGCGAAACGCTGTACGTAGCTGGGATTCCTTCAGTTTCATCGGTCCTCCAATTCCGACATTGCCGTCATGAGCATCTCCGGTAACACCCGTCCGCCGCACCTGCACCACGTCTCCTTTCGCAACGCGGCGGCCTCGGAGCGCCGCCAAATGCCCGGCGCAGGACGCTCCCGTTGCCGTAGCGAGAAGCCAGTTGATGCATCGCTAGGCGCCCCAGAAAACCTGAAGCGCCCCGGACAACGATGTCGAATTCCTTCTCACGTTCCACGCGGTTCACCAACGTTCCGCTAGTGATGCTCAAACTCGCGTTGGTGTTCTCTCTCGTACAGCTCTTCGACCTTGCGCTCTTCCCAGCCGCCCAGTGAGGTTGCGGGAAGGAACACCGAGAGCGCGTGAATGGACACTGCGATCCCCCAGCCGAAGATTGGCCAGTAAGCCCACTTCAAACCGATGAACGTGTCGCCTGCAGAGCCGGTTGCCAGGTCAATGGTCACCAACAGAACGCTCACCAATGCGTAGGTCAGGAAATGCCCGTAGAACTCACGCAGCTGCCGCGCTCGCTTTCTTGCGCGCTCCATTGCCGGATCGTGCTTTTCGGTCACCTCGATCTCCTTTCCGTGCGACCGGCATCGGTCACACACTTCATCAATACCTCCGCACCAGAGCCGGCCGCTAGAGGCGAACAGCCAGTTTTCACCCGCGGGCGGCCGCCCCGCGGTCCACCGCTGGGATGTCCCACGCCTCGTAGATGTGACCGCCGACCACACGCCAGACCACGAGCGAGTCGATCGGGACTGTCCGTTTTTCGGTGTAACTGCCGTTGGCGTTGGTCAGGGTTGGTTGCTGAATCGGACGCGTTCGCGGAGCCAAGCTGCTGTCCAGGTTTCGTCGACCTCACCCGCGGCGATCGCCAGCATCGCTGTTTCGGCTTGATGAACATCGGGGGGATCAGGGTCCCAGGCACCGTTGTTGAGGTCGATGAACATGACCAGTGCCGCCCAGGCGGCCCGCTTGTTCCCGTCGCCGAGTGGATGGTTCCATGCCAACCTGCATACCAGAACCGCTGCTTTGTCATAGAGGTCGGGATAGAACTCTTCTTCACCGAATCCGGCCTGTGGGGCGTGGAGGGCGGAGTCCGCTAGGTCAGATCGGGATGCCTTGGCGAGGGTGGCGGCGGCGACTCCGGTGACTTGTTCGGCGAGCCAGAAGTACTCGGCCAGTGTGAGGTACCGGGTCACCGGCTGAGGCGATCCAACAATTCCTGGTCCCGGGCGAGGAGTTGCTCGGCGCGGCTGATGAATTCTTCGTCTTGGCGGACTCGTTCGATCTCAGCTGTGAGGGCGTCGATAATGAGGGCGTTGACGCTGGTGTCTTTGACGCGAGCCACGGCCTCGGCGTCGTCGGCGAGGTCTTGGGGGAGACGGACGGTGGTTTGCTTTGCCATGCCTTCATGATATCACGATGTCGAGAAACCGCAAACGTACATAACGACGGCCAATTCACTCTGTCAGCGCCGTTGAAAGCGCACTAGATCCGGCACTCGGAGCGCCTGACGCCGTGACATGGCCGTGGAAGTAACGCACTCCGACGTGCCGATCCCGGACACTGTCAGTTTTGGGCGATATCGCCCATATTTGGCGATCTGGAGCGGTTCGGTGCGGCCAGGAGCGACCGCACTGCCAGTTTCCGAGAGCCGGGTCTGTTATGTCGCTAGCGGCGATAACGTTGCCCACCATGGATCGAACAGCATTCCACGCAATCGATCGCCGGGTGACCCACTGGCTTGCAGAGCACGGGCTGATGCTCTTGCGCATCAGCATTGGCGTCATCTTCATTTGGTTCGGGGTGTTGAAGTTTTGGCCCGGTCTGAGCGCTGCCGACCAGCTCGCCACCGAGACGATTGACCGGCTCTCCTTTGGCCTGATACCTGAAGGTCTCGCCCGTTTCCTGCTGGCAGTCCTCGAAACGGCGATCGGGGTCGGGCTCGTTACCGGGAAGTTCATGCGCTTCACCTTGTTGCTGCTAGTCGGGCAGATGCTCGGAACCGTGACACCGTTGATTCTGTTTCCGGAGTTGACTTGGTCGCATCTGTTCGTGCCGACGCTCGAAGGCCAGTACATCCTCAAGAACATCGTGCTGGTGTCGGCCGCACTCACGATTGGGGCATCGGTTCGTGGCGGCGGCCTAATCGACGATCCCGAGGTCCTCGACGAGGCAATGAATGAGTGGCCAAACAGATCCCCCAATCGGCTCTAGCTCTGCCTTATCGGGCAGAAACAAACGCCCGTAGCGCACGCCTTTCTCGCCACGACGAGTTGGGCGCTCAGTCAGATCCAAACCCATCCCGCGGCTGGCGGCATCGCAACCAGGCACGTATGCCCTCACGCCCGGTGGTTCGACCAGTCCCGGGAGGACCAAGCGCTAGGTGCCGTTCTAGTGCACCTACCCGGCGTGCTCGTTATTGCGCGAGATCAGGGTGTTCTCGGGCGATCTTGAGAAGGAGCTGCTGGCATGGGTGCTCGTGAGGTGATTCCGGCCCGGTGTCGTCATTGGCAATCGAGTGTGTGAGATGGCAACTGACCAAAAGCTCGAAGGGGAACTCGGAAGTGACCGGTCGATCACGAAAGACCCTGACGCTTATGCGTGGGTTGTGACCGAGACGGGGACCATGACCCTGGTGTCTGAGGACCGGGGAACGCGATCCGAGGACGAAGACGAGTTCGTTGGTGGATACTCGCGATACGTGATCTACACCTTCGAGCCCACCGCGGCTGGCACGATGCAGATGCGGTTCGAGTTCGTACCAGGTGACGAGCCAGAAGGTCAACCCGTCAACTCCCTCGACATCACCGTGATCGTCAACGACTAGAGCGGACCGCTGATGTGGCAGGTCTTGGTTCGGGGTCACCCCGGTATCGATTGGGGGTTGTCCCCTATGTCATTTGCGGTCGTGCTGAGGCATGGTTGAAGCGTTAGGAAGGAGTACCCATGAGCACCGTATGTATGTCCTGCAGGGTCGTCGTTGGAGCCCTCCTTGTTGGTCTCGCCGCGAGCTGCAGCCCACCTCCCCCTCCATCTGCCGAAACCGCAGCCCTTGAAGGGTCGCTGCTGACGGTTGCTGATGTTGGCGACAGCTTTGGAGTCGAGTCCCGAGGCCAAGTTGGGCTCTCCGGTGGCGGCGTCTGTCCGGAGTCCGATTTCGGGTTCGATGATGTTGGAGTAGTGCGATCGTCATTTGTGTCGACGGTAGACGGCGGTGAGGTGAGTGTGGTTGAGATGTTGCGGGCTGTCGAGCCGGGCGAGCTTGACGCTCTCTTCCCCGCGCTGAGAGCCGCCTACCAGGCGTGCCACGGAGTTGTCTGGACCGACTACGGCGATACCCAGACAGTCGAGCTAATGACCGGCCCCGACGTCGGCGATGATCAGATAGCGGTCCGCGCCCGTCATGGAGACCCGCCCTTTGACGGGCGACATGACAACGTTCGAGTCGTGTACGTTCGATCGGGGAACACATTCGCCGAGATCAGCGTCTCGGAGGTACTGGAGAACGCTGAAGACTCCACGTCAGTCAGCGATGCAGAATTCAGCCGAATCGTGGAGGAAGCCATTGCCAAATTGACCGGCTGACATCCACACAATGAGAAAGCAGATGCGGCCACAGCAACGCAGATCCAAGACTGATCGGGGAGATGGCGGCGGCGTCGCTGAGTCCGCTCAGAACGCCCACCACTCCGAGCAATGTCGAGCACCCGCCCCGCCCTCGAACCGGAACTCAGAGCGGCTGACGCCGCGAGCTGGGCGCAGAAGTGACGCACTCCGCGGTGCCGATATCGCGCACAATAGGCCCCATCGACTGCTGGTGTGCTCTGGATCACCGGTCAATCCGTTGGCTCAAGATAATCCCGGACGGCTTCCTGATCTGCGGGATTGAGGTCGTTGAAAGCTGCGGCTAGGCGAAGAGCTACCCAACTCATCCTGACTGCTCGAACGTACTGCACGCCCTCATGTACATGAGTCGCTCGGACGAGGACGCCAATCAACCGACCGTCTCCGTCGACGACGGCGCCACCGCTCATTCCGGCAACGGACTCTCCATGGATGAAAAACTCAACGTCGGCGTCGTAGGCAATACTCCCCTCTGGGTCGTTGAGCTCGGCCAGCCTTGTGACGGCTTGCTCGGCTTCGTTGTCGGTCAAGACTCGACCGACGCTCGCCGTCAACTCGCCGGTCGCCTGGGGGTAGCCGAATATCAGCACCAATTCGCCCGCCACGGCGTCCGCCCAGGTGGGATCGGTCGTGCTAATACCCGCAGGGTCGTACAACGCGACCTCTTCTTTGATGATCGGTTCCACCATCGGCGGAAGCCCACTCACGTCGAGTTTCTGGGAATCGGTGACGGCCACATAGAAATCCTCGCGAGGCAGCACATCCTGCAAGAGGTTGTTGTTTCGCTCGGCCGCGATAGCTGGGTTGTAGAGCCCGAACCAAGGACTCGCAAGATCATCGGGGCCGGAGCCGTCCGGACGGATGAGGAAGAGACGGGGTACGCCGATCATGTCCGCAGGATTGACCATCGACTCGGTCACCGCGGTGTCTGCTGCCCCCAACCATCCGAGTCCCAGACTGTGGATCGCCCCAACGACCAGGACAGTTCCGTACTCGCTGCGGCGGCTCCAGACGGTGGCGCTGCCTGTACTACCTTGCACAGCCCGACCGTACGATCTGTCCACCCACTCCAAGCACGATCCGTCGGGACCGTCGAGAACTGCCTCAACCGGGAACAGTGAGGTTGGGCGGTCGCAGGCAACGGGAATTGGGGTTGATGTCGCTGGGGTCGTGACGGTGGTGGTCGTCGAGCCGGCGGCACCGGAGGAGCACGCCGCCACGAGCATCGAAACCCCCACCAGAGCGGAAGTGAATCGGCGCCACGCCCAAGATTGGGGTGGCGGTACCCGCAGTCGAATGCGATTTGTTGCCCGGCGGGCTCGGTTCCCTGGCTCCGCTGTCATCGCTCAGAAGTCTAGAAACCCGAGAGTGCCAGATGCTGATGACCGCAGCTTCTCGCGAACGCCTCGTCCGGTACAGCTGCCACGCGCCGACCAGACTATCGGGCCGCGGGCACCGCCGAACCCTCCGGCGCTACTGGTACAAGCTCGGTGTGAGCACGGCAACATGGGAGAAGATGAACGTCCGCCGAACCTCTGTGTCGAATGCACGAGCAGGCGTTTACCTGGCGGTCAACCAGGTGCTGCAGTCGTGTTTCGACAGTGTGCCGGGGCATGTGCCAGACCTCAGATTGTGAGCGGCTTCTCGGAAGTTCCGCCAGCCGGGGCTGAGGCGCGGCCCGGTCGCGTGGCGATGAGGGCAGGAGCGAACAGCACAAGCAGAACGACGTTCAAGACCAGGTTACCGGTGGCGCCCGCCGTGATCGACACGATGCCATCCACGATGAACCAGGCCAGCAAACCGGCAGTCAGCGCCCGCCACGTTGAGGGCAGCCCGCTCGTGCTCCGACTGGCGAGCAGGCTGAGCATCATCGCCGCCCATCCAAGCATCACCGCGCCCGTCACGCCGATCGCAAATGACGCGACCTCACCGGCAGGCGTCTGTGGCTCACCGGGGAGGTAGACAAGGTCAAAGATGGCGTCGTGGACGCCAGTTGCTCCTACTGCCGCTAGAGCCGCGAATCCCAACCCTGCCAACCCAGTGACCCCCGCCGCCACGATCAGCCACATCCTCCAGAACTCCGTCATCGCTCACCTCCGTTTCCGCCATCAAACTCGGCCTGAGAATCAGGCTGCTGCTCATCGCCATGGGTAGCTGGGGAATTCGAAGCAAGCCTCGTTGTCCTTGCCTCCGACGGTCACCACCTTCAAGACCACCAGGCCCCAGCCCGGGCCTTGGAGTGGCTCCTCGTCGATCTCAGTTCATTCCGAGCCGTACTCAAAGGTGATCCAAGGCCTCGCGCTCGGTCCGTTCGGTGTAGGACAGCCAGGCTAGAGCAGCCAGCTTCGACCCCCATGTGCCGATTTCTACGCATCGCAGCCCGCGTGCCGCGTTCGCCAGATGGTTGGGACCGTACGGTTCGTGCTCCTCATGCCAATACTGCCCGTGCTCCGCCAATACGTGGAGCTCTACAACGCGTCATCGGTTCAGATGTGACTCCCACTTCACGGTCTCGCCGTTGATCTCTTGTGTCTCTGGCGCCGTCCCCTTCCGGTAGAACGAGAACGCGCAGCGGTCGTCGCCGTTCGCGATCGTGATCGGCCTACGGAACTCAACGTTGGCCCGATCGCTGATGGCCGGATAGCCGCCGATATCGAAGTTGCAGCCAAGCGCTCGCAACTCCGGGCAGTCGAAGGCATCCGCGAACTCGACATTGGCACACCTGGTGACGGTGATGGTGTGCTTGTCGGGGGCGACGGTGTGGGTCGAGTCGTAAAGGTGCTGACTGCCCTCGAACATGGCAATGTTGAACTTTGTGAAGTTGTCATAGACGTCACCCTCGCAATCGACGAGCTCATCGAGTTGGTACAGCGCTGACATGCCGACCTCGGCAGCCACTCTCTGGAACATCCCAATAATGGACTCCCCGGCGGCCTCACGGCCGTCCGTCCTCGCGAAGATGTTGAACATCGCCACCAGCATCAAGAACTCCTGGGCTGCGCCCGACCCATAGAAACGTAGCTGTGCCAGAGCATCGGTGTAATGCTTCTTCAGACGTCTCCGCTCGAAGTACATCCTGACGAAGAAAGAGAGTCTCCCGAACCAGCCGTACTTGCGCTTGATCATCTCCATCACGATCCGCTCCTGGGCCTTCTTGGCATCCTCAGGGATATCGTCCAGCGGCTTCCCGTACTGAGATAGGTCCTCGACCTTCTTGCGGGTAGGAGCATCCGTAGTCATCTCGTCCTCCTTGAGATTCTTCCTTCTTGGCCCTGTCGTATCCGATAGAAGAGACGCGGCTCTGACTGAAATCGCCACTCGTCGCCACGCTCCCGTCTCGATGCCAACGTAAGGCCGCACCACACCTCGGAGCTAGGGCCGAATTCCCCCAAGGCAAGCCGCGAGGCTATGCCAGATGACGCACCCCAACTTCGCATCCATGCCGTAACCCGCATGGGTGGCGGACTGGTGACAACCAAGACGTAACCCGTGAGCGAAGTCCGGGAACCAGCTCCGTGCCCGCACAAGAAGTGCCGATCCAGAGCACTGGGCGATTGGGCGTTATCGCCCGTATCTGGCGTTCTGGGACACTTCGGAGTGGTCGGTGCCAGCCATTAGACTCCGGGCAACCTGATCGAGCCCGGCGCGACGACGTTGGTGGCCACAGGGACTTCTTCTCTGGCATCCCAACGACCGACGGGCTGGAGTGGTCAATGGAATCCTGCCGATTGGAGGAGCCGATGAAGGCGATCGTGGCGACCGGCTATGGACCACCGGATGTACTGCGGTTGATGGAGGTGGACAAGCCAACGCCAGGCGCCCACGAGCTCCTGGTCCAAGTGCGCGCCACCACTGTGGTTGCCGGCGACGTCCGGATCCGGAGCTCCACTTACACCCGTTTCGGACTCCTCATGCGTCTGGGACTCGGCATTCGGCGGCCCCGAAAGACCGTTCCAGGGAACGAGTTCTCGGGCGTGGTCGAGGCGGTCGGGAGCGACGTCACACGCTTCCGCGTCGGGGACCAGGTCTTCGGCGTTCTCTGGGGCATCGCCTTCGCCGGGGCAAACGCCGAGTACGTCTGTGTCCCCGACGACGGGATGGTCGTGATCCGACCCACCGGCACCAGCCACGAGCAAGCCGCGGCGCTCCCGGTCGGTGCGCTCTGTGCGCTCCACTTCCTTCGCCGCAGCGGTATCCACGGAGGCCAGCGAATCCTCGTCCACGGCGCCTCCGGCAGTGTGGGCACGTACGCAGTACAGCTCGCTCGCCACTTTGGGGCTCATGTCACAGCAGTGTGCGGACCCAATAGCGTTGAGCTGGTTCAATCGCTGGGTGCCGAGCGGGTCCTCGACTACACCAAGGTGGACTACACGACCACCGGCGACACGTACGACTTCGTGTTTGACGCCGCCATGAAGACGTCGTTCAGCGAGGCGAAGGCCGTCCTCGAACGGGGCGGCACCTATATATCGCTTGATTGGCCCATCCGCGAGGTGCTGCGGGCCGCGCTCGATCGCGACGCGAAGGTGGTGATCGGGACGGCGCGCAAGAACCCGGAGGATCTGCTCTTGCTGACAAAGCTCCTCGAGGACGGAGCGATCCGGCCGGTGATCGACCGCTGCTACCCACTCGAACAGACCGCTGAGGCGCACCGCTACGTCGATGCCGGCCACAAGCAAGGAAATGTCGTCATCAACGTTGGCGGCGAAAACGACTCCGGGTCCGACACAGCCGCTGCTCGGGTGGACGAGACACTGCACAAGCTTCCGAATCCGTCATGAACCGGCGACCGGCACTCGCCCCAGCCAGGACCATCGCCTTCGGCACCGAGCCGGGGGCCGGGCCCCGACGGGAACAATCGACGCCGTTGGTCAACAACGCCGCCTGGGCGGGCTATGGCAACCAGAGCGCCCGCGTATCCCCGAGGTGCCGGTAGAGGACACTCGATACCGACGACCAGAATCACGGGCCCATGCTGGAAGGCAGTCATCAACACGCCTCCGATACGGTGGTTGTCGGCTCATTCTGGCTTGTGATAATCCCTGCCGAAGCGCAAGCCAGAACCGAGCACATACGTGCCGATATGTGCGGCTTGTGACTTGATCCTCTATCCCCATCGGGCTGATTTGTGCGACGTTGAGATTCGGAGCCTGTATGCCAAACATGGAGGGACTATGACCATTCTCGAAGATCGACCCCAGCAGTATGCGGACCCACAACTCGAAACGCTGAAGCGTCGTAATCGGTTCTTGATCATCACCGTGGTGATGTTGGTTGTCGGTGTCCTTGCCCTCGGGGCTTGGGTCATTTACGACGTGACTGCTGGATCGGACACCCCAACAAACGCAGAGATTGAACAACTGCTCGACGACTACAACGCCGCCCTCGGCCCAGAGGCCGGAGAAGGATTCGACGTGGACGCCTACCGGGCTGTCGTGACCGACGACTTCGTCCTCAACATCTTCTACTACCGCCAGTTCGGTGAACAGCTTGCGCTGGATTCGGAATCCCTGGCGTTCAACGAGATATCTCTGGCTTCGAGGTGGCACCTCGTTGAGGCCAGTGACCCCTTGGTGATCGGGGAGGGACCGTGGGTGGCATCCAGGATCGACCACTGGAACGACCCCGCCACGGAGGAACCCACCATTTCGACCTATGTCATCGTCGACGAAGACGGAACCCTGAAAGTCGTCGCCAAGTACGCCGTGACACTCGGGTCCCAGGTCGAGTAGCTCCCGTCGCAGCGAACCGCCCGAAATCTGAATCGGTAGGAGAGTCGAGAAGACTCCCCCGCACATAACCGGCATTCTCGAGCACGGCGATGGTCACATTCAGTGGTCTGCAATCCATTCCCGGCGACTCGCTTCGGTGATCGTCGACACGCCTGCCGCTAGGCGGCGTCCAGCCGTTCCAGCGATTGCACGGCGTGGACCGGGAGGCTGAGCGGTGCTGAGGAATCGATGATGCGGGTCTCATTGGTCTCGAGCCAGCGCCAGACGAGGTGGGCCTCCTCGGCTGCCGCCACGGTTGGGGGGGTCTGGGGCGCCGGGTCCTCGAGGTCGGCGGGGGCGAGCAGAGGCGGCTGCTCACCCCCGCCCCATGCCGCGATCAGGCGGCCCCGCTCGATAAGGGCGCCGTCGCCCGATGAAGTCTCCGCCCAGAGCATCCCGGCCTCCTGGAGGACCCGCCAGCTTCGCCTTCGATCGATAGCTCGCGCCAGGGCACGGTGTCTATCACGCACCCACCCGGCTTCCTCATACCGCTGCTCACGGGCGTGAGCGGCCACTTTGTCGACAAGGGGACCGAGCAGGAGGGCCGGGTCCTGATCGAGCCCCAGCCGCACTCGTTCGACGATGGCGGCATACTCCGCCTCGCTCACGTCACCGGCACAAGGACAGACCGAGACTCCCAACTGATCGAAGGCGCACCGGGCGCTTCGTTTTCCGGCCGCACCCTGGCAGCGGCGGATGGGTACCGCATCCCAGATGGCGGTCATGACCAGTTCGGCCGCCTTGCGGCTTCGGAACGGTCCGACGTAGGTGCCACCGTCGTCGCGCTGTGTGCGGACCAGCGAGAGGCGGGGGAACGTCTCGGCGGTGAGCTTCACCCAATGCTGTGACTTGGGCGGCTTGGACCGGCGGTTGTGGCGAGGCACGTGGGCGGCGATGAGGCGGATCTCGGTGACCTCGGCCTCTAGCTCGTTGGCGCACACGTGATGGTCCACCGTCTCGAGCTCCCGGAGCATCGTGTGGATCGTGCGGCGCTCATCCCCGTAGAAATACGAGCGAACCCGGCTCCGGAGATTCTTGGCCTTGCCAACGTAGATGACGCTGCCGGTGCGGTCCTTGAACAGGTACACGCCCGGGCGCCGGGGGAGGGACTCGGTCAGGCCGATCTTCTGATAGTTGGGGGCACCGCGGGCCGTCTTGAGTGCCAGCAGGTCGTCGAGATGGGTGACACCGATGCTGCCGGCCCGCTCGAGCAGCGCCCAGAACACATGAGCAGTAGCCGCCGCGTCGTCGAAGGCCCGGTGGGTGGGGGTGGTCGGTGAACGGAAGTGGGCGGCCAGCGTTCCGAGTTTGAGATTCCGGATCTCATTGCGACATAGGCGGCGGGCGAGGGTAAGGGTGTCGGTCGAGCGATTAGAGAGGCGGCCGTATCCTAATTGCTCGGAGGCTGCATTCAGGAACGAGATATCGAACCGGACGTTGTGGCCGACGATCACGGCATCCCCGAGGAATTCGAGGAAGGCTGGCAACGCCTCTTCGACCGGGGGTGCTTCGATCATCATGGCCTGGGTGATGCCGGTCATGACGGTGATGAACGGGGGAATGGGGGCTCCCGGGTTGACGAGCGTCTGGAAGGTGCCGTCCGGCTCGCCCCCCCGGAACCGAAGCGCCCCGATCTCGGTGATTCCGCAATCGGCAGGGGAGCCGCCGGTGGTCTCGAGGTCCAGCACACAGAAGGTGACATCGGAGAGGTGGGCTCCCATGTCGTCGAATGTGCGCTGTGCGACCGTCACGGCTGCCTGCCTGGTTGGGGAAACCGACCCTAGAGCGAACACGTGTTCGATGCAAGCATTTGGTGCCAGCGGCACCAAATGCGGTCACCAGTCACCGGTCGCCGGTCACCTGCCCAGAATCCCGTGGCCTAACGTGGCGGCGTGAGCGATATCGAATCGACTACGAACTTACGGATCAAGGGGCTGGTGCGGCTGCGGAAGCGGCGGGAGCGCGATGCCACCGGGCTGTTTCTGGTTGAGGGGGAACGGGAGCTGGAGAGCGCCCTGCGGGGGCATGAGGTGCTCGATCTCTACGTGTGTGAAGACCTGCTCACCGAACACGGGGCACGGGTGTACGGCAGCGTGGTGGAGGGTGGTTCGATCCCGATCACCTCGGTATCGGGGCCGGTCCTCGAGAAGATCTCGTTGCGGGGGAACCCGAGTGGCTTCGTGGCGGTGCTCCGGCAATGGGGAGCGCCCATCGCCGCCCTTCCGACGGAGAATTCGCTCTTCCTCGTGGTCGAGTCCATCGAGAAGCCCGGCAACCTGGGCGGGATGATTCGCAGTGCCAATGCGGCCGGAGCTTCGGTTGTGGTGGCCGATGCCACCACCGACCTCTTCAACTCGAACGTCATCCGGGCCTCGATGGGCACCCTGTTCACCACCCCTGTTGCCGTGGCATCAACTGATGAGACTCTCGCCTGGCTCGACGAGAACGACATTGCCGTCTACGCCACCACTCCCGCAGCCACGAAGGCCCATTCCGAGGTCGATCTCACCCGGCCATGCGCCCTCATCATCGGCAGCGAGTCAATTGGTCTCAGCGACGTGTGGTTCGGCCGGCAACAGATCCTCATCCCCATGACCGGAACCATCGACAGCCTCAATGCCTCGGTCTCTGCCGGCATCGTCCTCTTCGAAGCAGTGAGACAGCGCCGTCTTCGGGAATCGGGCAACGAGTAACCCTTCTAGCTTGGGACTTGGGACTTGGGACTTGGGACTACTTGGGAAGCGCGCTCTCGGCGTAGCTGCCGCCGGCATTCCAGAGGATCCAGCCGAATCCTCGCTGCTCGGCTTCTGCGATTGATTCCCGAATCTGGGCGTTCGTCCACCAGAAGGCCTGCAGCCAGGGCCGCATGAGAGACGGTTCGACCAGCCGGGGGGCGCCGTCGTCGAGGGCATTGGCGGTGACCGGCCCGGGATAGTCGTTCGGGTCCTCAAAGCCGAGCCAACCGTCGCTGTAGTGGCTCGGGTAGATCATCGGGCTGACCGCGTCGACCATTTGCGATACTTCTTCAGGTCGCTGGCCGATGCCCTGGTCGTTTTGGGTCGACAGCACGATGCCGAAAATATCGGCCGAAAGCGCGCACCCCATCGGATGGAGGCGGGCACGCCCTTCGGCCAGGAAGCCCTGAATGGCTCCAAGGCGGATCTCCTGGGTGGTCGGATGGGCGGCCTGGGCAGCGGCGGCGGTCGAGCCGGCCGGGAACCGCACGTAGTCGAACTGGATCTCGTCGAATCCAAGCTCACACGCTTCTACGGCCAGTCCGAGCGGGTACTCCCAATTCTCAGGATTGCGGGCATCGATCCAGCGCCCGGCCAGCTTGGCGCTGGGATCGGCCTTGACCCACACCTGGTCCTCGAAGCTGACGACTCGCGTGATTGTGTACAGCCCGCGGTCTTTGGCGGCGGCCAACAGAGCGCGGGCGTCGTACATCGGTCGCACCGAGTCGAGCTCAATGGCCTGGGGCACATTCGACTCGTATAACACGTAGCCTGACTCGTCCTTGGTGTCGAAAACGAGTGCATTCACCATCGTCTTGTCGGCAAGATCGAGGAGAGCTGCGAATTGGTCGGCATCGGCTGCCACGTAGCTACTGACCCGGAGCGCCCGGACGATACGCGGCTCGAGGGTCACATCCACTCGCGCCTCGCCCGCCCACAGGACCTCCAGTCCGTGCCAGGCGGGGCGGGAGATGGTGACCAGTCCGGCCGGCACTCCTGTCAGTGTGAACAGGCCGTCCGGGCCGGTGATTGCCTCCGTCCCGGCGATCTGGACGACGGCATCGGGGAGGGGGAGCCCGGCAGGCGTCGTTACCGAGCCGGTCAGGTCGAAGACCGGGATAGTCGTGGTCGTCGTGGTGGGGGGAACCGTGGTCGTCGTGGTGGGCGGGGGCGTCGTAGTGGTCGTCGTCGTGGTCGCCCGTGTCGCCGGAGTGGCCGGTTCCTGGGCGACTCCGCTCGTGCAAGCGGCGGCGGTCAGCGCCAGGGCGATGAGAAGGATGGCGAATCTCGACATGGTGGGCGATGGTACCCGTGTCCGGTTCCTGAAAGGGTTCTCAGGGGCGTTCATCTGGTTTTCAGGTCCGGTGTCGGATAGTGGCTCCGTACTACCAGTCACCAAGGCCAAGCCATGTACCTTCCAATCCCGCAGCCAAGAAGCCACACTCCGATTGTGTCCTCCCTCGCCCGCGTCGGAACCTGGATTCTGCGCGATCTCCCGCGGGGATTCGTAGAGGTGTTCCGCAACCATCGCACGGCTGCCCTACTCGTCACGATCGCCCTGGCGGCCTTCGCGGCGCTGGTCGGGTTCGCGATCGCCGCCGAACCAACGCTGCTTCGCCTCGATGAGGCCATCCAGAGTTTCATCCTCGCCAATCGAACCGCCTGGCTCGACCGGGCGATGGTGTGGTTCACGTTCCTCGGGACCCGCTATGTGATCGGCGCCGCCTCGCTCGGTCTGCTCGCCTGGTCCCTCATCACCCGCCGGCATCGCACGTTTGTCCTGCTCATCGTGGCGGCGGCGCTCCTCAATCCTGCGTTCGAGATCGGGTTCAAGGAGCTGGTCGACCGGGTCCGCCCGGCCGTGTCGCAGCTGCTGCCCGGGAACGGCCCGTCGTTCCCGTCCGGGCACGTGCTGGCATCGGTCGGCTTCTACGGTCTGATCCCGTTCCTCACCTGGGAAGCAACGCGCAATGCCTGGGCTCGGTTCGCCTCGGTGATCGGCTCACTTGCCGTGATCGCGGTGGTGACCGTCTCCCGCCCCTACCTAGACGTCCACTGGACGACCGACGCCATCGCCGGAGTGCTCTTGGGAACGGTGTTGGTCACGGCGACCTATCAGGTGTTCCTGTGGCTCTCGGCCCCGAGTCGGGCACCGCTGGCGCGAAAGTAGATCCCGTTACCCGTGGTCAGTCTGACTGGGGACTGGGGACTGGGGACTACCAGCCGCTTCCGCCGCCGCCGCCTCCGCCGAAGCCGCCGCCTCCGAAACCACCGAAGCCTCCGCCCCCGCCGCCTCCGCCCCAGCTCCCGCCGCCCCAGGAGGAACCGCCGCCCCCGCCCTTGCCGAAGGTGCCGCCGCCGAAGCCACCGAACCACGAGTCGGCGTCTCCCGACCAGGACTGATCCTGGAACACCGGCTCCCAGCCGTACGAACCGGCCCGGCCTTTGGTGATGATCCAGTGGTAGTAGAAGAGGGTGTAGGGGTCGTAGTGCCCGAGTCGGGGCGGGATGGTCCGACCGGTCCAGGAATCCTGCTGCTTGCTCGTCCCCTCGTGGGCCAGTTCGGGCGCAAATCGATCAGCGTCCTTGATGCTCGAACGGGCCAGTGCCTGGCGTTGGGCGGCATAGGCAATGGCGAATTCGCGCGGTCCCCGCGGGTCGGAGGCTCCGAAGGCTGCCGCCACATCGGCGTATGAGCCCTGCAGGCCGAGGTCAGAGAGCGCCTGGCGGGCTTCGAGCCAGCGACGCTCTGCCTGGGCGGGCTCCAGCGAGATGGCGAGGATGGCGGCAATGGTGCGCCGGGAATCGCCGGTGATGCCGTGGTCGACGAGGCTGACCGCCAAATGCTCGTAAACGGCGACGCCGTCGGCTCGGGCCCGCAGCAAGGCCGCGGTCAACCCGACCGGGAGTCCGAGGCGCTCGGCCTTGGATCGGATGGCCTTGATCTTGCGAAGCGATGTGAGGCCGGCCAGTGCATACTCGACCGATTCGTCCGCTGGCAGACGGTTGGCCCGGTTCTTGTTGTAGGCGTCTACGAACTCACTCACCGCCGACTCGTCGTTGTTCAGCACGAGGAGAGCTGCGATGGCGTCGAGATCGAGACCATCTTGCTTGAGTGTCTTGCCGGTGCGCTCGAGCTCGTGCTGGACCCTGGCGTATCGCTCGACCGAGTTGTCGAGGTCGTCTCCGAGGTCGGCAAGCGCCGCCGCCACTGCCGGCCGGGCCGCGCTCTCCGGCAATTTCTCGTACAACTGCTCGAGAGCCTCGGTCTTGGCGGTGGCGGTCGCATAGGCCCGGTTGAGCTCGGCAGCCGCCGTGGCCACGTCCGAGCCCGGGTCGAGGGCGGGCGAGGCCCGCAGGAATCGCTCGCCGAAGTCGGTGAGGAGGGCGGGGCCGTGGACAGTGTCGGAAAGCTGCTCGTCGATCTGCCGGCCGAGCCGGAAGCGAGCTCCCGCCACCCGGTGGGGCCGGAGGCTGTCGATGAGCCGGGTCAACTCGTTGAGACGGACCTGGAACTCGTCATGGGCCGATGCCTTGATGTCGAGTGCTTGCCGGGCGACCTCCTGGACGGCTTCGTCGGTGATGTCTCGCTCTCCGGACGCTTCGAGCTCAAGCGGGATCTCGGTCTCGGCGAGCAGGCGTTGGCGGTCGATGATCTCAATAAGGCCGAGTGTCCAGGCGGCGGCGACCGCGTCGGCGTCACGGGGGACCTCCCCTCGCGCCATCGAGTTGAGGGCGTCGACGACGGTGATCGTGGCCGAGGTGGGCGCGGTCTCGGGGCGGGGGGCCGCGTACTCGGCGATGAGGGGGAGCTCGTGACCGGCAATGTCCAACCGTTCCAATTCGCCATCGATGAGCTCGGATCGACGCCGGCGGGTGCGCGTGCGGTTGGTATTCCTGACTCCCATGAAAGCAGCGCCCGCCATACCGAGGCCGAGCAGGCCGGCGATGGTCCCGATCAAGCCCCAATTGGTGCCGGTGGCGCGCTCGCCGTTGGCGTAGGCCTCGAAGCCGTCTCCGAGCCCCGACAGGATGCCGAGGACGCCGGCATCGAAGGCGTCGTTGCGAAAACCGCCATTTCCGAGGGCGGCCAGGTCGGATGGGTCACGGGGGAAGTCCTTCAATCCGTCGCCAAATTCGACCCAGGTGTTGCGGCCCCCGACGTCAATGATGACCACGACACCGTCGTTCCGCTCGGAGCTACCGACTCCCCAGGTGTCTCCAAGCTCCTGGGCGAACCGCTCGATCGACCAGCCGCCGAGAGAATCAACGAGCACGACTGCTACCTGGGCGCCGTAGGTGCCTTCGATGCGGGCGGCCTCCGATTCGAGAACTGCGTCGTTGTCGATGACGCCGGTGACGTCGGTCACGAATCCATCGCAGGTGATCCCCTCAAACGGAGGGCAAGTGAAGTCCTGAGCGAGGGCGGGAAGCGAAGCCATCGTCGAGAGGCCAAGGATGACCGTGGCGACGGCGGCCGGATGGGAGGGGTTCATTCGGAAGCGCATGTGCGAAAGCTAGCTCGCTAGGGAGCGAGGGAATGATGAGACACGGTGACCTCCTCCAGGAAGTCGGTGTCGACCTCGACACCGATGCCGGCGCCGTCAGAGACGGTGAGGTGCCCTTCGGTGAGCGTCCAGGGTGGATCGATGAGGTCCCGTTCCCAGTACCGATCCGATGCCGAGAGGTCGGCCGGGAAAGTGAACCCGGGCAGCCGGGCGAACGCGGCCACGGCGGCACGGCCGACTCCGGTCTCAAGCAAACCGCCGGCCACCAATCCCAACCCGGCTTCCACGGCCAGGTCGTGCATTTCACCGGCCGGTCGGAGGCCGGCCAGGCGGGCCGGCTTCAGATTGACGATGTCGCAGGCCTTGGCGGCGATGGCGGATCGCAAGGTGGGCGGGCCGGTAATCGACTCGTCGAGACAGATGGGCGTGGACAGCCTGGTGCGGAGTTGCGAGAACGATCGCCAGTCCGCCTGGGGCGGGTACGGCTGCTCGAGGTACAGGACGTCGAGCTCGTCAATCTCGGGTGGAACCGTGCCCGGCTCGTAGGCCCCGTTGGCGTCGGCGGCCAGCGCCACATCGGGGTGTCTGACGCGCAGCTCCCGCAACGGTTCGACGTCGAAGCCTGGTCCCACCTTGATCTTGAGCTTGCGATAGCCGTCTTCGAGCCGCGCCTCCGATTCGTCGAGTGTCGCGGCCAGATCTCCGAAGCGGGCGACGACGGCACCCGCCGGCACCGGCCCGGGACTTCCTCCGAGCAGCTCGGTCAGGGGGATACCGCGGGTCTTAGCCTCCAGGTCTAGTTCGGCGGTGCGGCGGGCGGCAATCGCCATGGGGTTGGAGTGTGTGACCGGCGCTCCCGACAGCGCTGCCAGGGCCGTCTCAACTGTTTCGGCCGAGTAGGCGGGGATTTCCACGAACTCGCCCCAGCCAGTTGCCCCATCGCCGGTCACCGCAACTATGACCCCCCGGCGACTCGTCACCGTGTGGCCGGCGGACCGGTACCCGCTGACGAGCGGGACGCGTATGACGAAGGCTTCCGATTGCACGGGAGCAGGTTACGGCCACGACACCGCCCCCGGGTGGACCAGGACGCTCTGGTCGGGCTAGGGGGCAGCAACCCTCCGGCTCCACTCGTACCAGCCACCGTCGTAGATGGAGACGTTCGGCCATCCCATGAGATATGCGTAGAAGAACGCCTCACTCGCCCTCCAGCCGGTTCCGCAGTAGAAGGCGATCTTCTTGTCCGGAGTTATGCCGACCGCCTTCCAGCGGGCGGCAACCTCATTGAAATCCCGCATGGTGTTGTCCATGTTGCGGTAGTGCTGCATGTCGTAGGCGTTGTCACCGCAGTTGCCCCACACTGCCCCGGGGATGTCGCCGAGTTGTTCGATGTAGTTGTATCCACTCGTCTGTCCGAGATTCTCGGCCTCGCTCCGGATGCTTACGAGCACACCGCCGGGGTCTTCGATCAGGTCCACTGCCTCCTCGAAGTCGATGAAGTAGTCGGGACGGGCAGGAATATTGGTTCCGACATCGGACGCTGGAGTCGGGGTGCGGATCTCGGTTTCAAGCGTGTATCCAGCACCCAGCCAGGCGTTGAGACCACCGTCGAGCAGTCGAACGTCCTCAACTCCGGAATAGAGGAGAATGGCTGCGGCTCGGGTGGCCGCGATCTGTCCTGCCCTGCGGCCCGGCTTTTGCTCCACTGGGTCGGCGGCGGTGTCCCGCCCGTAGACGATCACCGTCGTGTCGCGGGTGATGCCGAGCTGGAGTAGGGCCGCCTCCAGTTCTTCGGCCGAGCGACGATTCCAGTCGGCTTCTGATTCCAGTGCATTGGTATCGAGGTGGAAAGCACCCGGGATATGACCGCGGGCGTACTCCTCTGGCACGCCGTAGTTGACGTGAAACACGGCAACGGCCCCTGCTGGGTTCTCATCCGTCTGCTCTCCCTCCAGCAGTCGATGCAGCCAATCGGGGTGGACCAGTTGGTGGTTTCTCGGGAGCCGGATCACGTCGAACTCTCGCTGGGCGGCCCATTCGGGCAGACCGCCCTCCAATATGGCCACGTCGTCATATCCGAGAGCCAGCAGGCGGTCGGCGAAGGAGGTGCTGTCCCCATCATCGTATCCGTAGACGACGATCGATCGGTCCGGGGTGAGGCCCTTGGAAGCCAGCCTTTTTGCCAATTGCGCGTCGTACATGCTGGCAGCCCACGACTCGGGAAAGGCCAAGGCTCCCGGAATGTGGCCACCCCGCGCCTCACCGCGCAGGCGCCATCCGTTGAAGGCGGCGGTGGAGCGAGCGTCGATGACCCTGGTCCCATTCGCCCGGTACATCTCGGACAGCGTGTCGACTGCAAGTGTCTTGATCAAAGCATTCCCCTTTCGGAGGGATCGGGCTCGATCGCGGGATCGAGGCAACTGGTCATCAGCGAGTACCGGCGAGTGCGGCCGGCGCGCCCAGGCCGAGGTCGGTGGCAACTTTGCTGGCTGTTTCGATGAGCAGGGGTGCGGCCGCGTCCCGGGCCTCGGAGTCGAACCGCGCACTCGGGCCACTTGCCGAAATCGCCGCGACGGCTGCCCCGGCGTGATCGAGCACCGGAGCGGCGATGGCGGATGTACCGATTTCGAACTCGTCCGATTCCTCGCCGTACCCGCGTTTGATAATGGCGACCAGATCGGCCGCCAAGGTCGTGTCCCCTTGGGCGGCTCGGTCAGATTCGGGGTTTCCGACGAGGGCTCGCCAGTCTTCGCCGCGGGAGTGCATTGCCGCCAGCAACACTCTCCCGGCGGCGGCGGTGCGGAGCGGTCTGCGCCGGCCGATCCAGACGACATGACGGATCGGATGCGTGCTGGGGAGGTGGGCAACCGTGACCGCCTCGCGCCCACGGCGGACGGCGACGGTGATCGTCTCATTGACATCAGCGACAAGTCGCTCGATATGTGGCATGGCGGCGGCCCGCACGCTGATCTGTCCGAGCGCCACCCCGGCCATCTCGACCACAGCCAGTCCCAGCGAATAGCGTCCCGTGTCGGCGTCGTGCCACACCATGCCTTCCTGATTCAGAGTGGCCAGGATGCGCGAGACCGTGCTCTTGTGGAGACCGAGCCGGCGGCTGATCTCAGTGACGGTGAGCGCCGGTTCCAGCTCCGAGAACTCCCGCAGTATTGCGATGGCCCGCTGGAGCGACTTATGGGTGGGCGTCGATTCCTTTTCGTGCATAGGATGCAACACAACCTCACTCTCTGCTCCTCGAACCATACCAAACCTTTCCGGACTCCACCGCCGGTGGCCGGGCGGCCTCAAGGGGTGGTTCCATAGGGCCGTCGAAGCATTCACCGTAGAATGGGGCGTCCGAGCCTCGGGGCGACTAGGTGCCTTCTATGAGACTTCTCGCAGCCGGAACGTCACGGTCAGTTGGGGCCGACCGGATCGCGGACACCCGTGCCGCGGTCACCCGTCTATGAGGCGCCGCCAGTTTCCCCTCGGCGCGTCGGTCACCATCGAGGAACTGACGACCAATCCACATCCAGTGCTCGCCGGACTGCGCCGGTACGAGCCGGTATCGTGGATTCCGGCCTTCGACGGCTGGATGGTCACGCGGCGCGACGAGTGTGTCGGTGTGATGCGGGACGCGGAAACGTTCACGGTGGACGATCCTCGTTTCTCGACAGCGCAGGTGATCGGGCCGAGCATGCTGTCTCTCGACGGCATCGAACATCAACGGCACCGCGCACCTTTCGTCGATCCCTTTCGATCCGTCGAAGTCAGGGGGCGGTTCTCGGATTGGACCCGCCATTACGCCAACAAACTC
>CAXMQV010000106.1:0-1532 GCA_964195905.1 uncultured Gammaproteobacteria bacterium
CTCCCCGGCGGTGAGATCCTGCTTCGGGAAGGGGATCCGCCCGACGCCCTCTATGTCGTGGCGAGCGGCCGGATGCAGGCCTTCGTAACGGCCGAGGGCACCGAGACCCTGGTGGGCGAGATCGGGCGCGGCGAAATGATCGGGGAGATGGGCATCCTCGGTGACGAGCCCCGTTCGGCCACCGTGCGGGCTTTGCGCGACTCGAACCTGCTCCGTTTCTCAAAGGACATGTTCGTCGGGTTCCTCCATGAGCACCCCGAGGAACTGTTCGCCATCACCCAACTGATCATTCAGCGCCTGCGCCGGTCGATACGGTCCGGCACCGCTTCGGTATCGGTCCGAACCATCGCGGTGGTTCCGCTCGCCGGTTCGGAGGGAGCCACATTTGCGCGCTTCTTAACCTCGATGTTCAGCGAGCGAATCGCGGCACTCCTGGTGGCCCCGGGTGATGTGGACGAGTCGCTTTCCGACGGCGAGCAGACGCGGCGCTTGCAAGAACTCGAGGACACCCATGACTTGCTCATCTACCTGGCGGATCCGGAGCCGTCGAGTTGGACCGAGCGGTGTCTGCGCCAGGCCGACCGCGTGGTCCTGGTGGCGGACGCGGACGGGGATTCGGCGCTTACCGGTGTAGAGCGACAGCTCCTCGGGCCGGCCGGAGGGGCCGGCCGGGCCCGGGTTGATCTAGTGCTCATTCAGCCCGATCACCGGTCTGAGCCAAAACATGCGGTTCAGTGGCTGCGAGGCCGCCACCTCCACCGCCACCACCATGTCAGGTTGCATTCTCGAGACGACATGCAACGCGTCGCCCGGGCGCTCACCGGACGTGAGATTGCTCTGGTCTTGAGTGGAGGCGGTGCCCGCGGCATGGCCCACGTCGGGATCTTTCGTGCTCTCCAGGAGCTCGGCATTCCGATCGACGTCGTGGGAGGCTCGTCGTTTGGGTCCATCGCTGGCGGATACATCGCGGCGGGTATCTCATGGGAGGAGCAGCGGGATTCGCTGTGGAAGAACCTCTCTTCGAAGGGGAGTGTTGTCGATCTGACCGCCCCTGCCGTGTCACTCTCGAAGGGCCAGCGAGTGACACAGGCGATCAGGGACGGCTTCGGCGACCGGCTCATCGAGAATCTGTGGCTGCCCTACTTCTGCCTGTCGAGCAACCTGTCGCGCGGTGAGGTGACCGTCCACGACAGTGGTCCGGTGTGGCAGGCGCTGCGAGCAAGCGTTTCGATCCCCGGGCTGTGGCCGCCGGTCCGCTCCGAGGAGGGCGACATCCTGGTCGACGGGGGAGTGATGAACAATCTCCCGGTGGATGTGATGGAAACGTTCTATGACGGAGGAGTCATCATCGCCGTCAATCTCAAGGGAAGCTCGTCGCTGCCCAGCATCGGCCTGTCCGACACGGGGGTCATGTCCGGCTGGGGCCCGATGGCTCGCCGGTTCAATCCGCTCGCCGAGTCGGCCGAGCTCCCCGGCATCGTCGACGTCCTTTTGCGATCGACCGAAACCGGGAACGTCCTGGCTGCCAAGCG
>CAXMQV010000107.1:0-40736 GCA_964195905.1 uncultured Gammaproteobacteria bacterium
ACCGTACCGAGCGCCGGCTGGACGATTGCCCGGTCGTCGAGCACCGCGGCGATCCGGGCAGCCCGGGTGTCGCCGTCCGCCGCGTCATGGAGGGCATCGGCGCGGGAGGTTCGAACCACCGAGGCGCCGGCGGCCCGAATCAGGGCACCGAGGACAAGCAGGCCGGCCGACAGGATGAGTGCGAATAGCTTCACGGGAGCTCGATGCCCTCCTTCGCCAGCAGCTCCCGCTCTCTGGCCGACATCACGGCTGCATCGGCAGGATCTGAATGATCGTATCCAAGCAGGTGAAGGATGCCGTGGGTGACGATGAGAGCCATCTCGTGTTCGAGGTTAATCCCCCGCTCAAGGGCCTGGGCTTTCACGATGGCCGGGCAGATGAAGATGTCGCCGAGAGCGAGGGGCGGGCCGTTGGCAATCGTGGTCGGCACCTGGCCGGGCACGAGCTCGTCGACCGGGAACGCCAGAACATCGGTTGGTCCGCTTCGCTCCATGAAGCGCTGGTTGTATCCCGCCATCTCGTCCCCGGCAACGAGAACGATCGCCACCTCGGCATTGTCGGGGATCTGCTCTGATCGGAGGACTCGTTCGGCTACGGCCACCACCCGGTCCGTTTCGACGGGCTCAGATTGTTCGTCGGAGAGGAATATGTTCACAGCACCGGTTCGGGTGGCTCTTCGGCGCTATTGCCCGGGAAGTTCGGGTACACGATCCGATGGTGATAGTGCGAGATGAGGGCGTCGACCAGCGCCTGCTTGACACGGGTGAGATCACCAAAGGTGAGGGCGCTCTCGTCCAATTGCCCGTCCTCGAGCTTCTCGGATACCACCTGTTCGACGATCTTGCTCAACCCGTCGGCGGTCGGGTTGTCGAGGTAGGCGAGGGAACGAGCGGCCGCCTCAATCGCATCACAGAGCATGACGATCGCCATCTCCCGCGACTGGGGCTTTTGACCGACATGTCGGAAGTCCTCGGTCTTGACATCCTCTGACGGGCGATCCTCGAGCGCCTTGTGATAGAAGAATCGCATCAAGCCGGTCCCGTGGTGCTGGCGGATCCCGATGGCCACGTCGGGCGGAATCCGGAATTCGCGGGCCAGGCGAATACCGTCGACGACGTGATTTCGGATGACGACCGCCGACTCCTCGGGCTCCATCCAGTTGTGGGGGTTGGCGGCCCCGAATTGGTTCTCGATGAACAGGTGCGGGTTGTCGGTCTTGCCGAGGTCGTGGTAGTAGGCGGCAGCTTCGGCCAGGAGCGGATTGGCATCGATGGCGCGCGCCGCCCGGCCCGCCAGCGTGCCGACCAGCATGGAGTGATTGAACGTGCCGGGGGCCCGTTCCTCGAGAAGCCGTAGCGCCGGATGGTTGCGGTCGGTGAGATCAAGAAGAGTCAGGGTGGTCGTGAGGCCGAACGCATTGTCGACATACGGAAGAATGCCGAGCCCGATCAACCCTCCGAGCAGGCCACCGCCGAACCCGAACAGCGCCGCCTCACCGGCGATGTTGTTGTCGGAGAAGAACCACGCGACGGCCGCCGCAAAAGGCCCCGTGATCGAGGCCGTGTAGAGAATGGCCACCCGGAGATCCCGCATCGAGGCTGCCTTTGAGACGAAGGGAAGGGGAGCAAGCACCGAGGCGGCCGAGAAGACCACCACACCGATGTCCCCGGTGGTGATGCCGGCAAACACCGCTACCGGAATTGACATGAGCACAGCGGCCCGGGTGTCGAACAAGATGCCGCCCAGGTAGCCGAACGCCGCCGCCGGCATTATGTACCCGAGCGCCGGGTCACCCTCGGGGATGAGGGAGCCGACGAGACGAGCCGAGACGGCCGCCAGCACGATGAGCAGGCCGAATAGGAACATCAGCTTGGGCTCGAACCACAGTTTCGGCCGATTGCGTCGGAGGAACAGCGCCAGTAGCCCGACCACCGAAGCGACCAAGAGGACGGCGGCCAGGCGCCTCGGGGTCTGCGGAGCTGCCGCCAGCAGTTGGGAGATGGCCTGTGCCTCAATGTCGCTGACGATGTCGCCCTTCTTGACGATGTCCTGGCCGTCGACGTACTCGACGTTCACCGTCTCAACCCCGTCCCGGGCCGCTCGCTTATCAGCGTCGGTGAGCTCGGCATTCGCCTTGACGTTGACTTCCAGGTAGAAGACCATCAGTTCGGCGGCCGCCTCGGCGGCCGCATCGCGATTCGGCCAGTCGCGGGGGCTGAGTGTCACCGATCCGTTGCGGATGGCCGACAGCACGTCGGTCAACTCCTCGGTGCGGATCCCGCCGTCACCGGCGTACTCAATCGTGAGCCGGGTGTTGATGTCCGCCAGCAATACGTCGAGGAGCGCCGTCTCGGTTTCTCCGGCCGCCACGCTATCGAGGTCGGCCTGGGCAATCTCGATGAACGTGCTGCGAGTCTGCGCCGGCAAGAACCCGTAGGCCTCGGCCAGCGCCAGTTCCTGGTCTTCGAAGGTAGGAGGCACCAGCGTGGTAGTAGTCGTGGTTGTGGTCGCGGGAACCGGAACGAAGCCGAGCTGCAACGTTACGGTGCTTCCCCTGGTGACGGGAACCTCGGCAGGCGGGTCCTGGGCCACAACCAGATTCTCGTTCCCCGACCCGGCAGTGACCTCGATGGGATCGCCGATCACCGTGTTGATCTCCAGCCCCACCAGAATGCTGCGGGCTTCGGCCTCGGTCTGCAGGAGTAGGTCGGGCAGGACGATCGACGGTTCGCCCCCCTCGTCCGCGAACGTCGTGCTGGTGGGTGTGGTAGTGGTTGTGGTGGTCGTCTCGGGCGGTGTGTCGACCGGACGGACCGAATCGTTGTACAACTCGAGGGTGACAGCATTGAAGAACGCCTCGATGTTTTGCTGCACCTGCAGGGGGACCTCGGGGTCGGTCGTATACCTGGTCTGAACAGTCGCCTCGGCGGCATCCTTGGCCAGGTTGGTTGCGTCCGCGTCCGGGACCGTGATGATCCGGTCGGCGGTATAGGTATCCGGGGCCGGCTCACCAGCAGGGGGTGCGCTTACTGTCCCGAGTTGCCCGGCAATGAGGGCGATCGATGCGCCCACTGCAGCCAGCAGCACGGCCAGGCCGCGCAACAAGCCGGGATTGATGGAATCGAAGCGCTCGCGCAACTTGCTCATGGGCTCGTCTCGACAGGCCGGGTCGAATTGTTCTCTTCGAACTCCTGATAGGCCTCAACGATGGCCGCCACGATGCGGTGCCTGACCACGTCGAGCGCCTTGAGGGTGACAAAGGCAACTCCGGGAACCTCCAACAACACTTTCTTGGCCTGGTTGAGCCCCGAGCCCATCCCGGACGGGAGGTCGGTCTGGGTGACGTCTCCGGTAACGACCATCTTGGAATTGAATCCGAGGCGGGTGAGGAACATCTTCATCTGCTGCGGTGAGGTGTTCTGGGCCTCGTCGAGGATGACGAACGAGTCGTTGAGGGTCCGGCCCCGCATGTAGGCGAGCGGGGCGATCTCGATCGTTCCCCGATCCATGAGCGCATGGGTCTCGTCCGGTCCCAGCATCTCGTAGAGCGCGTCGTAGAGCGGCCTGAGATACGGGTCGACTTTCGCCTGCAGGTCGCCGGGCAGGAACCCGAGCCGCTCCCCGGCCTCGACCGCCGGTCGGGTGAGGAGAATGCGTCGCACCGCCCCGCTCGTCAGCGACTCGATGGCAGCGGCCATCGCGAGGTATGTCTTGCCGGTGCCGGCCGGCCCCACCCCGAAGATGAGCGTGTTGTCGCGGATCGCGTCGATATACCGCTTCTGGCCGGCGGTCTTGGCCCGAACGAACTTGCCGCGACCGACCGCCACCCCCTCGGTGAAGACGCCCGCCGGGCTCGGCACCTCGTCGCGCACCATGGTGACGACCCGTTCGACCTGACCGGGCTCGAGCGGTTGGCCCTCTTGCACGATGATGAGGAGCTCCTCAACGGCGGTGCGGGCGGTGCTGACCTCGCCATCTGGACCGCTCAACACGAGCTCATTTCCACGCGCGACAAAGCGGACGTCCGGGAAGGCCGATTCAATGTCACGGAGGTGACGATCCCGGTCGCCGAGCAGCTCCAACATCAAGTTGTTGCTGGATACGCGAAGCGAAAGCTCAGTCATTGAGGGTGTCCTGCAAAGGGGAAGCCTCCAGTGGGAGGAGAGCAGTCGAGAGTATATCGGCAGGACCCGGGTACGCCTACAGCTATCCGGGCGGCCATCCGAGCGATCGTCCCCCCAAAACATGGAAGTGCAGGTGGAATACACTTTGACCGGCATCGGACCCGACGTTGGTCACGAGCCGCCAGCCGCCTTCGGCCGTCCGGCCCACCCGGGCGGCAACCTCAAATAGGGCCGCCAGCAGCCCGGCATCCTCGGCCTCCAACTCGGCAGCCGAGGCTACATGGCGCTTCGGGATCACAAGCACATGCGTCGGCGCCGCCGGATTGATGTCATTGAACGCAACGACGTCGTCGGTTTCGATGACGACGTCGGCAGAAATATCACCGGCCGCGATAGAGCAGAACAGGCAATCGGCCATGGCTCTCCGATCGAATTAGACGGTGGTGACGCCCAGATCGGTCAACCGCCGGGAGAAGTCCTCCTCGGCCTGATGAAGCAACAACGAGAGCAGGCGCAAGTCGTTGTGGCGAATCGTCAGCACCCGGCCGTTGAAGTCCTGGCGCATCATCTGAATGGCACGAAGGAAGTCCTCGAGCAATTTGGCCTCGCGACCGGTGAGCGAGTCGATCTTGTTGAGATCAACTGTGATTCCACCGCTCGCTACCGAGCTCGTCGGCCTCGGTTCACCTGCCTCCTCCTGAGGAAGCAGCTGGCCTGCGGTCACATTGAAGAACGCCGCCAGGCGCTGCAAGCGGGGAAGCGAGAGTGCCCGCTCGCCACGCTCATACGCTCCTAGTACCGACGCCTTGAATTCGCGTCCCGAGATCTCCTCGACATCCTGGAGAGAAAGGCCGCGTTGTTTCCGGATAGACCGGAGACGCTGCCCGATCGCCTCGTTGTAGCTCAAATCCGTTCCTTCCTCATTCCCCATTGTCCACCACCAATTCCCTCGCGTGCAAGACCTTCCGGCCTATGGGGTTAGGTCATCCTATACATCGACCACGCCGCAGGGCTGTCTTTCCTACCGGTTGAGGCGACCGCTTCGATCAAGCAGAATCGCAGCGCCTGCCAGAGCAGCCGTTTCGATCCTCAGAACACGCGGGCCCAAGCCCAGCCGGTTAGCGCCCTGAGACACCTCTCCTTCCGCAAACCCTGCCTCGGGGCCGATTACCATGATACCATCGTCCACCACAGAGGGTGGCGGATCTGTTTGGCGCTCTGCCACCCATAGTGTGGGCGAGTCCGGGAGATCGCTTACCGCTATCGGGCCCCCGAACTGGAGGGCCCACGCTCCCCGGCTCTGCTCGAGAGCAGCTCGTGACCACGCCTCGGCCTTGGCGGCATTCGGTGGACGCCCCTCGCCATGACGGGTGCGGAGCCAGATGAGCCTGTCCACCCCGAGCTCGGCCAGCTTCTCGACCAGGAATCGAGCCCGATTCGGCTTGGTGGGTGGCGCTACCGCAACGACCACTTCGGGACGGGGGCGGCTTACCTCAGATTCGAGGCCCCGCCGCACGAAGCCGTCCTCAAGCACCCCCTCGCCCACCGCCCCTGCCCCGTCGGTATAGGAGACGGCCGCCCCGTCGCTAAGGCGCAGCACCCGGCCGAGGTGGCGACGGTGCTCGGGGCCCAGTGCCAAGACGGGTGACTCCCACGGGCCGTCTAGATAGAGATGGGGAATGTGACGCATCTGCGCTCAGGAGCGGCGGCGGCGCCGGCCCCGCGGCCCGGCGGGTTGCTCAGAGCGAAGCTCAGAGAACCGACGGATGGCCTCTTCCTCCTCGACGGTGAGCTTCGAGGGAATCTCCACGCCGATCTCGATCAGGAGATCGCCGCGCCCCCGACCATTCAATCTCCCGAGACCCCGGCGGGGGACGCGAACCATTGTGCCGGGTTGAGTTCCGGCCGGAACGTCCATCTTCATCGGCTCATCATCAATCAGTGGCACCTCGACCTGGGTGCCGAGGATGGCCTCGCCCACTCCGACGGTCAGGCGATGCCATAAGTCAAAGCCATCCCGTTCGAACCGGGGATCCGGAAGCACCGAGACCTGCACGTAGAGATCTCCGGCCCGGGTGCCGGCAGGCCCGGCGCCTCCCTCCCCGCGCAAGCGAAGTCGGGACCCTGTGTCGATCCCGGCGGGAATCCGAACCGTCAACGAACGCTGGTCGTCTACCAGTTGGGCGCCACCACATGTCTCACAAGGGACAACGACCACCTCGCCCCGCCCCCCGCAGCGGTCGCAGGTCTGCAGGGTTGCCATGGTTCCGAGCATCGTCCGGCGCGATACCTGGACGGCACCGTGACCTCGACACTGCGAACACGTCTCTGGAGTCGTTCCGGCTGCCGCGCCCGTTCCACTGCAGGTGGGACACGTGTGGGGTGCTGTGAAGGTGAGCTCCTGCTCCGCTCCGACGGCGGCCTGGGCGAGAGTCACTCGAGCCTCAACCAGGAGATCCTGACCAGAGCGCTGCTGAACCTGGGAACCGAACGGATCGCCAAATCCGAATCCGCCGCCGCCGCCACCGCCGCCGAAGAACGAATTGAGAAGATCGTTCAGGCTCCCGAAGTTGGCGAACAAATCGCCAAACTCAAGCGTCTCTCCCCGGTCGTAACGAGCGCGCTTCTGCGGGTCGGAGAGCACCTCGTAGGCCTCGGCAACTTCCCGAAACCGGGCCTCGGCCGAGGGGTCTTCGGGATTGGCGTCGGGATGGCTCTCGCGGGCGAGGCGTCGAAACGCCTTCTTGATCTCGTCTGGACCGGTATCCCGGCCCACCCCGAGCACCTCGTAGTAATCCTTCATGAGCTGAGGCTGTCGGTGAGACCCTCACCGACCTCCTCCACCACCCGGATCGTCCGCCGGTAGTTCATGCGCATCGGTCCGAGCACGGCCACCCGGCCCGAGCTGCGCACATCCACTCCGTACGACGTGGACACCACCGCCAGGTCGAGCTCGTTCGAGCCCAACTCGGGGCCGATGAGAACCGAGGTTCCCTCAGGCTGGCTGCCCACCAGCTTCATGAGCGACGATTCCCGCTCGAGCAGTTCGAGAATGAAGTGGACTTTCGAGATGTCCTCCCACAGACCGGCCAGCATGCTCGTACCACCCACATAGAGCTCGCGGGTTTCCGCCTCCGACCTCATGGCCGCATCGGCGAGCGTGGCCACGATCCCGGCTTCGCCGGCCGGGAGTTCGCGTGGAGCGTCATCGAGCGCCTCGCGTGCCTCGGCAAGGGTGCGGTCCACGAGGCTGCGCACGAGCGCATCCTCCAATCGAGCAACCTGATGAGACTCGATGGCGGTCGGGAGGCGCACCAGCTCCTGGGTGACCTGACCGGCTTCGGTTACCAGCACCATCAGCAGGACGTGACTCCCGAGCTGGACCAGGTGCAGACCGTGAATCTTCTCACCGACCAGGCCGGGGCCGATCACGACCGCGGGATAGGCGGTGATATCGGTCAGGAGCTCCGAGGTCTGCTTGAGGAGGTTGCGAAGCTCGTGATGGAACGACATGAAGAACTCATTGATTCGCTCGCGGGTGCCTGCCCGCAGTCGGGCTGGATCGGTTGTGTCGATGTAGTACCGAAATCCCCGTTCGGTGGGGATTCGTCCGGCCGAGGTGTGCGGCTGGACGACGTAGCCATCGGCCTCGAGTGCCGCCAGGTCGTTGCGAACCGTCGCCGACGAAACGTTCAGATTGGTCTTCTCGAGGATGGCTCGCGATGACACCGGTTGCCCGGTGCGGATGTGCTCATCGACGAGCGCATTGAGAACTGCGGCCTTGCGGTCGTCCATGGGAACAGGTTAGCAGTGCTTAGCAGTCAGCAAGCAAGAGTGCTAGGCCCGCTGACCGCCTCCCGCTGCCCGCTTCCCGCCAATCAACCCGGAGGTTCGAGGCCGAGGACTGCCCGGGCTACGGCGTCGGTGAAGAGGGGGTCGAGGACGAGGATCCGCTGGTCGGTGACTTCCAGCTTGCCGGCTCTGACGAGGGCTTGACCCTCGGGGTCGGCGGCGAGGGCAGGACCGACCGCTCCGGCCGCGACCCCGGATCTCATTCGCACTCCGAGGAAGACTCGCTCGAGTTCGGCATCCCATCCTTCAATCTCCTCGCGGCCGGCCTCGGGACGTCGACCCTGCTCGATCATCTCGAGGTAGGCCTCGAACCGGCGGACGTTGCGCCGACGCACGCCCCGCCGGTGGCCGTGGGCGCCGAGACCGAAGGCGAGGTAGTCATCCTGCGCCCAGGTGTTGAGGTTGTAGCGGCACTCGTGCCCGGGGCGGGCGTAGTTGGAGACTTCGTAGTGCTCGAATCCGGCAGTGCTCAGTGCGGCCCGGGCCAGCTCGTATTTGTCCGCCTGATCGTCGGGATCCGGAGCCGGAGCCCCGGCCAGAACCCGGCGAGATAGCTCGGTGCCGCGCTCTACGGTCAGTGAGTAGGTCGAAATGTGATCGGGTTCAAGGCGAATAGCCGTCTCGACGGTCGCCGCCCACGATTCGAGCGGCTCCCCGGGAGAGCCGAAAATGAGATCGAGGCTGACCGAATCGAACCCGGCCGCCCGTGCTCGTTCAACCGCTACCCGACCATCCGCAGCCGCGTGCATCCGTCCGAGTCCGGCCAGGACGGCGTCGTCGAACGACTGGACTCCGAACGAGACCCGGTTGATGCCTGCGTCCACCAGTCGGTCGGCGACCACCGGCGTCCAGTCCTCCGGGTTCGCCTCGAGCGACACCTCGGCGCCATCGACGAGCCCGAACCGGTCGGCCAGCCGACCGACTACCCCCTTCAGCAGCTCGGGAGCAACCCGGCTCGGCGTCCCTCCCCCGACGAAGACCGAGTCGAGGGGCTCAGCAGGCGGTTCCATATCGATCTCGGCCAACAGCGCACGGAAGTACCGCCCTGTCATCTCGTCCTTGCCGGCCACTACCGCGAAGTCACAGTACGGGCACACCCGAGCACAAAACGGGACGTGAACGTAGGCAGCAATACCCGTCGCTCGCGAAGCGTTCCCGTTCACTCTTCCTCGAGCTTCAGGGCGTTGATGAAGGCATCGTTCGGCACCTCGACCGAGCCGACCATCTTCATGCGCTTCTTGCCTTCCTTCTGACGCTCGAGCAGCTTCCGCTTGCGGCTGATGTCGCCGCCGTAGCACTTGGCCGTCACGTCCTTGCGCTTGGCCTTGACCGTCTCGCGGGCAATCACCCGGCTCCCGATGGCGGCCTGGATCGGGATGTCGAAAAGCTGACGGGGAATGAGCTCGCGGAGACGCTTGGTCATCGAACTCCCGTAGCTGTAGGCCTTGTCCTTGTGGATGACCGTCGAGAAGGCATCGACCGGCTGACCGTTCAGCAAGATGTCCACCTTGGCCAGCTCGGAGGATCGGTACCCCACCGGCTCGTAGTCGAGAGAGGCGTACCCTCGGGTTCGGGACTTGAGATGATCGAAGAAGTCGAACACTATCTCGGCAAGCGGGATCTCGTAGTCGATCTCCACGCGCTCTGGGGTCAGGTAGTTGAGCTCGCCGAGGATCCCCCGCCGCGACTGGGCGAGCTCCATCACGGTGCCGACGTACTCCGAGGGCGCCAGCATCATCACCTTCATATACGGCTCCTCGATGCCGGCCAATTGGTTGGCGTCGGGAAGATCCTGCGGGCTCCGCACCTCGACGACCTCACCGGTCACGGTGGTGGCCAGGTACGCAACGCTCGGAGCAGTCGAGACCAGTTCCAGGTCGTACTCACGTTCCAGTCGTTCCCGGACGATCTCCATGTGGAGCAGGCCGAGAAATCCGCACCGAAATCCAAACCCGAGCGCCGTGGAAGTCTCGGGCTCGTAGCTGAGGGCAGCGTCGTTGAGTCGGAGTTTGTCGAGCGCATCGCGCAACCGCTCGAAGTCGTCGCCTTCGGTGGGAAACAGGCCTGAGAACACCATTGGCTTGGGCTCCCGGTAGCCCGGCAGCGCGACTTCGGCTGGTCGATCCGAACGGGTAATCGTGTCGCCGACCCGGACGAGATCGATGTTCTTCACCCCGGTGATCAGGTATCCCGATTCCCCCGGGCCGAGCGAAGCGACCGGCATGGCAAGAGGCGTCAGCACCCCGACCTCGTCGGCCTTCTCGGTCAAACCGCTCGCCATGAACCGCACCGGATCGCCAGTGCCGAGGGTGCCATCCTTGACCCGGATGTAACAGACCACGCCCCGGTAGGGATCGAAATAGGAGTCGAAGATGAGGGCACGCAGCGGTGCTGTCGCCTCTCCGTCCGGGGCCGGGAGGCGATGCACGATGGCCTCGAGCAACTCGTCGATGCCGGCCCCGCTCTTGGCCGAGATCCGAAGTACCTCATCGGGGTTGCCGCCGATAATCGACGCTACCTCCAGAGCCACCCGCTCGGGCTCGGCGGCCGGCAGGTCGATCTTGTTGATGACGGGAACGATCTCGAGCCCGGCCTCTATGGCAAGGTATGTGTTGGCCAGGGTTTGGGCCTCGACCCCCTGGGTTGCGTCGACGACGAGCACGGCTCCCTCCACTGCATCGAGCGACCGCGCTACTTCGTAGGAGAAATCGACGTGGCCGGGAGTGTCGACCAGATTCAGGGAATAGGTCTCGCCGTCGAGGGAGGCGTACCGAATCCGAACGGCTTGCGCTTTGATGGTTATCCCCCGCTCGCGCTCGAGATCCATGCTGTCGAGCAGCTGCTCTTTCATGTCTCGTGCGGAGATGGCTCCCGTTCGCTCCAGTAACCGATCGGCCAGCGTCGACTTCCCATGGTCGATATGGGCGATGATGCTGAAATTGCGGATGCGCGACGTCATGTGGTTTCCTGAGCGGAGTCGGTGATTGTATGTGCTACACAGCCGAGAGTGGTCACCGGTCGCCGGTCACCAGTCACCAGAGCAGCCAGTGGACGCTATGCTGTCGCCTTCACGAAGGACACACATGGCCAATATCAAATCCCAGATCAAGCGCAACCGCCAGAGCGAGAAAGCTCGTCAGCGCAACAAGATGGTTCGCTCCGAGATCAAGACCCGGACCAAATCCGCGGTCGATGCCGCGACCGCCGGCGACGCTGCCGCTGCTCGCGAGGCCCTCAAGGCCGCCCAGGCTCGCATCGACGTGGCAGCCACTCGCGGGGTGCTTCACGCCAAAACGGCGGCTCGCCGCAAGTCTCAGCTCACCAAACAGGTCAACACGCTCCTCGGCTCCTAGCCCAATGCCGGACGAAACCACCTGGCTGACCCCAGCCACCCACTCGAAGCTCTCCGCCGAGTTCGAAGAACTCACCACCGCCGGCCGCCGCCATATCGAGGAGCGAATCGCCGAAGCGCGCTCGCACGGCGACCTGCGCGAGAACGCCGACTACGACGCTGCCAAGAATGAGCAGGGCATGATGGAGGCTCGGATCCGTCAGCTCAAACACCTGCTCGAGAACTCTGAGGTGCGCGAGGCTGTCGACACCGGCAAAGTGGAGATCGGCTCGATCGTTACCGTCACCAACGGCGACCTCACCCTTGAGGTGCTGGTCGCAGGCTCTGAGAACCGTGTATCGGGCGTTCAGACCGCCGCTCCCGATGGCCCACTCGGTAAAGCCATGCTCGGAACCGAAGTAGGCGACCAGGTCACCTACGAAGCCCCGGGTGGAACCTTCACCTACACCGTGGAGAGCATCCACCCGTTTGAAGGTTGATTCGACGAAGTCGAATCAACCGGCCCACCGCCAAACGCAAACCGCCCACCGATTCCAAGAGCCCACGGTGGGCGGTGGGCAGTGGGCGGTTCGCTCGCTTACCCCGCCCGTCTGGCTGCGCTCCCCGAATACCACCGGCACAGGGCCACCGTGAGACGCTCCATCGTGAGTCGATGGGTGTCCTCCGGGGCGCTTTTGAGATGCTGATCGGCCCGGCTGATGGCGTTGAGGGCTCGCCTGAGCTCGCTGTCGGAGGTTCGGGTGCGAAGGCCCCAGGCTTTCTTGGTTGGGTAGTGGTCGGCCGATGTGCCGCTCCACTCGGCGAACGTCGCCAGGTCGGGGGCGGCGGCCGCCATCGCCCGGCGCTTGAGATCGTTCTCGAGATAGGCGAGCAGCACGAGCGGGTGGCTATGAGTCAGATAGTCCGCCAGTCGCCGCAGTGCCTGGCCAACATCCCCGGCCGAGACCGCGTCCGCGTAGAGCCACACCGGCTCATCGGGTCTGGTCCGGAATCGTTCGATGAGCTCTTCAGCCGAAGGGAGCTCGTCGGCCAGCTCGAGCTGATCGAGGGCTCCCGACAACGCCGCTAAGTCGGATCCGAAGCGTTGAATTAGGGCACTGCGGGCTTCGCCGGGAAGTTTCAGCTTGCGGCGCCGCAACTCCGATCCCAACCATTCGCCTGCATCACGCTCGCGGAGTTTCTTGACCGCGGCAACCTCCCCAGACTCCTTCACGATCCGGGAAATCGGGGCAGGAAGGGCCCCGGTCGATGTAAAGGCGATGTGGAGATCGGCCGGCAAATCGACGAGCAGCTCCGCAATGATCTCGGCTTCGGCTTTCAGAAGGTTCTGGGCGTCGACGATCATCACCGCCTCGCGCCCACCAAACAGCGACCCGGATTGAAGAGCGGGAACAACGGCCTCGAGATCGGTGCGCATGACGCCGGCCGTGTCCTCGTCTGAGGTGGTTCCCTTCGCCGGAACGTCAACCCGTACGAACGAATCGGAATCCTTGAGGTGAGCGTGAGCCTGCTCGAGCATCTCCTGACGCTCACCGGGGCCGGCGTCTCTGGGACCAATGACGGCAAGGATCGGCATCACAAGAGGCTACCGCCCAGTCAACAGTCAACGGGTGGCGGGCTACGGTCCCAACGGAATCACCACGTCGCCTTCGAGGTCGGTGCGTCGGATTTCCGAACCGTTCTCTTCCAGGACGGCCATGACCTCGGGGTTCGGATGCCCGAAATCGTTTGGGCCGACGCTGATGACCGTGATTGAAGCCTTCGATGCCTCCAGCCAACGGAGATCGGTTGTGGCTGCACCATGATGTGGGACCTTGAGAATGTCGGCCGGAACAGCTCCCATCTCGGCCTGGGCGATGGCCTCGGCGTCGCCGGTCAGCAGCAGTGCAATGGAACCCACGCCTACCAGGATCACAATCGACTCATTGTTGATGTCGGCATAGCGCCGGTCCGGGCTCAATACCTCCAATCGGAACGACCCGATCGCAGCGGTCCATCCCGCCCTCGGCTCTTCCATGGCCAGGCCGGCGGCGTAGGCCTCGGTGAGCAGGTTCCCGTAGAGCTCCGAGCCTTCCGTATGGGCAGGGTGCCACAGCCGGCCAACCGGATAGGCGGCGAGAACGGCACTCAACCCTCCGATGTGATCCTGGTCGCCATGGGTGGCCACCATGAGGTCGATGTGATCGACTCCCCGCCCCCTGAGTTTGCCGAGGAGCCTGGTCGGATCAGGCCCACCGTCGACGAGAATCGTCTCCCCGGCCGGGCCGAGCAGCAGCGTTGCGTCACCCTGTCCAATGTCGAGAAACACGACGGTCGGGACCGCCACCCGATTGGCCGGCAGCAGGGCCATGGAGAGCACCAGAGCCGCTCCGAGGGCCACCAACGGCCGGAGAGGCCGGAACCACAGCCCACCGGCCGCCACTCCGGCCGCCGCCAAACCCGCCGCTCCCAGCTGCGGCCACCCGGCTGCCAGGTGACTGATCGAAAGAACGATGCCCGCCAGCCAGGTTGCCACGCCCGTCACCATCGCCGATCCGGTCAGGACGGCGGCTCCACCCGCCGCGGTAGCCAGCGTCACCACCGGAGCGGCCATGAGATTGGTGAGCGGCGAGAGAAGCGGAACCCTCCCGAAATGCACCAGCAGCAATGGCGCCACCGCCAGCTGGGCTCCGAGGGTGATTCCGAGCGCCTGGCCGGCCGTTCCCCACCCGCGCCCCCGCACCCATCTGCTGCCGAATACCACGCCGGCGGTGGCCACCACCGAGAGCTGGAATCCGACGTCGCCGCTGAGCTGCCCCGCCACGAGCAGGGATACGGTGACGGCGGCTCCGAGCGCCACCCAGGGGCTCAGGGCAACGCCGGCGAGTCGGCCGACCAGCACCAGGCCCGCCATGATGGATGCCCGCACCACCGACGGTTCCCAGCGGGTCACCACCAGGAACAGGGCCAGCCCGATGAGCCCGACAAGGGCCCGTCGGCGGGGACCCCACCCGAGCGGACCGGCGGCAATGAACCAGGCCGCCAGGAAGAGGGCGACGTTGCTGCCACTGACCGCCACAAAGTGCGACAGGCCCGCCAACCGCAATTCCTCGATTGACGCTTGCGGGAGACCGTCGACGTCGCCAACGAGGAACCCGGCCAGGAGCGCCCCGGCCGGCCCTTCCCGGTCGAGCACTGAGGCCACTCGACCCCGGATGGCGTTGCCTGCCCTGAACAGCGGGTCGGAGGCTGGACCGAGGCGCTCGAGGGAAGCATCGTCAATGATCCCGGCGAAGGGATCGCCGCGCACGAAGCCGGAGCGATCTCGCATCCGACCCGTCGTGCGTACCCGCTCGCCGGCCACCGCCGTCACCGGTTCGGCAAGGACGACCGCCAATCGAGGCCCTGACCATTGTTCCCATCCAGCCTCAGTGAGAAGGTGTGTCGGGTCGAGACGCACCCGCAGATCGAAGCCGTACGGACGGGGATCATCTACGAGTCGTCCGGCCACCGTCACCCGGCCCGCCGGCAGTGCGGCGGCGGTGGTGGCCTCTTCCCGGCCGGTCGAGGCCAGTCCCGAGATGAGGCCGGCCACCAGCACGGCCACCACCCAGACCCTTCTGAAGGTGAAGGCGGGAACGAGAATGAGGGCCGCCCACCAGCCGAACACCCGGGAGACGGCCACGGCCACCCAGGCAAGGGTGGCCGCGCCCAACACGGCGCGCTCGAGGCGGGCCACCGTCAGGGGACGACCACGCCATCGCGCATGGCGGCCAGCTTGGCCTCGCCGATTCCGCTGATGTCAAGGAGATCCTCGACAACGGCGAACGGGCCGTTGGCGTCCCGATACTCGACGATTCGGGCCGCCAGTACCGGACCAACCCCGGCAATCCGTTCGAGATCGAGGGCGCTGGCAGTGTTGAGATGAACCCGGCTCGGCTCGTCCGATCCCGAAGGTGGAACCTCCCCGATCGCCCGCACGACGACCTGCTGGCCGTCGATGACGGGAGCGGCCAGGTTGAGACCGGCCGGATCGGCGGTGATGAGGAGGCCGCCGGCGGCGGCGACGGCATCGGCGACGCGAGCACCGGGCTCAACCTCGACAAGACCTGGATCGGCGACCTCTCCCGCCACGTGAACGGTGACTACTTGAGAGGGGAAGGAGGATGTCACCCGGAGCGGGGGCGGTGGCGCCGGCGCCCCACCGAACCACCAGCCCGCCAGCCCGGCCACGAGTAACACCCCGGCAGCCACCATCCATTGCACCCGGTCCACTGGACCTCCCAGAGGGTTGCGAGCGCCCGACAACGCTCCGGGGAGACATATATCAGGACAGGCGGGCTGGGAGAAGATGCTTGTCGCCCGCCATAATCAAGGACGAAACCGAGGAGGACATGTGGAGAAGTACCGAATAGCCCCGGGAGCGGCGCTCCGGTTGGACGATCTGAGCCCGGGAGACACCGGCGGCGTTGACAAAACTGCCGCCAGGGATGAGACCAGGGCGCTCAACCGGCGACTGGAGGCACTCCAGGAACTGCTCTATGCAGAAGGCAAGCACAAAGTACTCATCGTGCTCCAGGCAATGGATGCGGCCGGCAAGGACGGAACCATCCGCCACGTGTTCGACCGCGTCAATCCCCAGGGCGTCAAGGTCGCCTCATTCAAGAAGCCGACGTCGATGGAGATCGCCCACGACTACCTCTGGCGAGTCCACGCCCACACACCAGGCACCGGAGAGATCACGATCTTCAACCGGAGCCATTACGAGGACGTCCTCATCGTGCGAGTGCTCGGACTCGTACCCGAGGAGCGGTGGCAGCGCCGGTACGAGCACATCCGGGCCTTCGAGCAGCTCCTCGCCGACGAGGGCACCACGATTCTCAAGTTCTACCTCCACATCAGCAAGGAAGAGCAGCGAGCCCGCCTCCAGGCCCGTCTTGATGACCCGAGCAAGCACTGGAAGTTCGACGTGGGCGACCTCGACCAGCGGAAGCTGTGGGCCGACTACATGGACGCCTACGAGACGGCCATATCGGAGACGAGCACAGCAGCCGCGCCGTGGTACGTCATCCCCGCCGAGCGCAAGTGGTTCCGGAACCTCGTGATCTCGCGCATCCTGGTCGAAAGCCTCGAAGGCCTCAACATGTCCTTCCCAGAGCAGACCGAGGATCTAAGCGGGATAGTGGTGGAGTAGAGAGCCCACCGCCCACCGCCCACCGACTCTTGATTGATGGCAGGTGATAGGTGACAGGTGACCGTTAGATCCCAAACACCAGCGCCACTGCAGTGACCGCGTTGAACCCCATGTGCATGAGAATGGGTCGGCTCAGCGAGCCGCCGCTTCGCACTCTCGTGTAGCCAAGGATCACCCCGAGGCCGGCCAGCGCCGGGACCAGCAGGAGCGTGGCCGGATCGGTCAGGTGCACCACCCCGAAGGCGATTCCGGTCGTCCAGATGGCAGGGTTCAGCGCCATTCGGGACCTCAGCACATCGAGCAACACCCCCCTGAACAGCATCTCCTCGAGGATCGGAGCGAGCACGGCTATCACCAGCACGATGACCGCCAACTCGCCGACATTGTTACTCGACTCCGCTGCCTCGACGACCTCCTGAGTGGGGGCCTCAACGTCGAGCCATGAGAAGAGACCGGTCAGGACGATCCCTGAGACGAAGAGCAGCCCGACCCCGTACAGGAAGAACGGCCAATCCGATGAAGACACGTGGAGATGGAAATCCGCCTGGAAATTGCCGGTTCCCTTACGGGCACTCAGCCACTTCAATCCCCCGTACATGGTTCCGTACTGGAAGATAGCGGCCAAGAGGATGACCCGGGGCAGCTGATCGGTCGCCTCCTCGGCATCGGCGATGGCGACGAGGTCGACGAATCCCACGAAGTGAGCCACGACGAGCCCGAGCAGGGAGGCGACGAGGGCGGCCAGGTAGATGAGCACCGGATCCCGCAGCGCCCACGGGGAAGATTCAGTCGGCTCGGTGGTCATCAGACGACGATATTGACCAGCTTGGGCGGCCGGGCGATCACTTTCTTCGGCTCGCCACCCTCGAGAAATCCTTGCACTCGCTCGGAGGCGAGCGCCAGCTCGATGGCTTCGGTTTCGGTGATCCCGGCACCGACCTCGATCCGATCGCGGACCTTTCCGTTGACCTGAACCACCATCGTCACCGACTCGTCCTTGGCGACGTCCGGATCGGCCTCCGGCCAGGGCTGGACGTGGACCGACCCTTCACCGCCTCGCAGCTGCCAGATCTCCTCGGTGATGAAAGGGGCAATGGGGGCCAGCAACAGCAGCAGGGTGTCGACCGCCTCGGACCAGGCGGCCTCGTCGACGGCCCGACCCTTCTGAACGGTCTGCAGCTCGTTGCGAAGACTCATGAGGGCCGCCACGGCGGTGTTCCACTTGAACGACTCCATGTCGCGGTCGACCTTGGCCCGGGTCTGGTGCACGAGCCGGCGAAGAGCTGCCACGGCCTCATCGGTAACTGCGTCTGGCTCGTAGGCCGACGTGCCGAGCTTCCAGACATCGTCGAGGAAGCGGCGGGCTCCGACAATGCCGCGGCTGTCCCACGGGCCGCCCTTCTGCCACTCGTAGGCAAACATGAGGTAGGTCCTGACGGTGTCTGCTCCGTATTGGGCGACAAGGTCGTCCGGATCGATGACGTTGCCCCGTGATTTGGACATCCGCTGGATCTCGAGGTGATGCTTGAGCTGATTCACGTCGTTGGTTCCTGAGATCGAGGGGATGTCGACCGTTGCCGATCCTGGAATCTCCACGGTGACGGTTTCGTCGCCCGCCCGTACCTGGAGGACGTTTTCGGTGCGGCGAACGATCTCGCCAACGACCAGCCCGTCAGCGGGGCCGGCTCCGACCTCGACCCGCACAGAGCTAGCGACTACGTGGCCCTCGACCCGCTCACCATCGACGACGACGAAGTCGCCGTCGCGCTCCTCCCCGAGGATTTGACCCTGGCTCCGGTACATGAGCATCGGCTCATCGAACAGGCCGTCCGGGTCACGCCCGTGACTGCGCATGGCCTCGGCGGTGGCGTCGTAGAGCCCGATGTCGCGCAGGGCCTTCGTGAAGAAGCGCGTGTAGAGGAGGTGCATGGTGGCGTGCTCGGCCCCCCCTGTGTACACATCGACCGGAAGCCAGTAGGCAGCCTCCTCCGGATCGAATGGCTCAAGCTCGTCATCGGGCGACAGATAGCGCAGCTGGTACCACGACGAGCACATGAACGTGTCGAGCGTGTCGGTCTCGCGCCGGGCAGGCTCGCCCTCCGAGTCGACGGTCTGCAAGAACCCGTCGTGCCAGTTGAGCGGGTTGCCGGTGGCTTTCTGGAAGTCGACATCGTCGGGCAGCAGCACCGGCAAGGCGTCATCGGGAACGGGCTCGACCTCGCCGGACTCTGTGAACACCATCGGGATCGGGGAACCCCAATACCGCTGCCGGGATATGAGCCAGTCCCGCACGCGGTAGTTGACGGCCTCCCGCCCGAGCGACCGCTCCTCAAGCCAGTCGATGGCGGCGGCAACCGATGGGTTCTTGCGGCCCTTCTCAAGGTTGGTCTCAACCCCGGTGATCGGCCCGCTGTTCACCATGACGCCGGGCCCCACGTAGGACTCGGCCATTCCCGGCTCCACGAGCGGCTCCTCCCCTGCCGGATGGATCACGGGAAATACGGGCAGGTCGAACTGCCTGGCGAACTCGAAGTCGCGCCCGTCGTGGGCGGGGACGGCCATGATCGCCCCGGATCCGTAGGTCGGCAGCACGTAGTCGGCGATCCACACCGGGATGCGCTCGTCGTTCACAGGGTTGATGGCATAGCCACCTGTGAACACACCGGTCTTCTCCCGGTCTGCCTCCATCCGCTCAATCTCGCTGCGCCGCGCCGTGGTCTCCTGGTAGGCGGTGACGGCCACCCGCTGATCATCGGTCGTCAGCGAGGCCACGAGGGGGTGTTCGGGTGCCAGCACCATGAAGGTGGCGCCCCACAGCGTATCGGGACGGGTGGTGAAGACTTCGAGCCTGTCGCCGTGTTCGGTCGTGAAGGCGACCTCGGCCCCTTCACTGCGGCCGATCCAGTTGGTCTGCATCAAGCGAACCGGGTCTGGCCAGTCGATGCCGTCGAAACTGAGCAACTCCTCGGCGTATCTGGTGAGGGCGAAGAACCACTGGGCCATCATCTTCTGGACGACCGGCTGGCCGGTACGTTCGTCCTTGCCGTCGATGACCTGCTCGTTGGCGAGCACGGTCTGCAGGCTCGGCGACCAATTGACCACCGCCTCGCCCCGATAGGCAAGCCCACCCTCGACCAGCCTCTTGAAGAACCACTGTGACCATCGGTAGTAGGAGGGATCGCAGCTCACGGCTTCTCGTTCCCAGTCGAACATCGTGCCCATCGATTTGAACTGGCCCCGCATCCGGTCGATGTTGGCGTAGGTCCAGGTGGGTGGGTGGATGTTGCGCTGGATGGCGGCGTTCTCGGCCGGCAGGCCGAAGGCATCGAACCCCATCGGGAATAGCACGTTGTAGCCCTTCATTCGCATGTAGCGGGCCCGCGCATCGGACGGCGCTACCGCATACCAGTGGCCCATATGGAGCTCGCCTGAGGGGTACGGGAGCATCGTGAGGGCGTAGTGCTTTGGCCTGTCCCAATCGACGCGGGCCCGGTAGAGACCATCGGCCTCCCACCGCTCCCGCCACTTCTGCTCGATAGCACCGTGGCCGTACTTCATCCAGAGCAGGTTAGTTGCCAAGAGGCCAGTCCCCAGACAGCGCGAGCTTTGCTAAAGTCTTCTCACCAGAGAAAGGAGGTGGTCCCAAGAATGACAGGTTTATCGAGGACTCTGGAGGTGGCCGGGCGCTAAGCCAGCCATCGAAAGGAGAGCTGGCTTTCCCTACGGGGACAGGTAGCGACTCCAATCCCGGACCACCGATTCTCTGAGACCCGTGAGATGGTCCCCTCACGGCAGCAGGTTCGCCTGCTGAAGGATCTCGAGTCTTATGAACACCCCGTCTCTCCGGAGGCGGGGTGTTCGCGTGCAGCGAGAGAACCGGCGCCAGACCCCGTCTCTCAATCTCGAGCCGACGGTATCGTTTCCCACTATGAGATCGGCCCGATACTCAATGCTCATTAGCGGACTGCTCATGGTCGCCGCCTGTGGCAGCACCACCGCCTCGAGCGAGGTTCCGTCGACAGCCACGACTGCTGCCGCCCCCACCCCGACCAGTATTCCGGCCACGACAACATCGACGGCGCCGGCTTCTGGCCAAACGACCACGACCCTGCCGACGTCCAGCACTCTGCCCGACGCTACGACAACGACCCTGCCGGCCGCCCCGAGCGCCGTCAGTCCCTCGACGGCGCTCGCCGATGGGCGCCCCCGCACGTTCCTGGCGGTTACGAACGATTTCGAAGCGGTTGAAGTCGATACCGAGACCGGAGCCGTCCTCCGCAGCATCGGCCAGGCCGGCACCCGGGCGGAGCTCGAGGCGGCCGAGGCGGCGGCCGCGGTGAACGTTATCGACGCCGTTTGGCGGACCATCGATGGCTCGATTCTCGTTGTGAGCGAATGCTGCGAGCCGGCGGCAGGTGCAATCCAGGTACTCACGGGGAACATGCAATGGGACATCGAGGCGCCGACGATCACCGGATGGGCGGCGGGAGCCTCTCCCACCACCGCCGAGGTGGCGATCGTCGGCTACGAGGTGCAAGTCGGGCGGCCCGATCGGTGGCGCTACCGCGACACCTTCGATCCCGAGGTCGTCGGATATGCGTCCGGATCCCCCGCCTGGAGTCGGGACGGCAACCGCGTGTACTGGCTCGCCGAGATCCCGACCGGCAGCGCCGTCGGATGGGCATTGGCCGAGCTCGACCTCAGCACGGGTGAGATTTCCGACACCCTCCTCGAGTGGGTTCCCGAGGATTCCCGTCTCACCGGACTGGCCACCCGGGCCTCGGGGGAACTCGTGACGATCGTCACAACGGACGCATTTGCCTACACCGAAGGCGTCGCTATGTCGCCGAGCGGGGCCCTCGCAGAGCGTTTCGACGTCCCGGAAGGAACCGTCCTTGGAGGTTTTGACCCGACCGGCACGTACCTCATCTACGTCGACGGCTCGGGAGCCGTTCGGTGGGAGGGTGGCGGGCAAACGGGCACCCTCGCCGACGGCTACGTGTTCGCCAGTTGGTAACCGACCGTCTCCGGCCGTCCGTCGATCAGTAGCCCGACGCCGGATTGTGGCATTGGGTGCACTTCACCGTTTGCCAGACGCCACCGATGTCGGCCGGGTGTTGGAACGGAAGACCAGCTAGATCGTCGTCGAGCGTCGTAAGGTCGTCTGTGGCGCCCTGGGCCACGATGCTGTGACAGGTCTCGCAATCGGTAGATATCGTGGCGCCCGTTGCAGTCTGCATCTCCGAGGAGTGGCAGCGGAAGCAGCCGTCGTTGGTGAAGTGGCTGAGGTTGTTGACACGGGCCCGGTAGTCGGTGTTGTACTCGGGGAAGAAGTTGTTCTCATACACCCGCTGGAGTGCTTCGGTCGCCTGGGCGATCTTGGCGGACAGCGCCCCGACCTGGTCCGGGTACCGGTCGGCGTAGAACCCGGCCAGACCGACTTCTATCGAGTTGAGCGCCTGATCGCTGGTCTCGTAGTCGGCGTTGAGCAAGCCGAGACCGATGCTCCGGACGAAGGGGAGGTCCCGCGAAATGGCGCCTCGCGAGATCTCGAGGTTCATGGCCGTGGCGGGAGGCTCGAACGAATGGCTCGGGCGGTTATGACAATCCATGCAATCGAAGAGACGTACCTCGGTCTCGGGGTCGGCGGGATCGGGATACTCGGCGCTGGAGTCGGAGTAGGTGGTCACCGCTCCGGTCTCCAAATCGGTGACCCTCACCCAGGGGATCTCCTGGCGGTCCTCGTCGGTGGCGATGTACTCGACGTCCTTGGCGCTGAGCATGTGCCAGTGAATACCCTCGAGTTCGCCGGTACGGGGATTGCCGCCTCCGACACTCACGAGCAGGCTGATGGTCCACGGCGAGTTGGCCTCGTCGGTGCGGTAGTAGGTGCGGTTGGTCAGTTTCTGTCCGAAGAACTGCTCAGGCCAGTGACAGCCCTCGCAGGTCTGCTGGGCAGGCCGCAGGCTCTCCACCGGGGTGTGGATGGGGCGGTCGAAGCTGTTCGTGGCTGTGGCCACCAGCTGGCGGATGCCGTCGATCTTCGACTTGACCCAGAACGATCCTCCGGGACCGATATGGCAATCGACGCACGGGACCCTGGCATGGGGGCCGTTGGCATAGGTGACATTCTGAGGATCCATGACGTGGCATGACTCGCCACAGAAAGACACCGAATCGGTTGCTTCGTAGGCCTTGAAGCCACTCCAGCCGACCACGACCACGAACAGGAACGTGAGCCCCAGGAAGACCCACAGGTTGCGCATGTAACGCGGGTCGGATGGCTGAACCCGCAGTACGAAGTGGATGTCCTCACCGAGCCGCCTGGCCTTCCGGATCTGGAGGCGGGCGGCGATGAGAAAGAGGACGATTCCGAGAGTGAAGATGGCCGGAGCGCCGACAAAAGTGACGAGCGATCGGTAAGGGTTCTCGACGTTGCTGGCGATGTCGACCGCAGAGAGCACCACGAAGGCGAATGCGCCGGCCGCGATGAGGGCACCACCGACTGCAGCCAGCGGGTGCCGATAGAGGGATCGCAGTTCCCGATTGTCGGTCATCGGAACATCCGGCTCCCCATCGTTGAGAACATCGTTCTCCATGGCGCTCTCACCTGCCTAGCTTCTGATGCGAAGGTACCCGCAGAACGGGAGTGGGGACTAGGGCCGAGTTGCTCCCCGCGGTTGGGACATTCGGGCTTGAAGAGGTCGCCCGGGACTCAGTTCTCGTCAGCACCGGCGTCGATCCAGGCGATGAGGCCTGCCAGATCCTCGGCCGACAGGAGACCGGGATGGCTACCGGATTCCATCTTCTGCACGATGACACTGCCGACGCCGTCCCCCGGCACGATGCCCGGCCCCGAGGTGCCTCCAGTGAGTGCGGTGGCGTAGGACGACAGATCAAGCCCTCCCATGGTGCCATGGCAGCCGGTGCAGGTCGGGTTGAACAGGGCCGCAATCGCACTGCTCCAGGAATCGCCGGCCGCCACGGTGGTATCCGTGGTCCCTCCGCCGGCTGCGGTCTCGGCGGCGCCGTCGTCGATCCATGCCTTGAGAAGGGCTATCTCTTCGTCGGTCAGCAGGGCCGGATGGGCGCCCGATTCCATCTTCTGCACGATGATGCTGGCATCGGCATCGTTCGCCACGATGCCGGGCCCCGAGCCACCCCCGGTAAGCGCCGTATCGAACGATGACAGGTCCAGGCCGCCCGATTGGAGGCTGTCACCATGGCAGCCGGTGCACTTCGGGTTGAACAGCACCGAGACGACACCGTCCCAGGTGGCATCGGCCACAACCGTCGTGCCGGTTGTGCCACCGGTGGTTGTCGTGGTCGATGGCGCCAGCGTTGTCGTCACCCTCCCCGGGGGAAGCGTCTCCACGGGAGCAAAGACTTCTACCTGTTCGGGCGGCTTGATCGTTTCGATGTTGGTGTCTTCGAAGCTCACAAACAGGTAGACGCCGGCCAGCAGCACGACCGACATGAATCCGTACACAGGAACGAAGCGGGTGAGGCGACGGCGGCGCTCCTCGGCCGACGGCATGACGTATTCACCGGCATCGATCGAAGCGAGTTCGAGCGGATGGAGCTCCTCCATCTCGTGACGTGACATGTTGCCGGTGAACATGCTCGTGTTGAAATGGGCGATGTGCACGTGATAGATGTGCCACACGATGATGGCGAGCACTGCCAGCGTGGCTTCCCCTCCGTGGATGACCTTGCCGGTCGGCACCCACTCCCCCGGAAAGATGTTGGTCGTGGCGATCGGATTCCAGAGCAGGAAACCGGTGACCACCATGATCACCGTGCCCCACACGAACGACCAGTACTCGACTTTCTCCTCCCAGCTGAACCGGCCCTGGGGCGGTGGAGCATCGGCCCGGCCGAAGACGTATTTGAGCGAGCCACCTAGTGCCTTGGCATCGACCTTGCCCGGGACCATGGTTGGCGGCCGCCCGAGAACGAACTTGCGGTGGAGGGCCGACCCGAAGTGGTAGACAACCGCCACCATGAGAGCAGTGGCAAACACCCGGTGGATGTCGCGCACGACTTCGATGCCGCTCATCCCGCTGATGAGCTTCTCGGAGATCCACGCACCGTCGTAGCGCTGGACGAGGCCGGTGATCGCCAGCGCCACGAACGAGGCCATCTGCACCCAGTGCTCGACCCGATCCGAGACCGAAAATCGGCGAATGGTTGCGGTGCTGGTGGTCATGCCGTCACTGCCCGTGCCGAACGCCGCTTCCGCACCGCCAGCGCGATCACATAGAGCACCATTGCACCGATCACGAGCGGGATGAGGATCCGATACGCCCAGGTGGCCAGCCACACCAGCGTGGCCTTGCCGGGCTCGGGCGAGTAGTGGCTCAGCCAGGCGGCCGAGAAGTTCTCGGTTGCGTCCGGGTGGCAACGCTGACAGGTTTGCAGCAGGTTGGCCTGGAACACCGTGCCCTCGGGGTCATCGGTCGCCTTGATGGCGTGCACACCGTGACAGTCGATGCAGACCGGTTTATTGGTCTCCTGGTCGGGCGCCAGCTCCTCAAACAGGATCACGGTCGAACCGTGGAAGTCGGCTACGTAGGAGTCGAGGACATTGGTACTGAGGCCGTAGGGCTCCATCAGGTCGCTGTCGGTGTGACAGTCGGCACAGATCTGGGGCGAGAAGAGGTGGAACGGAGAGTCGGTCGGCCCTTCAACGCCGTGGACGCCATGGCAGTCCGTACAGGTAGGTACGTCGCGATTGGCGGCATTGAGCGCCTCGCCGTGGACGCTCTCTTCGTACAGGTCGTAGATCTCAGAGTGGCATTGCCGGCAGGTAAGGGGTATCTCAGGGCTATGAGCCACCGGTCTGACGGTGTCGTGGGCTCCGTGGCAGTCGGTACAGACCGCGGCCTCCGGGTGCCCGCTCGCCAGTGCGTCTGCGTGAACGTTGTCGGCGGCCTCGGTGTACTCGTCGAGGTGGCAGCCCTGGCAGGCGTCGGCTCGCTCGATCGTGAACGCCCTGGCGTCGGCCGAGGTGATCGGATCGTGCGGAAACGGCGTGATGTCGGTATGACAAAGCGCGCACGGAATCTCGTACGAGCCGTGCACCGAGGAATCGAACGCATCGAGGTCGAAGGTGAGATCGAGGGTCTCACCACTCGGCAACGTCGTCTGCATTCCTTCCTGTGAGTGGCAGCCGAGGCAATAGTCGTTGTTGAACCGGATGTCGTCCTCGGGCTCCTCCTGGGCGGGCACCGGCCCGGCGCCCACCCAACTGAACAAGACGAGGACCGCCCCGAACATCGCCAGCAGGGCGACCGTCGATCGCCGGCGACGGCAGGGTGTCTGATTAGTCATGGGAGCCGCGCTCGTTCCGTCGGGGCGAATTGGGTCTGTCACACAGCGAAAGGTACCCGCCCCCATCCGGCCTGATTAGGGCCGGGAGGCCACATCGCGATGGGACCTGTGGACGTGTCGATCGACCCCGCTGCTCCGACGCATCGACCTGCCCTTGCTAGTCGTGAGAGATCCATCGCCAAGCAACGAGGAATCCCTGCCGAAAGGACCTCCGTAGGGTCGAAAGACCCTACGGCCGACACTGTGTCGGAAATATATTCTCCCTAGGTGATTTCGATCACAAGCAATCAGTTGCTCGACAGAAAGACAGTGAGGGAGACAAGCATGGGTCCTAGACACGAACGTCGGCCGAAGAGCCGGTACCTGACGGTAATCCTCTTTGGGCTCTTCCTCGCCCTAGCCGGTTGCAGCAGCGATGACGGTGCGGCCGGACCCGCCGGGCCCGCCGGACCATCCGGACCTGCCGGATCTGCCGGCGCTACCGGACCCGCCGGTGAGGCGGCGTCGGCCGCTGACCTCACATGCACCGGATGTCACGACGACACGTCGTTGATCGACGGCAAGATGGCCGCCTGGTCTGAGTCCGCCCACGGGTCCGGCGAAGCATTCGTCCGTGGCACGAGCGCCTCGTGCGCCGGTTGCCACTCGGGTGGCGCTTTCAGCGAACGCGTCGCTGCAGGACTGGGCCCGGACGAGGTCGAGAGCGGTGATCCGAACCCGACTCGCCAGGAGTGCCGCACCTGCCATCAAATCCACACCAGCTACACGACCACCGACTGGGCGCTCGAGACGACCGATGCGGTCGAGCTGTATGCCGTCGAAGGGGTGACCTATGACGGTGGTGAGGGCAACCTGTGCGTCAACTGCCACCAGCCTCGTCGAGTGATCGCCGACGCCGTTGATGGCATGGTCGAAGTCACCAGCACCCACTGGGGTCCGCATCACGGCCCGCAGAGCGTCATGTTGCTCGGCGAGGCCGGTGCTGGTGACGTCGTAGGCAGCCCCATGTCGCACTACTCGCTGGTGGAGGACACCTGCGTAACCTGTCACATGGGCGAGAACGCCAGCCACTCCTACGAACCGGACGTGGCGGTCTGCCAGGGTTGTCACTCTGGTGCCGAGGACTTCGACATCGGCGGCGTACAGACCGAGGTCCAGGCATTGCTCGATGAGCTCGGTGCCGAACTCGTCGCCAGGGGCTGGCTCAGCGAGAACGGCGCAGATGGCCATCCGGTCGTGGACTTTGTGCCCGAAGCCGAGGCGGCCGGCCTCTGGAACTGGGTATACATCGCCCACGAAGACGGATCTCTTGGCGTCCACAACCCGACCTACACCAAGGCTTTGCTTCTGGCTGGACTGGAGGCGGTGGGACTCAGGTAACCCTCACCTAGCAAAGAGCACTGATCCGAACAGGGCTGCCGATTGGCAGCCCTGTTTTGGTTTGGGGGTGAGTGGGTTCCTTCCCCTTGACCTCAATCCACGGTTGCTTTCGTTTCCTCCCCCGGAGGGGGAGGTGCCCCGCAGGGGCGGAGGGGGCGCTCTCTCCAGCAATTCAGGGGGCGCCCCCCTCCCGGCTACGCCGGACTCCCCCCTCCGGGGGGAGAGAACAATCCCCACCCTTTTTCGTGACGGGCCCCCTCTGGTGATTGGTCCGGTAGTGGTTGGCTTCTCTGTGGTTCGCACCTATCGCTTCCGCGGATTGAGGCTCGAGGGGAAGGTGGCAGCGGCCCGCAGGGCCGGTGCCGGAAGGGGGGAGACCCACATGCCAACAACCCAGATAGGTTGCCGGTTCTATCCCTCCCCCACCCCGCCTCCTCCTTCGTCGGAGCCACCCCGCCCTCAAGGGAGGGGAGGAGGAACCAAAAGACACGTCGGAGGGGACAACCGTGGATTGACGTCAAGGGCGGGGAACAAGAACCGGATCCCTCGTTCCTTCCCCTCCAGGGGAAGGTGGCAGCGACCCGAAGGGTCGGTGACCGAAGGGAGACCGGAAAACCTTCGATACGGGCTCAGAGAGTGGGGCGTTCTCCGGCCAGGATCTGATCGAGGACGGAGCGCAAAGAAAATGAGTTGACCGCACCCTGGATCTTGCCGACGATGATCCCCTCGGAATCCACGAAGTATGTCTCCGGAACTCCGAACACGCCATATTCGACGGCACCGCGTGATTTCGGGTCGAGCACGTATCGGTAGTTGTCGCCACCCCAGCCGAGGTCATCCAGAAAGGCCGCCGCCTCGGCGGGCTCGTCTTGATAGACCACGCCGACCAGGCTTACCCCGCGGTCGGCGTAGTCACGGGCGACGGCGGTAAGTGCCGGGTGCTCCCCGCGGCAGGGGAAGCACCACGATGCCCAGAAGTTGATAACGAGCACATCTCCGCGCAAATCGGCCAGCGCGTCCTCCCAGATTCCGTCGTCCGCCGGAAGGCCGGTCGAGCCTCCTTGCTCCATGACCTCAAGCGGGAGCGGCGGAACCGGCTGCCCGATGAGTGGCGAATCCACCAGCCGTGGATCCACGCCGAAGCGACTGCTGAAGACGATCACCAGCGCTCCCACTCCCACAAAGATCGCGACCAGACTGATCCACAGCCACTTCTTTGATCTGACGCCTTCGGTCATGGCCCCTCCAGCACCGATTCGGCGTCCACGATGGCTGCCTCGACTTCGAGGCGGATGTTGTCGGCCAGGTCGGGAAGTGCCCGGACCTCCTCAAGCAACACAAGAGCGCCGGCCGCATCCTCCAGTCCGTAGAGCTTCACAAACCCGAGGAATAGCTTCCCCTCGCCGTAATCGGGATCGGCTGTCAAGCTGGCGTTGAGATAATCAACCGCCGCATCGATCTGTCCGGTGGAATACGCCATCCATCCGATCCGCCCCAGCGTGTGGCTCTCTTCCTGGATGGTCATCTCACCGGAGAGAACGGTGAGGTAGTGGTCGATAGCGGACCCGTAGTCACCCTGCTCGAAGTAGAGGTCGGCCAGGGCGAGGCGCATCCCGGGAACATCGGGGTGAGCGGCCACAACCTCTTCCATCTCGGCGATGGCTGCCGCGTCCAGAGTCGAGACGTCGGATCCGGCTTGCGGCCCGGGACCGTCATCGGACCTGAACACCTGGGCCGCCAGAAGGATCACCACCGTAAGGGCCCCGATGAGGATGAAGGTACCGGCAATGGCTCGACCCGTTGACCGTCCCTCCGTCGGGATGTCGACGGGCACGGGATCGGAGGCGCCTTGCTCGACGGCCGCCAGTTCGGCCTCGTAGCCGGCTCGCAGCCGCTCGGCGGTGGCTTCGTCCAGTTCTCCCGCCTCCACCTGCTCGGCGAGCTCCGCCAAGTCTCGCTGCGCGTGGCGACGGCGTTCCTCGAGGGCGGGCGGCAATCCGCTGGTCTCTCCGCCGCTCACGTGTGTTCCCCGGGCTCGGAATCGACGACCGGCACGGGCTTCTGGCGGCGGCCGAGGATCATGAACACTCCTGCGCCCACCGCGGCCACCGGCAGCAGCCACAGCACCAGCGTTCTCCCCCCGAATGGCGGGTCGAGCAGGATGCCGTCGCCATACCTGGCTCGGAAGAACTCGAAGATCTGATCATCGGTGAGACCCTCATCTACCTTCTCGGCGACGACCTCCATCATGGCGGTGGCGGTCTCGGACGGAGAGTCCGCAATCGCTTCCCCCTGACACACCGGGCACTTGATGCTGCTCCCGATCGCCTGAGCCCGGTCCTGGGGGGTCGGGTCGCCCACAACAATGCCGACGAGAACGATGGCGGCCAGTGCCACAGTAACCACGCCGGTGATCACCTTCCGGACGCCCTCAGACACTCTGCTCGGCCTCCTCGGGGATCACCTTTCGGCGAGCCGGCTTGCGGATTACCCAGGAGAACAGGCCGCCCGACGCGGCCAGGAGGCCACCCAGCCAGATCATCCATATGAACGGGAACCAGAACACATCGAGCGAGATCCGGCCTCCGCCAATCCCGGTGAGCGACAGGTAGAAATCGCCCCGCCAGGATGTATCGACGGCGGGAGTGGCCACGGGCTGCGAGCTGCGAACGTACTGATTGAGCCGCGGCTCGAGAACCGCAAGCGTGCTCCCATTCCGAGTTACTTCGACCCTGGCTCCGAGAACGTTCCGGTTCGGCTCCTGCCGATTGAAGTCCTCGAGGTACGTGATCTCGTGCCCTGCAAATTCGACCATTTGGCCGAGCTCGAGGGTGACCTGGGTTTCCATTCCTTGATTGGCCGAGATGGCGATCCCCATCGCCAGGATCGCCACACCGATGTGGGAGATCTGGCCGCCCCAGTAGCCGGGATCGCGGCGCATGGTCCTGCCGATCGACCGCCAGATTGGCTTTCCTTGCTTGACCGCGGCCTGGCGGGCAGTCACCCACAATTGCCGAGCGATGACCCCGATGACGAACGTGCCGGCCACGACGCCGAGGACAAGGTATCCGGTGCGTTCCCCCAGAAGGACCGTTCCCGCTCCCACCGCCAGTGCCACCCGCAGCGGAGTGCGGATTCGCTCCCACACCACCGTTGCTCTGGCCTGGCGATACGGGGTGATGGGTCCGAGCCCCATCGCCAGCAGCAGGGTGAAGGAGAGCGGGATGGCAAGCCGGTCGAAGAAGGGGCGGCCGACGCCGAGCTGATCGCCCGAGATCGCCTCGACGAACATTGGATAGAGCGTGCCGAGGAGCACGACAAAGGCGAAGACCGCCAACAAGAGGTTGTTGAGCAGGAACACGCCCTCGCGGCTGGCCAGCGAGTCGAGGCGCGGGGAAGAGGCTACGAGGTGAACCCGGGTTGCGAACAGGCTCAGGGAGCCGACCAGTATCACCATGAGGAACCACAGGAGTGCGGGACCAATTGGCGATTGGGTGAAGCTGTGGACCGAGGCAATGATCCCCGAGCGGGTGAGAAAGGTCCCGAGGATGGTCAGGGCGTAGGCGGAAATCACGAGAATGAAATTCCAGGCCTGGAGCATTCCGCGCCGCTCCTGCACGACCGAGGAGTGGATGAACGCGGTGGCAAGCAGCCACGGCATGAATGACGCGTTCTCGACGGGGTCCCACGCCCAGTAGCCACCCCAGCCAAGAACCTCGTAGGACCAGAGGCCCCCGATCACAATGCCGGCAGTGAGAAACGACCAGGCCACCAGCGTCCAGGTGCGGGTAACCCGCAGCCAGGAATCACCGCTCCGACCCCCGATGAGCGCCGAGATGGCGAATGCGAAGGGAACGGTCATGCCGACGTACCCGATGTACAGCAGCGGAGGGTGGACCGCCATCAGTGGATGGTTCTGGAGCAGCGGATTCGGTCCTGGGCCCTCCAGCGGCGCCATCGCGCTCGCCCAGGGGAGGTTGCTGGTCGCTACACATCCGATGTTCGCCGCCTCAACGCAGACCTGGAACGGATTGGCGATCGTTGCCATGATCCCGAAAAAGAAGACCGAAATCAGTCCCATGATCCCGAGGGCGCCGACCCACAGAGGATCCGGTTCGGTGGAACGCCGGTACCGCGTGTAGACGGTGAACGTGAACACCCCGAGGACCAACCCCCACAGCACGATGCTGCCTTCAAGGGCGGCCCAGGCAGTCGCCACCTTGTAGATGGCAGGAGTTGTGGTGGCCGAATGATCGGCGATGTAGGCGACCGAAAAATCATCGACGAGCAGCCCCGCCACGAGGGCGAACATGGTGAGCCCGGAGCCCGCCATGAGACCCCACACAGACCTGTCGAGGTATCGGCGAGGAACGCGCCCGGCGTCGTGGACGCCGGCCATGCCGACCAGGCCGAGAGCAGCCGCCGACACCAGTGCCAGCACTATCCCGAAGTAACCCAGAAGGGCGGTCATGCCATTCCTCCGACTCTCGACGACAGTTACATGGCGGCATCACGCTAGCCGCCCTGCTTCCCTAACGATGGGCCTCAATTGTGGGTTGACGAGCAAATCTGGCCTCAGGGCCAAAAGACCTTCGCTGGCCTGCAGTAGTCCTGACGAGGACCGCTCTGGCCGACAGACCGCGCAACCCTCGGACCGTGCCGGTTGCCGACCAGCTCGCCTTCCCGGCTCGACCTCGTTTCCTCGGCGGAAAGCGTCAGCGGGAACGACGCAACAACTGGTCGAGCGCTCCGGAGTACCAGAGACCGATCGCTCCTGCCAGTGCCAGGATTGCCACCACCACGAGCACTAGCCAGCCGGTCTGAGAACTACTGTCTCCTTCGAGTGCCAGCACATAGCGGGCAACGTCCTGAACCTGGATCGCGTCCAGCACACCCTCGAAGGTTGGCATTCCCGCTGAGTGGGCTCCGAACACTTGCGAGATGATCTCATTGACAGTCAGCCGGGTATTGGTGAGCCGCGGGCCCACACCCCCGCCGGCGTTCAATCCGTGGCAGGTGGAGCAGGCGGCAACATAAATGTCCCGGCCGGCGGTCGGATCCGGCAGGACCGGCGATCCGTCACCACCGGCCGTTCTGGTCGCCTGGAGGTAGTAGACCAGCGCGTCGACGTCTGCCGGAGTGAGAATTGCTGCGAAGGAGGGCATGGCCCCGCGACCGTTGCCGATGACCGGCACCATCTCGGCGGCGGTGAGGGTGGATGTCTTGAGGGCCGGGCCCACTCCTCCGGACGCATCCGGCCCGTGGCAGCGGGAGCAGTAATCGGCGAATAGCCCTTCACCCTGCCCGGTCGGGGGTTCCACTCCCTCACCCGACAGGTCCTCGAGGAAGGCGATCACCGCTTCGACCTCGGCCGGGGCCATCTGGTCGGCGAAGCCGGGCATCGAGCCCCTTCCCTGGCTCACGGAAGCGATCAGCGAATCGTGTGGCTCAGTCGTTGTCTGGAGGTTGGGGCCGACCCCACCCTCAGCATCGGCACCGTGGCAATTGGCGCAGTTGTCGGCGTAGACCCTCGCTCCCAGCTCGACCGGGTCATCCGGCGCGGTGTCGGGTGCGACGGAGAGCGAGTCGATCAGTGCGGCCAGCGCTGCGATCTGGTTTTGAGTAAGGGTGGGGCCGAACGCTGGCATGGCACCCGAACCGCTGGAGATGACAGCGATGCGATCATCGATTGAAAACGGCCTCCCGGTGAGAGCAGGACCGAAGGCGCTGCCTTCGCCTTCTACGCCATGACAGGGTGAGCACTGCTGAACGTAGATCTCGCCGGTCCCTCCCGTCTGGAATATTGGCTGGCTGGCCGCACCCCCTTGGGACCCAAGCACCAGCGCCAGGGCCAGCAACGACCCAACGGTCAGGACCCGTATCAGTCTCCGGATCACAATCGGCCGCCGCGCAATCACGGACTAGCTCCTCCCGTGATCCAATCAACAATCACCTGGACATCGGACTCGGCCAGGCCGCCGGCGGGAGGCATGCTGCTCCCAAAAGTCTGGGTTCCGAGGAGCTTCTGGGCGAGAATGCTGCCGGCAGGATCCCCCGGGATTACCGCAGGCCCGTTGTCGCCGGAGTTGACGACCGAGTCATGATCGGCCGCCGACCAGCCTCCGAAGGCTCCGTGGCAGGCCGAACAATTAGGCTGCAGTATTTGCTGAACATCGGCGAAGCTGGGGACCGCCTGCCCACTGCCATCAGCGGCCACCGTGGTGGTGGTGGTAGTAGTAGTAGTAGTAGTAGTAGCCACTGTGGTGGTAGTAGTGGTGGCGGTAGGAGAAGGGCCATCGTCGTCTTGACCGGCCTCGCCGGCGAGAGAGTCGCGAGCGTCGAGTAGGAAGGCGTGGATAGCGTCCAACGCCTCTTCGGACACATCTATCTCCGAGTAGGCGGGCATGCCGCCGGGAAGCCCGGTCCGGACCACCGTCGCCAGCCACTGTCTGGTGGAAAAGGCCGGCGAGCGGGCCGCCGCGGTCCCCTGGGCGTCGAGGCCATGACAACCGGCGCAGCCCAGTTTCAAGAACAGTGCCCGGCCGTCGTCGACCGCATTACCGGTCAAGGTATCGCCGTCGGCCAGTCCGGGACCAACGTAGAGGTAGGCCGCATCGAGGTAGGCCACAGGAGAGCGGTTGTATCCCTCGGGATCGAAGTTGTGATGGGTGTTCGGGCTTCGGATCAGCACCGCCACCAGGCCGACGGCGAGCAGAACCATCATGCCGGTGGCGACGGGAGCCAGGCTGAAGCGGCGGCGCCGCCGGCCCGGTGGCTCATGCTCGGCGCCCTCGACGTCGCCCTCGACGTCGCCCTCGACCGTCCTCTCCGCCAACTCCCCTTCATCCCCGGCCCGACTCGATCGGGACACACGCACCATCCACAGGGCGGCGACGATCATGATGGCCCACACGGCCGCGATGACGAAGGTGACCACCCAGGCGCCGAATCCAGGGATCTTGAAACCCCCGGCCGAAACCACGATCTGAGAACCGATGTCCACCCCGATAATCACGGCCGCCTGCTCTGTGCTCGTGTCGTCGTGGACCTCGACCCGCACCCGGTGCACGCCCCGAACGCTGAAGGTCATGGCGAAGGTGGCGACGCCGATGTCGTTTGACTCGGCGGAGCCCAGCAGGATCTCGCCCGTGACGCCTGCGAAGAAGGAATTGCCGAAAAACTCCACCGCGGAACCCGCGACGGGCCCACCGTCGGAGGCCCGGCGCACGATGACGGTGATATCCAGCTCCTCCCCGACGATCACTTCGGTTGGGCCGGATACCTCGATCACGATGTGGTCGGCGGCGGCGATGCCCGACAGAGAGCCCATCGCCATGCTGACCACGATCGCAACAGTGAGGAAGCGCCGGATCAAGTGATGGCCTCCCCGGGCAGAGCGGATTCTGATGCGATGGCGAGTCGTTCGGCCGCTTGCTCCTCCTGCTCTTCGACCATCTCAAAGACGGCCATGATCGGGAAGATCTTGACAAATACAGTCACCAGCAGCGCAAAGAAGGCGAAGCCCCCGGCGGTGATGGACCATTCCACCCAGGTAGGCGCGTAATTGGCCGGCTCGTATGGCAGTAACGGGGCCCGCAGGCCGGTAACCACGATGAAGTAGCGCTCCACCCACATCGCCAGATCGACGAGCACTGCCGCGAACACGATGCCGCCGACCGTCCGCATCCGTGGAATGAATAGGAGCACGATGGGGACGATGAGACCCGCGATCAGGTAGAACCAGAAGTAGGGGGCGAACTCGGCAACAAACAACTGCCGGAAGATGAACTCGGCGCCCTCTTCCAGTTTGAAGCCGGCAGTCACGTACTCCGAGATATTGGCGTACAGCATGACGCCGGCCATTGCCGCCATCAGGAACCCGAGGTACTGAAAGTGCTTCACGGTGATGAATTCCTCGAGCCGGTATACCCGCCGCAGCAGCGCCATCATGATGATGAGAGTGGCGATGCCGGAGAAGATGGCGCCGGCCACGAAGAAGAAGCCGAAGATGGCGCTGTTCCAAGCTTCCCGCAGCGTCATGGCGAAGATCCACGACACCACCGTATGCACCGATACTGCGATCGGAATGATGAGGATCATCATGATCGCGATCGAGGAGTGGAGCTGGCGTTTCTGGGTGTCGGTGCCCCTCCAGTTGATGGCAAGGATCCGATACAACCCGCTCTTCCATCGTGGCACCTTGCCGGTCAGCCGGTCACGGAAGAAGGCCAGGTCCGGAATCATCGGCAGATAGAGATAGAGCAGGCTGGCGGTGAGGTAGGTGGTCACTGCCACAACGTCCCACACGATGGGCGATTGCCAGCGTCCGTGGATTAATACGTTGAGGAAGCGGTCCGGGCGTCCCAGGTCGACGATGACGAACAAAGCCCCCGTCATGAGCGCGACCGCGGTGATGAACTCGGCCATGCGCGTGACCGGGGTTCGCCAGGTGGCGTTTGCGACACGCAGGATCGCCGAAATGAGGGTCCCCGCATGGCTGATTCCGATGAAGAAGACGAACATAGTGATGTAGAGGCCCCACGAAATGCGGTCCCTCATCCCCGTTACCACCAGCCCATCTCGCAGCTGTACGAAATAGGCGAAGAGCGCCCACGCAATGACCGCCAGCAGCACACCGACCACCAGGTAGTAATCGCGGGTAGTAGTCCGAGCAGGCTCGAGCGTCGCCTCCTCCAACCGCTTCTGCCAGGGACTCATCGACTCCACGTCGCGCTCCCTTCCGCAAAGCTCTTCCACGGCCAGCGGATCGGCAGGAAGCCTGTCGTGGTGGGATCACGCCCGACATCTTCTCCATGCCCGGGGATGTAGAAGACCCGCGGCTGGGTGCCCAACTCCTCCTTGAGCCGGAAGGCATCATTGTTGGCGAGGAATCGTGACACCGAGACCAGCTCCCGGCCATTCGTTGCGAGGTCCTCCTCCAGATCTCCGTAGTAAATGGCGCGGTGCGGGCAACCCTGGATGCAGTACGGAAGGGTCCCGGACCGCACCATGTCCGGACAGAAATCGCACTTCATGACAGTGCCTTTGCGGGCCGGGACCTGCAGCTCGAGGTCGTAATCGGCCAGCAAGGCTTCGGGGGGTACCGGCGGGTCGCCCCAGTTGAAGAACCGACGGTCGTAAGGGCAAGCGGCCATGCAGATGCGGCACCCGATGCACCGGTCCTGGTCGATGAGCACCGGCCCCTCCGGCGCAGAGAAGGTCGCCCCCACCGGACACACGTTGACGCACGGCGGGTTCTGGCACTGCTGGCATGGGGTGGGAACAAAACGGGTACCGTCGCCCGGAAGCTCGTGCTCGTAGACCTCGATCCACTCCATCGGCTCAGGAGTGAAATGCCCCTCGATGCAGGCGGTTGTGCACTGCGGGGGAAGCCCGATGCTTTGGCAGCCGTCGCAACGCCGCAGGTCGATGATCATCGTCCACTGACGCGTCCGGGCCCTAAGAGGAAGGTCACCTGGATCGGGGGGGGTCTGACCTTGCACCAGCACCTTCTCGACCATCTTCGGAATCAATTGGGTGACACTGCCGAAGATGGCCGCGACTCCAAACAGTCGCAAAGCAGCCCGCCGGTCCACCGTGCGCACTCCGTCGGCGAACAGCCAGGTCTTCCATTCCCGGCGGCTCGGGCGGCTCATCGAGGCGCGGGCCGCCAGCAGCGGTGCCGATACCAGCACAGTGACAGCGCCCAGGAGAACGACTAGCGGAGTGAGTCCCCACATCAGCAACGCCACCACCGCCGCGGCTGCCGCTACACCTAGCGCGGCGTAGCCGCGCCACCTCCTGTGGCTGGGAGCCCGAGCCGTAGCTACCACGGTTGGTCCCACATCCACCCGGAAGGTTCGGTGCTCCGCAGAGCTCGAGTGAAAAACTTCACAAGCTATTCCCCGGGCAGCCGACCTGGACGGAACCGAGCGAATGGACCATGCCGATCTCCCTGGCGGGCTATGCCGCAAGCTAAGAGGGGGTCCGGTCGGCCCACTAGGGCATTAGGTCCTCTCTGGCAGGTCCTCGGGTCCCTAGGTCTATTGATCGCAGAGGTTGTTGACAGGCAGCGTGGAGCCTCCTCTGGCTGTGTGGAACTAGCACGTAACCCACAACCAAGCAGGAGGCTCATCGTGCACCGCGAGCACCTGTGGCCCCGTCGGGCCGCCGCTAACCACCGCCAAGCGCTGCCCGGATCGGGCGCGGACTCGACACGCGACTCGCCCGATCCCGCTTGCGGTCGGGGACGGCGGCTAGTTCTGGGGCGCTCCTCCCGCGATCCAGTTGGTGATGATTTGGATTTCGGTCGCGGTGAGCGAACCGCCTGGCGGCATCACGATTCCTCGGGGATGAGTGTCGATCAGCGTTTGTACTAACCGGCTGTTGATCGGGTCGCCGGGGATGATGGTCGGGCTGGGCTCACCGGTGAGCAGGGCGTCGGCGTAGGTCGATCCGTTCCAGCCACCCGATGTGCCATGGCACAGGGTGCAGCTCTGTTCGAAGATCGGTAGCACGTCGGCTTCGAAGGTTGGAATTCCCTCCGGGGGCGGCTTGGCCAGATCTCGGATGGCCTTGACCAGCTCCTGGATCTGGGAAGCGCTGAGGATTTCGCCCCAGGCAACCATCGAAGTTGCGTCGTGACCGAGGTTGATGGTTTCGAAGATCTCCTCATCGGTCTGGCTGGCCTGCCACTGCTCGTCCTTGAGGCTGGGACCGATGCCGCCTTCCCCCTGCTCGCCATGACACTGCGTGCAAAGTAGGGCAAGGATCTCGGAACCGGAGGCGGAGGCGGCAGGGACCCCGGGCACCTCAGGTGGCAAATCCACCGGTGGGTCGTTCTCCCAGGCCCGCATGAAGGCAACAATGGCACCGATCTGACTGTCGTCGAGGGGTCCGCCGAAGGCGCTGCCGAATGGCGACATGCCGAAGTTGGGCTGACCCCGGGCGATGATGGCGGTGAGCGTGCGGTCGTCGCGGGTTTTCAGGTATTCGGCGCTGCTGATGGGAGCGATGATGTCACCGGCCCGGGTGGGGTTGGGGCCACCTTCTCCCAGGTCCCCGTGGCAGCTGGCACAGTTCTGGGCGAAGAGGTCTTCACCGCCGCTGGGGCCCGTGCCGGAAGCGATGCCCACTACGTAGCCGACCAGGGCGTCCAATTGCTCGTCGGTGAGTACGTCCCCCCATACCGGCATGGTTTCGTGCGCACCCCCGGCGGTGATGATGGACACGGCGGCCGCGGAAGTGGCAGCAGTCGGCACGCGGGCGCCGTGGCAGGCGACACACCTGGCGGTCCATAACTCGGTTGCCTCCGGACCGACATCGCCCCCGGTAACGAACCCGGCCAGCACGGCGATCTCCTCGTCGCTGAGCTCCTCACGGAAGGCAGGCATTTCAAGGTGGGAACCGCCCTCAATGATTACTCGCCGCAGCTCGTCTTCGCCTCCCTCGAAGGCCACTGAAGTGCCGTGGCACGACGAGCACTGCTGCGCCCACAGTCGCTGGCCGTCGGGCGCCGACAAGAAGTTGAGTAGTTGGGTCTGCTCATCGTCGCTGAGAACGGTGGCCCAGTCGGGGACACTCAGTCCGGTGTGGGGACCGTAGAGATCGCCAAGCGCGAGGGCGTCACCTAACTCGGCCGGCTCTTGTTCCACCAGATCGCCCACCTCATGGCATTCTCCACAGGTGGCAGTGAAAATGTCGTTCCCTCTCGGCACGAGGATGAACCCGACCAGCGAGTCGATCTCTTCCACAGTGAGGTCGGAGGCGAAAGCCGGCATCCCCTCATGGGTGCCTCCCGCGATGACCCGATAGAAATCGGTGTCGGGGCTGGCGATCACGCTGAGGCCGTGACACCCGGCACAATTGGCAGAATAGAGCCCAGCGACGGGATCACCCTGGGCGGTGACAACGTCCCCGCCGGGCGCAGGAGCCTCCAATAGAGATTGGGCTGTCAGAAAGACCCCGCCAGCCAGGAGTGCGGCAGTGATCCCGGTCACCACCGGTCGGGCAGTCCAGTGCCGCTTGGTTGACCGATCAATCCACGGCAGGGCAGCCAGGAAACCAATGGCGAGCACCGGCAACACGATGACTCCCACCACCTCGATGGAGCCGGGAAAGAACTTGAGCAGCTGGAAGAGGAACAGGAAGTACCACTCGGGCTTGGGGGTAAAAGAGTCGTCGGAGGGATCGGCGATCTCTTCCAGACCCGCTCCCTCGAAGGCTGAAAGGCCGAAGAGGATGAGAAAGACGATCACCATCGCCAGCGTGTCTTTGAAGATGATGTCGGGGAAGAAGTCGACGCCTTTCTTCTTGTCCTCGGCGTACTCCTCCAGGTACTCCTGTTTCTCCTGCTCGTTCACTGGTCGTCTTTCTTGGGAACGGCAGTGATTCCGTTCCGGACAACGAGGTAGAGGTGGATTCCCACCAGGCTGAGAAGGATGGCCGGAAGCGCCCACACGTGGGCGCCGAAGAACCGTGGCAAGGTCAACGCCGAGATCTCCTCACCTCCCAGCATTACGGTTTTCAGCCACCCACCGATGAACGGCGTGACCTCGGCAATCTGGGTACCGACCACTGTCGCCCAATAGGCTCGCTGGTCCCAAGGGAGCAAATAGCCCGTGAAACCGAAGCTGAAGACAAGCAGCAACAGCATGACGCCGGTCAGCCAGGTGATCTCTCGCGGGTACTTGTAGGAGCCGTACATCACTACTCGCAGCATGTGGGCGATGGTGAGGATCACCATCGCACTGGCACCGAAATGATGGAGTCCGCGGATCAGCCATCCGAAGCTGAGCTCATGGGTGATGTATTCGACGCTGGCGTGAGCCTGGGCTGGCTCCGGCACGTAATAGAACATGAGCAGGACACCGGTCACCACCTGGATGATGAGCACGAACAGAGTGGCGCTTCCCAGCGTGTACAGCCAGTTGACTTTGGGAATCTTGCGGATGAAGACGGTCCCCCACGCCTGGCGCCAACCGCTCCGTTCGTCGACCCAATCTCCTACCTCGGCCGCCCGGGTCTCCCGGCGTGTCGCCATCAGGCCTCCTTAATGAAGATCGTGCCCTCTTCCACCATGGTCTCGAACTCGTCGAGAGGCCGGGGAGGAGGGCCGGTGACGACGCTTCCATCACGGGCGAAGACGGCGTTGTGGCACGGGCAGAAGAATCCAGCCTGGTCCTCCACCCACCGCACCCGGCAGCCGAGATGGGTACACACGTTGGAATGGGCCGTGAAATCCTGTCCGTTTTCGGTGCTCACGAACACCGAAACGTCCTGACTGTCGGTCAACCAGCCACTGGTTCGCTCAACGGTGGCCTTCATCAATACCGGATCGCCGGGCTGAACGGATGCGGTCGTGCCGAGGGGAATCCACTCGCCCGAGCCGGAGCGCTGACCCGACGGGCCGATGAGGTAGCCGATGGCGGGAGCACCCACCATGGCGGCGATCGCTCCGGCCATGACGGCGATGGCTCTCACCAGGAACTTGCGTCTCGTCACGTCCGTCATCAATCAGACT
>CAXMQV010000108.1:0-12965 GCA_964195905.1 uncultured Gammaproteobacteria bacterium
GTGTCGCACAACGGTGCATCACCCATGTTTGCTGCCAGAGCAGCTTGCACGGAGCTGGTCTGGGCATCGGACGCGGTCATCACTGCGGTCGCCTGGGTCGCAGGCTTCCCGTTGGTGGCGCCAGCGCTGGTGCCATTGGCCCAGTTGTTAGAAGCAGGTGGTTTACTCATTGGTGTCTCTACCGGGGTGGCGGCCGCCGTCGGTGAAGAGTCGGTGATGTCGATCACCTCGGCGTCCACGAAGGCGGCGGCCCGGGTCTGGGCGGCGATGTCGTCTTCCATCTTGGCCTCCTCCAGCCCGAGCTGGTGGCCGGTCTGGGTAGCCATGCCCTTGGGAGGCTCGGGAAGTGCCCGGGTCTCGGTGGGCGGGACCTGGACGAGGTCGGTGCGGCCCAGGTACTCCATGCCCAGGGCGCGGAACACGTAGTCGACGATGGAGTTCGCCATCTTGATGTTCGGGTGTCCCTCCACGATGCCGCGAGGCTCGAAGGTCTGGAACGTGAACGTGTCGACAAACTCGTCGAGCGGGACGCCGTACTGAAGTCCCTTGCTCACCGCGATGGCAAAGCACGACAGCACGCCTCGCAAGGTGGCGCCCTCCTTGGCCAGATCGATGAAGAGCTCGCCGAGGGTTCCGTCCTCGTACTCGCCGGTGCGGACAAACAGCTTGTGGCCACCCACCCTGGCTTCCTGGGTGAAGCCATGGCGTCGGGGTGGCAACAGGAACCGCGGCCGGCTCATACCCTGGTAAGCCATGGTCGGCGAGACGCCGGGTGCAAAGTGGATGGCGGTGGCCGCCCCGGTCACGATGCGAGCCTCGTCCTCGAGCGCCAACGGCAAACCGTCCAACTCGTCGTCGGGGTGCTCGCCTTCGTCACTGGTCGCCGACAACGGCTGGGAGGCCTTGGAGCCGTCCCGATACAGCGCCATCGACTTGAGCCCGAGCTCGGCCGACAGCATGTAACTGCCTTCGATGTCCTCGACCGTGACCTCGTTCGGCATGTTGATGGTCTTGGAGATCGCACCGGAGATGAACGGCTGGGCCGCCGCCATCATCTTGATGTGCCCGTTGTGGTGGATGAATCGCTGGCCGTGCTTGCCGTTGCGGTTGGCGGTGTCGAACACCGGCAGGTGCTCGACACGCAAGTAGGGAGAGCCCTCGATCGTCTGGCGGCCACAGATGACGTCGTTGGCAGAACGGATGTCATCGGACGAGAAACCGAGCGCCCGCAGCATGTCGAAATCGAACGACGTGTACTGCTCCTCGGTGTACCCGAGGCGCTGCATGGTTTCTTCACCGAGCACGAACACATTGAAGGCGTGGTTCAACTCGAATACGCCCGGCAAGATCTCATCGATGTTGCGCAAGTCTTCGGGCGAGAAGCCCTTCGAGGTGAGGCTGGCCCGGTTGACGCCGGGGGCGCCGAGCAGGGTCATGGTTCCAACCACGTAGTCGACGATTTCGTCGATCTGATCTGTGCTGTATCCGAGGTGGCGCAACGCCGGGGCGATCGACTGGTTGGCGATCTTGAAATAGCCGCCGCCGGCCAGCTTCTTGAACTTCACGAGCGCAAAGTCGGGCTCGACCCCGGTCGTGTCGCAGTCCATCTGCAGGCCGATGGTCCCGGTCGGGGCCAGCACGGTCGACTGGGCGTTGCGGAAGCCGTGCTGCTCACCAAGATTCAGCGCGTTGTCCCACACCAGTTGGGCAGTCTGGAGCAGATCGGCCGGAGCCAGGTCGGGATCGATGCCCATGACGTAATGGCTGATGCCCTCGTACTCCTCCCTGTCGGCGTTGTAGGCGGCCTGGCGGTGGTTGCGCATGACCCGCAGCATCGAGTCCTTGTTCAGCTCGTACTTGGCGAATGGCCCGAGCACCGAAGCCATCTCGGCTGACGTTGCATAGGAGTGGCCGGTCAGAATGGCGGTCAACGTGCCGGCGATGGCCCGGCCCTCATCGGAGTCGTACGGGATGCCGGTGCGCATGAGCAGCGAGCCGAGGTTTGCGTATCCGAGGCCAAGCGTCCGATAGTTGTACGAGCCCTCGGCGATCTCCTTGGAGGGGAACTGCGCCATGGTGACCGAGATCTCGAGGACCATCGTCCAGAGCCGGATGGCGTGGAGATAGGCGTCGATGTCGAATGCCTGCTCCTCGTCGTCGTAGAACTTGACGAGGTTGAGGCTGGCCAGGTTGCAAGCGGTGTCGTCGAGGAACATGTACTCGCTGCACGGGTTGGAGGCCCGGATGCGGCCCTCGGCCGGAGAGGTGTGCCACTCGTTGATGGTCGTGTCGAACTGGACGCCCGGGTCGGCACACGCCCAGGCGGCCTCGGCGATCTGGCGCCACAGGTCGCGGGCTTTCAGCTTCTTCATGACCTCGCCGTCTTTGCGAGCGGTCAGCGCCCACATCTCGTCGTTGACGACGGCCTCTATGAAATCGTGAGGGACTCGTACCGAGTTGTTCGAGTTCTGGCCCGACACGGTCTGGTAGGCCTCGCCGTTGAAGTCGGAGTCGTAGCCCGAGGCAATGAGGGCCCGGACCTTGTTCTCCTCCTCCATCTTCCAGCTGACGAACTCTTCGATGTCGGGATGGTCGAGATCGAGGATGACCATCTTGGCGGCCCGGCGGGTGGTGCCACCCGACTTGATGGCGCCCGCAGCCCGGTCGCCGATCTTGAGGAATGACATGATGCCCGAGCTGCGGCCACCACCCGACAGGCGCTCACCCTCGCCGCGGATCTTCGAGAAGTTGGTGCCCGTGCCGGATCCGAATTTGAACAAGCGTGCTTCACGGAGCCACAGATCCATGATGCCTCCCTCGTTCACGAGGTCGTCCTCCACCGCCTGAATGAAACATGCGTGGGGGGCAGGGCGGGTGTAGGAATCCTCGGCCAGCACCGCCTCTTCGGTGTCGGGATTGACGTACCAGAAGCCCTGGGCGGGACCGGTCAGGCCGTAGGCGAGGTTGAGGCCGGTGTTGAACCACTGGGGTGAGTTCGGCGAGGCGATTTGGTGGACGAGCATGTAGGCGAGCTCGTCCTGGAAGGTCTGAGCGTCATCGGCCGATGCGAAGTAGCCGTTGTCCTCGCCCCAGGCGCGCCAGGTGGCGGCGAGGCGGCTGATGGTCTGGCGGGCGGAGCGCTCCGGTCCGAGCTGGGGGGCACCGTCGGCGTTGAGGATGGTGTTGCCCTCGTCGTCGAACTGGGGGACACCGGCCTTGCGGAAGTACTTGGAGACGATGATGTCGGTGGCGACCTGTGACCAGTCGGCGGGTACTTCGGCGCCCAGCATCTCAAACACGATGGAGCCATCGGGATTGGTGATGCGCGAGTCGCGGCGCTCCCACTCGACGGTCTCGAACGGATCCTGGCCTGCCCGGGTAAATCGCCGGGGGATCCTCATGCCGTCTCGCAGTGCCGCATCTGTCATCTAAACGCTCCTCGATCGTCTTTTTCAGTGTCCTGCCTGGCCGTAAGGCCGTCGGCAGTCCCCTTTTCCTCTGTCGGGGGGCCTAGCCCCTGCCCCTCGAACCACAAGATGTAGTGGTGCGGTTGGCGAGCTACCACATCATCTTGGGTTGGACCCGCGATATTAATCACAGCGGTGTAGTTACGTCAAGCGTATTACACGTATGTGACACAAAACGCGAAAGAAACCCTTGTCGCGCCGGGGAAGTGCGGATCCGGGGAAGTGAATCCACCATACGACGCACCCCTGAGGTCGCGGAAACGAGGAAGGGCGGGGCGCGAAATATTCGCCAAGAACGGTCAACGGTCAACGGTCAACGGCCGGTCACCGGTCACCGGTCGCCTGTCACCGGCAAGAACGATTCCGACGGCTACGGGCAGGCTTCGGGCGGGAGTGTGATGAGACCGTCGCGATCGTGGAATTCGGCTCTCGTGAACTCGACCTCCCAGCCCGAGACATCGATCACCACTTCGATGCGATCGTCTGCTCCAAGATTGACGAGGCCCGCGATGACCGTCACTTTGTCGGGCGGCGCGACCTCTTTCCACGACTTGCCGAGATACCCGGGTGAACCATCGCTGAAGGTGCCGCCCGCCTGAAGGTGGTACAAGATGACGGTGACCGGACCGTCGCAGGGATGCGAGACCTTGACATCATCCATGGTCGAGCACGCGGTCGCCGTGGCCGTGATAACGAGGCCGACGATCAGGATCTTGATTCGTCCCATTGGGTCATTGTGGTGCAGCTTCGCCAGCAGCGAGGACCCACAGCCGCTCTTGGTCTGGCCGGTGACCGGTGACAGGTGACCTTCTACTCGAACAGGTGGCCCTGCGCCTCCGGGCGCCGGTAGCGAGGCTCGGTGATCTCGGGAATGGTGTCCATGAAGGCCCAGCTCTTGCGATGAATCGGGCTTGGCCCGAGGGCGGCGATGGCGTCCACGTGACGCGGGTCGTTGTAGCCCTTGTTGTTCTCGAAGTTGTAGCCGGGGAACCGGATGGCCATTTGGCGCATGATGCGGTCCCGGGTGACCTTGGCAAGGATTGATGCCGAGGCAACCGACAGGCAGACGGCGTCGCCTTTCACAATCTTCTTGGTCCGTCCCCCGACGAAGTCCCAGTTGCCGTCGATGATGGCGATGTCGGGCACCACGCCGAGGCCGGCGATGGCACGGCGGGCGGCGATCTTCTGGGCCTTGGACATGCCATACCGATCGCATTCCCAGTGCGAGGCGTGGCCAACGGCCCAGGCCTCCACCCAGTCGGTGATGCGGTCGAACATCGCTTCCCGTTCGTCTTCGCGGAGCATCTTGGAGTCCCGGACCTTGTAGATGCGGCGGTCTTTGGGAACCACGGCGGCGCCGACGCTGATCGGCCCTGCCCAGGAGCCCCGACCGACTTCGTCCACGCCGACCACGACCTCGAGCCCCTGCTCCCACATCTCCCGTTCGAAGTGCAGGCCGGGGGACTTGCGTTTGATCGCCTTGCGTAGCTTGGGAACGGTGGCCGTGGTCACGCTGGCGAGCGTACCAGTCCGGTGCCTATTCTCGACCAATGGTGCCAACCAGGATTCGTCCGCAATGAACGTCACCGTTGTCGGCGCCGGAGTGATCGGGCTCACCTCAGCAATCCGCCTGCGGGAAGCAGGCTTCGAAGCGAATATCGTGGCGGCCGACCTTCCGGTCGACACCGTCGCCTCATCGGTGGCAGGGGCCATCTGGTACCCGTATGGCTCGTCCGCCGAGTGGCGAGAGGCCGGGTGGGGCCGGCGCTCGCTCGAGGTCTTCACCGAGGCGGCGAAAACCGGCCTGCCCGGGGTGGTGCTCATGGACATGGTGGATCTGCTCGCTGAGCCGGAGCCCGACCCCTGGTGGGCCGACTCCGCCCGTGGCTTCCGGCGCTGTGGGCCCGCCGATGTGCGGGCGGGGTATGTCGACGGCTACATCCAGCAGACAGCGGTGATCGATGTGGTCCCCCACCTCCGCTATCTGGCCGAGCAGTTCGACCGATTGGGCGGCGGCATCACCCAACAAAGGGTCGATGCTCTGGGGGACATCGTTGCCTCCGACCATCTCGTGGTGAACTGCGCAGGAGTTGGGGCCCGGGGGTTGGCAGATGACGAGAGCGTTGAGCCGGTACGGGGCCAGGTGGTCCGGATGGGGGGTGTTCGGATCGATCGGGTGACGATGATTCACGAGGGTCCCCTTGCCTACTCCTACGTGATGCCGCACGGAGACGAAGCGGTGCTTGGCGGGACCCGGCAACGCGGCGAATGGGATCGGACACCCGACGATGCGGTTACCGAGCACCTAGTCGAGAAGGCGGTACTGCTGGAACCATCCCTGGCCGACGCCGAGGTGATCGGAGTGAAGGTCGGGTTGCGACCCGGTCGTGACCGGGTGCGACTCGAACACGAACCGGTTTCCGGTACCGCGGGCATCATTCACAGCTACGGCCACGACGGCAACGGCTGGTCGCTGTCGTGGGGGTGTGCCGATGAAGTTGTGCGGCTCGCGACCCGAGCCGGCGAGTAATCTCGCCCGATGAATGCCTATCGAACCTTCGCCCGCTGGGTGGGCGACAAGCCGTGGTTCCGACCGGTGGCGAGGCGAGTTCTCCCCGCGGTCGACCGTGTGCTGCTTCGCTCACGGGGGTGGCAGGCGACGCCGTTCCCGACGCTGTTGCTGACCACGATCGGGCACCACTCCGGCGATCCCCATCACGCGCCCCTCTATTACCTGGAGGATGGCGGCTTCGTGGTGATCGCTTCCAACTACGGCCACCATGAGCCGCATTGGTCACGAAATCTCTCGGCCACTCCGACCTGCACGGTCAAGGTCGGGAAGGTCTCGATGCCGGCCCACGCCGAAGCGGTCCAATCCGAGCGCTGGCACCGCTATCTGGAGCGATTCGCCGAGCAATATCCGCCCTACCGCGACTACGTGGCCCGTGCCGGTCGCGAGATACCGATGTGGAAACTGGTGCCGAGACCGGCCGAGGCCTAAACGGCCTCTGTCGACTTTGCCGCGCCGTCAACGGGTTGAACCGGTATCGGCTCGACGACCTGTCCCATCTCCAACCGGAACCGGCGCCGGGCTAGTACTCCTGCGATCAACATCGCGAAGGCAGTGAGAAAGGCCGTGGTCCCGACGACCACGAGCGAGGCGGTGGTAGTCGCCGAGTACTCGGCCATGGCGAGGACCAGGACCGCAGATGCGCCGAGAAACAGAAAACCGATCGCCGCAACGATGTGGCGACGGGGCGGTGGCGGTGGTGTGTATGGGACGACGAGCAGCGCCCGTTGTTCTCTGTTCAGCATGTGTCCCCTCGGTTCACGGCCAGAATGCCAAGACGAGGAAGTCTTCCCAAGCTCATTGACTCAATTTCTTTCGCGGTCTGTCGGCCGACCCGTGGCTCCTCTACCATTCGAGGCATGAAAGTTGCAGTGATTGGAGCTGGAAGCTGGGGGACGACTGTTGCATCCGTGGCCACGGGGGCGGCCGATGTCATGCTGTGGGCGCGGAGGCCCGAACTCGCTGAGGCGATCAACACGACCGGCCGCAACGACGACTACCTGGACGGCTTTGCCCTTCCCGCAGGACTGACGGCAACCTCCGATCTCGGCGAAGCCCTCGACGGCGCCGATGTAACGGTCATGGGAGTCCCCTCACACGGCTTCCGCGCCGTTCTGGCGGAGGCCGCTCCCAACATTGAGCCGGGAACGCCCGTCATCAGCCTGACTAAAGGCCTCGAGGCGGGATCGAATATGCGCATGACGGAGGTCATCGCCGATGTGCTCGTGGACCATGATCCTGCCGGCGTCGGTGTTCTCACCGGTCCCAACCTCGCCCGGGAGGTGATGGAGGGCCAGCCTGCTGCCTCGGTCGTAAGCGTGCCGGACGAGAAGATCGCCGGGGCCCTCCAATCGATCTTCATGACTCCGTCGCTGCGGGTCTATTCGAACACCGATGTGATCGGATGTGAGATGGCCGGGTCACTCAAGAACGTCATGGCGCTTGCCGCCGGCATGGCTCATGGCCTCGAATATGGCGACAACTCCATGGCGACTCTGATCACGAGGGCGCTCGCAGAGCTCAGCCGCCTCGGGCAAGCAATGGGAGGGAGCCCGGCCACTTTTGCCGGCCTGGCCGGCATGGGTGACCTCATCGCGACCTGCATAAGCCCGCTCTCGCGCAACCACCGGGTCGGGATCGCGCTCGGGCAGGGCAAGCTGCTCGACGACATCATCGCCGAAATGAACATGGTGGCCGAAGGCGTGAAGACGACACCGGTCGTGGTGGAGTTGGCAGCCAAACACAACGTCGAGATGCCCATTGCCGCTCAGGTCGCCAAGGTGCTGGCCGGTCAACCCGTCAGCCAGATGCTGACCGAGCTCATGGGAAGACCGCCGAAGGCGGAGACGGCGTAGAAGGATCCTCGGGGTGTTCTCGGCGGCGGGACAACGGCTGCCAGCTGCCAGCTACCAGTTGTCCATAAGTCGGCCGGCGATCGGGGGAAAGGGGAACCCCTCTCCTGGGGGATGACAGGGGCCGGAGGGTTCGGGATGATGGGTCTAGAAATTCAATAGGAGCAAAGAAATGTTGACGCTTGTCTTGTGGATCCTGTTGGCGGTGCTGTCATTGCCGCTGGCCATCCTGGCGTTGTTGTTGTGGCCAATCGTGTGGCTGATCTCATTGCCTCTCAAATTGGTTGGGATCACCCTCAAGGGCGTGTTCGACCTGATCGGCGCCATCGTCGCCTTGCCCGCTCGCCTTCTCCGGGGTCCTACCAAGTAGAACCTCTTTGCCCGGTGGGCGGTCGGCGGTGGGCGGTGGGCGGATCGTTAGGATCCACCCGAGAACCACAGGGAGTTGACGAATTGCGATTGACCAACCAGAAGCAGCGGATCGAGGCGCTCCGACGCATGCCGGTGCTGGCCGGGCTCAGCCGGGTTGTGCTCGGGGATCTTGCCCATCGAACCGAAGATATTGAAGTGCCCTCCGGCGCCTACTTGACCCGCCAGGGTGCCCTCGGAACCGAGGCCTACGTAGTCCTCGACGGTAGCTTCGCTGTCCGTCGCCATACCCGCACGATCGCTACCCGCAAGAAGGGCGACGTGTTCGGCGAGATGGCGCTCATCGACGGCATGCCCCGCACCGCCAACGTCGTAGCCGAGCAGGACTCGATCGTTCTCGTGGTTCACAAGAAGGACTTCGACCAGGCTCTCGAAACTCCTCGAGTCGCCAAGCGCGTCATGCGAGGACTTGCCACCCGCCTCCAGGAAGCCGACGACACCATTCTCGGGTAGGGCCCCGGGTCTAATAGTCGGATTAGCGACAATCTCTTGGTTGAGATGCTTTGTTGGGCGTTACCCGACTGACCGCGCGGGAGATCACCCATCGTTGAAAACGTCTCTTTGCTTGCTGCCTTCGGGGCCGGTTTCATCTCGTTCGTTTCGCCGTGCGTGCTGCCGATCGTGCCGGGATACCTGACGGTCATCACCGGGCTCGACATCACATCCGAGGCTCGCGAGGGGCAATCCCTTCGCATCGCTCGTGACACCGGGCTCTTCATCCTCGGGTTCTCGGTCGTGTTCGTCCTGCTGGGAATCGGCGCGACGTCCGTCGGGAGCGTCATCGTCGACAACCAGGGTCTCCTCGTCAGGATCTCCGGATTCATGGTGCTCGCCATGGCCCTCTACCTGCTCGGCTCGCTCTGGGCCAACGCCCCGTGGCTCTATCAAGAGAAGCGATTCCATCCGAAGCTGGATCGCTTCGGCCCGTTCGCATCCCCGGTCGCCGGGGTGGCGTTCGGGCTCGGGTGGACGCCATGCATCGGGCCCGTCCTGACATCGGTGCTGGCGCTGGCGGCCGTGCAGGACCGTGCGGTCGAGGGCGCTCTTCTGCTGGCGGTCTATTCGTTCGGGCTCGGCCTGCCGTTCCTGATCACCGGACTGCTCTTCGGGCGGCTCACCGGTGCCTTCTCGTTCTTCAAACGACGTCTGCGGGCCATAACCCTCGTGTCGGGCGTGTCGTTGGCGCTGTTCGGGGTGCTGCTCGTGTTCAACCAGCTCACCTGGGTGACCGTGCAACTCCAGAACGGGTTGCGCAACGTCGGTTTGGAAGAGCTCGTCTTTCTCGGATAAGGAGACCCAGTGACCAAGAAGAAGTCGAACCGGCGTCCGTCGTCGGCGCCATCAGGCCGCTCCCGGCCGTCGGTGGCATCCAAATCCCCGGCGCCATCACCGGGCAAGAAGAAGACCGAGCGAGCCACCGCCCGGGCCGTCGTCGCCAGGAAGAAGCAGCGTCGCCAAAGCATCGTCATCTGGGCGTCGCTCGGGATTGTCTTTGTCGGCATCGTCCTCGTGTCGGTGCTGGGGGGAGGCAACGCCCGGACCGGCACGGCCACCGCCGAGGGATGGGACCTGCCGGCCTTTGGGGAGGGGGCTGCATCGACGGATCGGGTGGCCCTGGCCGATTTCCGTGGCAAGCCGACCATCGTGAACTTCTTCGCCTCGTGGTGTATCGAGTGCGACAACGAACTCCCGCATTTCTCGGCCATCTCCTCGGAACTGCGAGACGTGGTGAACTTCGTCGGGGTTGCCTCCTCCGAGGGCGGCAATCCGCTCTATATGCCCGAGCGGCACGGGGTTGATTGGTGGCCGTTGGCCCGGGACATCGGATCGAGCTTCAACGGCAACGATCTCGCAGTAGCCCTCGGAATGCGGCCGGGCTCGATGCCCCTCACCGCCTTCTACGACGCCGATGGCAAGCTTCTCAGCACGAACCCGGGGGCGTTGAGTGAGGCGGCGTTGCGGGCGAATATCGCTCAGCTGTACGGAATCGAATCCTGAGGCGGTCTAGCCGCCGCCGATTCCGCCGGGTGTCACGGCCTGTTTTATCTCGCCGAGAGCGCTCAGGAGCTCGCGGCTGGCCCACAACAAGATGAAGAACATGATCACGAGTACCACAACGGTCAATGCCCAGCGGATCCGGTACCGCAAGAGCTGCTTGGGGTCTTCGATGTAGGTGAGCGGGAGAACGGTGACCGGGCGGTCATCGTCGGTTGGGCGAGGTCCGGGACGCCGCATCGAGGGCCGGCGTTTGGCGCGAGCTGTGGGTTGGGCCTCGGCGGTAGCGGCCACGAAGGCGGGCACGCTGTCCGGCCGGTCCTCGGCCGGCATCTCAAGTGGGATGTCGATGACCTCCGGCTCCGGTTCGGCGGCAGTGATTGCAGCCACCGGAGGCTCATCCTCATCCATGGTCGGGATCGAGACCTCATCTACTTCGGGACCGGGAATCTCGATCGGTTCGGCCTCAGCGATGGTTTCGGGAGAGACGGGCTGCTCGTCGAGGTCGATTTCGTCGATGAGCTCGTCGGGTTCGGGTGTCTTCATAGGTGCGGCAGCCACCGGCTCGTCGATGTCGATGTCGTCGGGCTCGGAGGACTCATCGCTCGCAGGCATGAGGTTGACAGCGACGTTCGGAGCGGCGAGCGAAATCCCCGCCATCTCGGCTAACTCGTTGGCCGGAACTTCGAGCAGACCGGCCAGCGCCACCAGGTTCTCCGGCCTGGGGCGGGACTCTCCGTTCGACCAGTTCGACACGGTGATGGGAGAAACGCCTAGCCGGGCAGCAACATCGCCGAGGGTGAGTTCGAGCTCACGCCGTCTCGAGGTTATGAAATCTGGGAACGAGCTGTCGCTCATATCTGTCCTTGCCGCGGACGGTCAGAATAGGCTCACCGGCTCGATAGGCCACGATCTTCCGGGTATCCATGCATCTCTAGTTCGACGCTCGATCCGGCCGTGACGTTTCCCACCCCGACCGGGATGACCGCCAGCGCATCGGCCGAAGCAAGGGCCGTCAACACGTTCGAATCCTGGCCACCGCTCGCCCGGGCGTGCATCGTCGGCCCGTCCCGGCTGACCGCGATCCGGATGAAGACAGTCTTATCTGGGCTGGTGTGGAGGTCTTCGTCTATCACGCCGGTCAGTCGGGGACGGAACAACAGCGGGGATCCCATCATGTGAAGGAGGGCGGGGCGGACGAATTGCTCGAATGCCACGAAGACGGAGACCGGATTGCCGGGAAGCCCGAACAGCGGGGTGCCGTCGATCATTCCGAACGCGAATGGCTTGCCTGGCTGCATGGCAACCTGCCAGAACTCGATGCCGCCCAGTTCGGTGAGAACGGCTTTCACGAGGTCGTACTCTCCCATCGACACGCCCCCCGAAGTGACGATGGCGTCTGCTTCGGAAGCGGCCCGGCTCAGCGCGGCCCGTAAGTCGTCTGCGTCGTCGCCGACCGTTCCCAGGTCGAGCACGGTGGCGCCGAATTCGGTGAGCAACGTGGTGAGCACCAGTCCGTTCGTGCCGCGAATCTGGCCGGGTTGGAGCTGTTGGGTTTGATAGGCCACGAGCTCATCGCCGGTCGACAGCACGGCTACGACCGGCCGGCGATGAACGGGTGGGTGGGCGGCGCCGACGGATGCCAGGACCCCAAGGTGGTTGGCCCGCAAGCGGGTGCCGGAATGGACGACGGTACTGCCGGCTGCAATGTCGCCCCCGGCCCGGCGGATGGAGGTGCCGGGGCGGGCTCCCACCAGGATGGAAACGGAAGCTTCGCCGGGCTCCGTGTCCTCGACCTTGACGATGGCGTCGGCCCCCTCCGGCATAGGGGCGCCGGTCATGATCTTGATTGATTCGCCGGGCCCGACTGTGCGAGTCGGGACGCTCCCGGCCGGGACGTCTTCGATGACGATCAGCGTGATCGGTGTCGTCGCGACATCTTGGGAACGCACCGCGTAGCCGTCCATTGCGGAGTTGTCGAAGGGTGGAACGTCATGCGAAGCGATAACGTCCTCGGCCAACACGAGCCCGTTGCAATCGGCGAGGGGAGTCGGTTCGGCGGGAAGCCGTGGAACGGTGTCGAGCACCGTGCGCTGAGCATCGACAAGAGGGCGCATGAGGAGAACGCTAATGCGTGGCCGGCGGCCGGCCCACCGCCGCCAGCCCACCGCCGACTGGGGATGGGGACTGGTTCCGCGGAGGCGGACGGGAATCGAACCCGCCAAGGAGCTTTCACCCCTTCACCGGTTTTGAAGACCGGGGAGCCCACCAGGCACTCAGACGCCTCCCTGTTGGGGGGTGAAGGGTAATGCGCCCCTGCGGGCCGCCCCTTCACGAAAAGTCTTCCCCTCCATGAGGTGAGGGGCGAACCCTCCGGCTCGTGCTCCGACGAAGGAGGAGGCGGGGTGGGGGAGGGATAGAACCCACCAACCAACTGCATCGTTGACGACTCAATGCCTCCCCCCATCCGTCCTCGGCGAAGCGCCGAGTCCACCTTCCCCTCGAGGGGAAGGAAGAAGATAGGAAGAGGGGCGGCTCGCCTTTCTCATGGCGACATAGCGTGATGCTCTCCGCTACCCTCTGCGGTATTGGCTGTGCCTTGCGCGCACAAGGCGACACGAGCGGAGACTTCCCCAAGATGATCCGGACCCT
>CAXMQV010000109.1:0-49722 GCA_964195905.1 uncultured Gammaproteobacteria bacterium
ACGTCGAGCCGGCGCTTGATGGATAGGAATTGATCCCAACCGCCCAACTCGACGACCATGTGATCTTCTTCGACACGCACGGCAACGGCCATATCCAAACGCTACCGGACCGGCCGCGGTGTGGCTGCCCTGGAGCAGTCACCGGTGCCTCCTTTGACTGAGAACGGGACCAGGAGGACTGCCGGAATCTCGTCTTGGAAGCCGGCGGATAGGCGGGAAGCGGGTTACTCGTCGATGTGGCCCGGGGGCTTTCCGAGACGGGAGTGAAGGGCAGTTTGTCGATCGTCGACGATGCGACGGGCGATGCTGTCGACCGCGTGGGTGATCCACATGAACGTTTGTGAGCCCGGCTCGTAATTGGCTTCTCCGAAGGAGTCGACCCTGCCCTGCTCCTGGAGCCGGTTGACCTGTTCGAATTCGGCTTCCGACTCCGGCTTGTACACGGCCAGTGTCTTGCCGCCGTTGCCCTTGACCACCGAGAAGACCGGCACGTCGCTCGGACCGTCGGCGATGTAGATCATGTTCTGGAACGGAACCCGCCGATCCTCGTGGGCGACTTTGGCGTTCACGTTGACGTTCGGGTTCTTGTTGGTCCCCTTGTTGACCTCGAACACGGCCCGGGTCTTGGTGGTGTTGTCGACGCTGTAGATGACGTGGGAGAGCACCCGATCTTCCTTGAACAACGGCTTCTGAGTGCGGTCCTCCAGATAACCGGGTTGGGCATCGTCCTCGGCGAACTCGCATGCCCACACCTGTTCGACATAAGGGGCAATGGCACTGCCGAGAATCATCTGGCGGAGCCCGCTCGAGACGATGTAGTGCTCAACCTCGATGCCGTGCTCGCCGTACTCGGGAGAGGCCTCGAGGCGCTTGCGAATCTGATTGAAGAAGTCGGGCAAGCCGGCGTAGAACTGTATGTCGGCCCCCAACTCCCGCAGCATCTGATTGTTGAGTCCCTCGAACCGGCCGCTCCGGATGTAGTTGAGGATGTGGTGCAAGTAGAGGATGTCGGGCCCGATGAGGTCGGCGCCGCGTTGACGGTAGAAGTCGGGAAGACCATCGACTTCGCGCCAGAACTCGATCGGATCGATATCGAACCGCTTGAACAAAGGTCCCTGCATGTAGCCCGGGATCAGGGTTCGATCGAAATCCCAGATGAGAGCGATCGTGCTTTGGGGGAAGAGTGTGCGGGTCATCACCAGTAATTGTCGGCTGGGGCACAGCCTATCTGGAGTGAGAGCGCGAAATCCAGAAGAATTTCCATCGCCCCTACCCTCCGTGGCGCCCGGATACCACCGACGCACCCGCAGTCACGGGGTAGCGTTTCGTCAAATGTCACCACACCTGAGACGACTACTGGTCCCGGCCATGCTGATCACCTTGGTTCTCGCAAGCTGTTCGGGCCAGGCGTATCAGCCGTCGTACGGGTCCGTTCTCGAAACGTACTACGAGAACGGCATTCCGGCCGGACAGCTGTCGGCGCTGGCCGATGGCAGTCTCACCGAGGCGGAGGTGGAACAGGCCACCGAGGCGGCCGATGTCTGCGTCGCCGCCGTCCCGGGAATCGCATCTGTGGAGCCCTTCGTGTGGGTTGAGCAGGACGGTGAGTTCTCGGGCGGCAACATCGAGTTCGAGGAAGACGCCGACCAGGACACTGCCCTGGCGGGAGCACGCGTGTGCTACTTCCAGCACGTCGGCCTCATCGAGTTTGCCTGGCTCGATCAGTTCTACTTCGGGGAGTGGACCGAAGAGAACCTGCGGAACTAGGAGGAGCGGTGGATAAGGACCAGTTGATCGACCTGATTCGCGAGGCGTTCTCGCAAACCGATCACCCGGGCGATGGCTTCTTGCAAGGAAGCCGGGAAGGTGAAGATGCCTTCGAGGCAGTCGAGCCGTTTCGCGGCGTAACCGAGTGGTCTGCGGTCGATCCCGCCGTGCTCGACGAGAACTACGACGCTCTCAGCTTCCTGTCCGAGGGTGGTTTCCGGTTCTTTCTCCCCGCCTACCTCATTGCCGACCTCAACGGCCAACTCGAGACGGCGGATGCAGTGTTCCACCTGGCCAGCTCCTTCCACGATGTGATTGTGAGCGTCCCAGCGGGTGGTCGGGTGTTCGAGAAGCGCATCGGAAAATCAGCGCTCTTGAACCCTCACAGATATGGCGCAATGAAGTTCGAGGATTACGCCCGCTTTCGGCTGTCCGTGTTCACCCGCGAGGAGGCGACCGCCATCGTCGCCTACCTCGAGCATCGGGCTTCGCTGCCGGATGCGCTCGATTCCGCGGAAATCAACGCAGCGCTCGATTCCTATTGGCGAGCCCGAGCCGCCGATGCTCCCACCCACTCAGAGCTTGCGGAGCACATCCGCGCCGAGGAGGAACACATTCGTCGCTTGAGCGAGGGGCTCGACTAGATCGCCACGTCGCGACCGAGGTCGCTGAACAGCGTGAACTCGCCCAGGAACGTCATATCGACCCGGCCGGTGGCCCCGGCACGATGCTTGGCGATGTTGACTTCGGCGACACCCTTGTTCTCCAGATTCTCGGGGTGGTAGTACTCGTCGCGATAGATGAACATCACAACGTCGGAGTCCTGTTCGATTGCCCCCGACTCTCGCAAGTCACCAAGCATCGGTCGTTTGTCCTGGCGCTGTTCGAGCGAGCGGTTTAGCTGGGAGACGGCGATGACCGGCACGTGGAGCTCGCGGGCCAGGTTCTTGAGGCTCCGGCTGATCTCGGCGATCTCTTGCTGGCGATTCTCGGTTCGGCGGTTGCCACCGGTCATCAGCTGGATGTAGTCGACGACGACGAGCTCGAGGCCCCGCTGACGCTTGAGGCGTCGGCATTTGGCCCGGATCTCGGTGACCGTCAGCGAGGCGGAGTCATCAACGTAGATGGGTGCCTCGAAGAGGGTGCCGGCGGCCGTGGCCAGGCGCTGCCACTGCTGCTCGCCGAGCTGACCGGTTCGCAGTTTCTGCGAGTCGACCCGGCCGAGCGCGCACAGCAAACGCTGCACGACCTCGTCCCGGCTCATCTCCAGTGTGAAGATGGCGACTGTGTTGCCCTTCAAGGCAACGTTCTGGGCAATATTGGTAGCTAAGGTGCTCTTCCCCATCGAGGGCCGGGCAGCAATTACCACCAGGTTGGCGGGGTGAAGACCGGCCAGTTTGCGGTCGAGGTCCTTGAAGCCCGTGGGGATCCCGGTGATGTCCGAGCCGCGGACGCCGAGCTCTTCGATTTGCTCAAGCGTGGCGTTAATGAGTGGGCTAACGGCAACGAGACCCTCGCCCATGCGCTTCTCGGCGACCTTGAAGATGGCCTGCTCGGCCTGGTCCATGACTTCGGAGATGTCGGCATCCTCAAACGCCAATGCTCCAACTGCGGAACTCGCCTCCAGCAGCTTGCGGCGCTGTGAGTTCTCTTCAACGATGGCGGCGTAGTAGTCGACATTGCTGGCGGTCGGAACCTTGTCGATGAGCCCGGCCAGGTAGGCGATGCCGCCCATGCGATCGAGCTGCTCCCGGCGCCGCAACGCATCGGAGACGGTGATGGCGTCGACCGGTTGATTGGCGTCAAAGAGCTCGGATATGGCCTCGAAGATGAGCTGATGGGCCGGCTTGTAGAAGTCGGCCGGTTCCAGGTGATCCATCACCGAGTTGACGGCGTCGGCCGAGATCATGGACGCACCAAGCACGGACTCTTCGGCATCGAGATTGGAGGGCGGCACCCGAAGCTGGGAGCGCCCCTCCTGGTAGTCGATCGCCATGGGTTGCCCCCTACGCCGGAACGACGTCGAGGGCGACCTGGAATTCCACCTCCGGGTGGGTGCGAACGGTTACTTCATGCAATCCGATGGCACGGATGGGTGGCTGGACCACGATGGCGCTGCGGGGAACATCGAGGCCGACGAAGGTCTTGATCGCCTGGGCGACGTCGGCGGGGCCGATGGAGCCAAAGAGCTTGCCTTCGTCTCCGGCCCGGGCCGCCACGACAACCCTCACACCGGCTAATGCCTCCCGAATCCGGTCGGCTTCCTCACGTGCCCGGCGCTCGGCCTCGGTCCGGGCGTCCCGCATGACCTCAGCCTGCTTGATGTTCCCGCCGGAGGCCTTCACCCCTAGCGAACGGGGCAACAGGTAGTTGCGGGCGTAGCCGTCGGCCACGTCCACTACATCGCCCTTCTTGCCGAGCGCCTCGACGTCGGCGTTGAGGATGAGCTTCATCGACTATCACCCTGCAGGCCGGTGTAGGGCAGCATTGCCAGCTCGCGGCCATTCTTGATGGCGATCGCCAGCTCACGCTGATGGCGCCCGCACGTGCCCGTTACCCGCCGTGCCCGGATCTTGGCCCGGTCGGACAGGAATCGACGGAGCATCGAGGCGTCCTTGTAGTCGATGTAGTCGATCTTCTCAGTGCAGAAGTAGCAGACGAGCTTGCGGGGTCGGCGCTCGGGGCGCTCGCGGCGCTTTCTCGTCGGACTGGAGGAAGTTGCTTTGCGTGCCATTGATGTCTCCTAGAAGGGCGCTTCGTCGGGGCCGAAGTCGTCACGGGCGACAGGGGCGGCGGGAACCGTCGCCGGCTGGCCGCCACCGAAGTTGTCTGAACGGGGGCTCTTGGTGACCGAAGCGGTCGCCCACCGCAGGGAGGGGCCGAGCTCGTCGATGCGGACCTCCACGACGGAGCGCTTCTCGCCCTCCTGGGTTTCCCACGAACGCTGCTCGAGGGTGCCGGTGATGATCACCCGCATGCCCTTCTGGAGCGATTCGGCGGCATTCTCGGCGGCTTCACGCCACAGAGTTCCGCCGAAAAAGCTCGTCTCTTCCTGCCATTGATCTTGCTGATCCCGCCAGCGCCGGTTGACGGCTACGCGGATCTTGGCCAATGCGACACCTGAAGGGGTGAACCGAAGCTCGGGATCCTCGACCAGGTTGCCGACGAGTGTTACTGAATTTCCTGCCATTAGTGCTCTCTCTTCGCTCTGTTGTTCTCTCTATGTATCACGCAGGTGTGACAGGTTTCCGGCCGTCCGTGCGAATGAACTTGTGACGTATCACCGCATCAGCCAGGGAAAGTGTCCGGTCTACCTCGTCAAGTGCACCGGGTTCAGCGTCCAAATAGAACACTGAGTAGAAACCCTCACGCATGTGATCAATCTCGTAGGCAAAACGACGCTTGCCCCAGAATTCGGTTTCTCCCACCTCGACGCCCTGGGTTTTCAGGGTTGTCTCTATGTAACTTACCGCCGTGCGAACCTCGTCTTCGGCGAGATCCGGCCGGTGGATCGTCATCAGCTCGTAGCTGCGCATCCGTATTGCCTCCTTTGGACATCCGTATTCGGACGGCCCCAATTTGGGGCAGGAATATGGGGAAGGCCGGGATTGTACCCCGCGCGCCGGCCTGGAAGCCAGAGGGATCTCTAGATTTCTTTCCCGCTCCCGTCGAGCGCACCGATCAGCACCAGTCGGGCATCAGCGGACAGGTCCCCGAGCGACCCGAGCGGAACTTCGAGGGCGTACTGGGCAGTTCCCTCAGATGAGTAGTAGGGGCAGTCGCCGTCTGGACAGGTCGCCATCGTCGTCTGGCTGATCAGGAAACCGTCCCGGTCGAAAAAGGCAATGTCCAGTGGGATGAGCGTGTCCTTCATCCAGAAGGACCGCAAGGCCTCGTTTTCGAACACGAACAGCATCCCGTCCAGCGGGCTCACATCCTCAACGCCCATCAGGCCCCGTACCCGCTCGTCGTTGGTGTCGGCCACGGCAACGGTGAGCGACTCGCCGTCGAGTTCGATGACGGCACGGCCGAACTCGGCCGAGACTCCTACCAGGCTGGTGGTCGTCGTTGTGGTCGGCGCCGGGGGCGTGGTGGTCGGCTGATCAGGCTCGGATACGGCGGTGGTATCTCCCCCGGTCGGGTCCGGGCCGGCTTCGGCCGAGCAAGCGGCCAGCAACAGAGCCATCGCCAACGCCAACCCGAGACCGGGCCGCGGTCCTAGAAGGCGTCGAACGCGTCCCCCCGGGGCTCATCGCGCAATAGGGCGCGGGCGGCTTCCTCGCTCATCGAGTACGACTCGTCGTCGTCGGGGAAAGTGCCCTTCTCGACATCGGCAAAAAAATCGGAGAGAGCGCCGATTGCGACGTCCTGGATGCGGGCGTATTGACGGACGAATTTCGGCAAGTGACCGTCGTGAAGGCCGAGCACGTCGTGGAAGACGAGCACCTGGCCATCGGTGTGAGATCCCGCTCCGATGCCGATGGTCGGGACCGACACCTCTTTGGTGATTATCTCGGCGACAAGCGTCGGCACTCCTTCCAGAACCATGGCGAAGACCCCGGCATCGGCGAGGGCGATGGCATCGCGGATGAGGTCCCGGGCCGCCTCGGTGGCCTTGCCCTGGACCTTGTATCCGCCCATCGCATGAACCGATTGGGGAGTGAGCCCGAGGTGCCCCATCACCGGGATCTCGGCATCCCGGATGCCCTCCACAACCTCGAGTCGTTTGCGCCCACCTTCGACCTTCAGCGCCTCGGCCCCGCCCTCGCGCACCATGCGACCGGCATTGGCCACCGCATCGGCGGCAGAGACGTGATAGCTGAGCCAGGGCATATCCCCGAGGACCAGGGCGGCCGGATTGGCCCGGGCCACGGCGGCGGTGTGGTGGATCATCACGTCGAGGTCGACCGAAAGCGTGTCATCGAAACCCAGCACGACGTTGGCAAGAGAGTCACCTACGAGAATGATGTCGGCACCGGCCCTATCGGCAATGACGGCGGTCGGATAGTCATAGGCCGTGACCATCTTGATGCGGGGACCGCCCTTGCGAGCAAGGATCGAAGGCGCTGTCACCTTCTTGCGGGGAGTTGGGTTTTCCACAGTGCTCCTATCTCCCCACCGCCTGGGTTGGGGGATGTGGCTGGTTCTTGGTCGTGTTGGCGTCCGTCTGTGGCCTCAACCGCCCGAAGGTCGGCCGTGCCCGGACGCTTCCAGATTACTTCGGTACGGAAAGGTTTGGGCATGAGATGAGGTTCCCGGCTCCCAACGTCCGGATTGGTACACGCCTGTAGACGTGCACCGGGCCTTGTCGCTGCACATCGAAGTCGAGGCAACCGCCGAGACCGGTCTCGACGCAACCAGCTACATCCAATGTGAGCTCATCGGTTCAATCAATCGGAACCGTCTCATCCACCGGCTCGGTGCCATTGATTCCGAAACCAGCCACGACGTCGCCACCGTGATCCAGACGTTGCTGAATTTCTGAGGCATTCGACGGCGTAATGAGCGAGTTGGCGAACCGCCTGGCGGTCCCCGACATCACCACCAATCAGATCGCTCCGGGAGCCAGTTCTGCCAGGACCGACCGCTTCACCTCAGGCGATGCAAAGGATGCCTCAGTAGCGACCTGTTGTATCTGTCGCAGTTCATCAACGCTCACACCGTGGACCTCATGAGCCAGATGCAGTTCGGTGGTGAGGTCGGTGCTGAAGTAGGCGGGGTCGTCGGTGTTGATGGTCACGGTGACCCCGGCGTTGAGGAGCGGCCTTATTTGATGGTCTTCGATGCTCGGCGCCACGCCCAGCAAGACGTTGGAAGTCATGGAGACCTCCAGGGGGATGGCGTGCTCGACGAGGTAGTCGATCAGGCTGGGGTCCTCGACCGAACGGACGCCATGGCCGATGCGGTCCGCTCCGAGCGCATGAATCGCGCCCCACACGCTCTCGGGGCCCACCGTCTCCCCGGCGTGGGGCACCGACCCGAGCCCGGCTGCCTTCGCCCGGGAGAACGAGGCTTCGAAAAGTTCTGCGGGAAACCCGATTTCGGGACCGCCCAATCCGAGCGCCACCACGCCTTCAGGTGCTTGGGGGCCGGTGATGAGGTCGACGGTGAACCCGAGATCGGGGTCCTCCAGCTCGCGAGGGATATCGCAGATCCAGCCCAGCTCGACACCGTGCTCCTCACGGGCCCGGCGCCGCCCCTCGTTGAGACCACTCACATAGTCACGCATTTCGATGCCGCGCCGATGGTGGTTGAACGGAGTGGTAGTGACCTCGACATACCGGACCTTCTGGGCGGCCAGCTCTTTGGCAAGCTCGACGGTGGCGATGGTGAAGTCCTCACCGTCCTTCAGCACCTCGAGTCCCCGTATGAACAGCCGCAGGAACGCATCGAAGCTCCCGAACCGGTACTGGGCGGTCAGCTCCTCGGCCGAATCGGCCCCGAGGTCGAATGCGTGACGCTCGGCCAGCGCAAACATGGTGGCGGGCCGAAGGGAGCCTTCGAGATGGAGGTGCAGCTCGACCTTGGGCAGCGCGGCGATCTCATCCAACACGTCGGGTCAACCCATCTCGACGGAATCGCCGACCCGGATCACGCCGCCTTCGACGATGGTGCCCGTCACCCCGCCGAGCTCAACCAGCGCGGCCCGAGCCCCGGGTCCGATGCTCTGCTCCATCTCATCACACGGCGAGCAATCACCGTTGACCGACACGAGAACGTCACCGATGCGAATGGTCGAACCGGGAGTACGGTCGAATCGACCCTCGGAGATGGTGATTTGTCGGCGCGTTGTACCGGGCGGGATCTCGGAGCCCAACCGGGCGGCCGCATCCGCCAGCTCATCGACACTCACAATGCTGATCTGTCGCCGGGCACCGAACTTGCGGTCCCCCACCAGGCCCTGGTGGGCGATCGCCTCAACTTCCTCGACCGAGTGAGGCTGGCCCGGCCAGGTGTCCTCTGAGATATGGATTCCGACGACGTGTGCCATGAGGAGCGAGTGTAGGAGATCCCTCCGCCCAACCGCACCACCGATCCGGTGGGCGATGGACGGTTCCTAGTGGCCGTTTGAGCCGACTGGGTCGAGTAGCTCGGGCGGCGCAATCGTCTCCTGGAAGGTGAATTCGGGGTAGGCATCGCCGCCGTGCTCGCTGCGATCGAGTCCCATCCGCTCTTCTTCCGGGGTCACCCGCATGCCGTGCAACAGGTCGATGACCTTGAACACCGCCAGCGAGGTGACGAACACCCAGCCGACGATGGCGCCGATACCGGTGATCTGAGTGAGGATGTCTCCGCCGCCCCAGATTCCGACCGCCAGCACGCCCCAGATGCCGGCGGTGCCGTGCACCGAAATGGCGCCAACCGGATCGTCGATCTTGGCCCGCTCGATCCCGATGATCGAGAAGACCACGAGGGCGCCGGCGATGCCGCCCACCAGGATCGACGCCCCGAAGGGGATAGTTGCCGCTCCGGCGGTGATGCCGACCAGGCCGCCCAGCGCCCCGTTCAGGGTCAAGCCAACGTCGGGCATCCCCGTGACCCGCCACGAAACGAACATGGCAACCGTCGCTCCGGCGGCGGGGGCCAGGGTGGTGGTCACGACCACGGAGGCGAAGTCGACGCCGACCGCAGCAAGGGTCGAACCGCCGTTGAATCCGTACCACCCGAACCACAGGATGAACACACCGAGCGCACCCAGCGTGAGCGAGTGGCCCGGGATGGTACGGATCTCTCCGTTTGGCCCGTACTTGCCGAGCCGGGGCCCCACTACGAGGACTCCCGCCAGGGCAGCCACGGCTCCGGTGAGATGCACGACGCCCGATCCGGCAAAGTCGACGAACCCTCGCGTGGCCAGCCAGCCCTCACTGTTCCACACCCAGTGCGAAACGATCGGATAGATGATGGCGGTGATGAACGGCGTGTACATCAGGTAGGCGGTGAATTTGACCCGCTCGGCAACGGCCCCGGAAACGATGGTGGCCGCCGTGGCCGCAAACACCACCTGAAAGAACCACTCGGAGGCCCTGGCCTGATCGGAGAAGAACCAGTTGCCGGTGGAGAAGAACCCGCCGACCGAAGCGCCGCCGTACGCAAGGGCAAAACCCATGACCCAGTAGGCGAGGGCGCCCACCGAGAAGTCCATGAAGTTCTTCATGATGATGTTGCCGGCGTTCTTGGCCCTGGTGAACCCGGACTCGACGAGGGCGAAGCCCGCCTGCATGAACATGACCAGCATGCCGGCGATGACCACCCACACCTCATCGAGCGCGGCGGCGACATCGATGATGTCGGTCTGAGCGCTGGCCGCGAACGCCAGCGGTCCTAGCAGCGCAACTGCCGCCATCACGGTGACGAGCATAAAACGTTTCACGATTCGGTCCTCCTGTAGATCAGGAGAGCACGGTACGGGACGCCGATTTCGAGGCCGTAACCGCCGTGTTACGAGTGGGTGGCGTGTTTGTTACAGGGGTGTTGCCGGGAATGCTGCGCATTCCTTGGCGGCTGCTTCGCAGCCGCCGGGTCGGCCAGTCCCTTGGCATCACGGGGGTGCGCCACTCGTGACATAGGTGTGGCCAAGTTTGGTCTTCCACTCGTGACCACCGCCTGGTAGCGGGAAGTGGACCCACCCGGCAGTGGTCCGGATGTGGTGATCGTGGCGGCATAGCGGGGCGAGGTTGGGGGTGACAGTGGGACCGCCCTCGGCGTAGGGGATGCGATGGTCGAGGTCGCAATCAGCGGCCGGCATGCGGCAGCCGGGGAACACACAGGTCCGATGCTGGGCCTGGACCTCGCGGACTTGACCGGCTGTGGGCCGGCGACGGGTCACCCCATTGGTGATGACACCATCGTTGGGGTCGGTGACGGTGTAGCGCCATTCCGCACCGTGGCTCTCATCGGCAATCTGGCGGGCGATGTCGGCGATCACCGGTCCGTACCCGGCCAACTCCCCGGCATGGTCGGCCAATCGGGTGAGGGTCTCGAGATCGACGTTGATGTCGACCACGCCTCGCCTCTGCCCCGATTGATCCTTGCCGGTGCCCTGGAGGAGGTCGATGAAGATGTCGGCCCGGAGTTGATCCATGCTGCGCCTATCACCCTGACGTCGCAAGGAGCGGGCGATTCGGTTGATACGCCGCGTGACGGCGGCCACTCGATGGGGCGGCAAATCTAATCCCAACAGGTGGGCAGTCCCATCGGGAGTCGGCTCGGAGGTCACTCGCCGATCGGTGACTGCCTTCCGGAACCGGTCGACGGCTTCGTCGGGGTCGGTTTCGATGCACAACCGTCGCAAGCGGGCTGCGAGTTGCCCACTCGTCAACCGCGGCGCTTCCTCCACTATCCGGTCGACGGTCTGCCTGGCACCACCCGGGGAAAGGTGGCCGGTGCCGGTGACGATGACCCGGGCTCGCCACGGGTCGATGTCGCCCCTGGCCAGCAGATCCCACACGTCCGGGAGTCGGCGCTGCAGATCCAACGCGAGATCCAGTTCGGTATCGGCGGCCCGCCGGGTCATGGTCAGGGCCACCCGGATCTCGGCCGCCGCCGCCTCGTACGCCAACTGATAGTCGTCGTCCTCTTGATGCAGCGTGGCAGAGATGGCAGCCATGTCTGCGTAGGTATGGGCTGCGTAGTGTGACGCCATGCGGCGGTGGGCGCGCAATACCACCACCTGGTCAAAGCCCGACACCGCCGACACGGTTATCCCGGCCAGAACTGCTGCGAGCTCCGGGCCCGGAGCCATATCGTCGAGGTCGGGTGGAATGGTTTCATATCCCGTTGTATCGAACATATGTTCGATGATATCAGGGGGGTGAGACACAGACCCGGTCCAGATCACGCAAAACCGTGACTTCACCCGAAGTCCCGTGATCATTCGGATCGACTGCCGGGCAATCGGTAACCTCAAGGCCCCCAGTCGGTCGGAGCCTCAGGCGTGGACATCGAATCCGGATTCTTCTTCATCAGCGACATCACCGGATACACGCGGTTCCTCACGCAATCTGAGCTCGGCCACGCCAAAGAAATCCTCGACGCCATCTTCGACTCGATTCTCGAGAACGTCGAGGCGCCCCTGGCCGTGTCGAAGGTCGAAGGCGACGCCATCTTCTGTTACGTCCCGGACCGCTTGCTCAAGCAGCCCAGATCGATGCTCAACGCCATGGAGGCCACCTACTTCGAATTCCGCCGCCAGTTGCGGCTGATGGATATCAACACAACCTGCGACTGCAATGCCTGCGTCAACATGAAGGAGCTCGATCTCAAGATCTTCATCCATCACGGCGAGTACATCCTCCACGAGGTAGCGGGCAGCCGCGAGCTGGCCGGCCCCGACGTCATCCTCGTGCACCGGCTCATGAAGAACACCGTCACGGAAGTCACCGGGCTCGCCGCCTACGGGCTCATCACCCGGGCCGCCATTGAGGCGATCGGGGTCGCAGGCGATGCCGACGGGATGGTCGAGCACGTCGAGAACTACGAGGACTTCGGTGACGTCACCGTGTACCTCGCCGACCTCGCCGCAGCCTGGGATGCCCAGGCAGAGCGGCGCCGGCAGGTGGTCAGTCGACAGGACGCGGTTGGGTATTCCAAGGTGTTCGTGCCGGTGGCGCCGTGGATCGCCTGGGCCTACGCCACCGATGGCGAAGTCAAGAAGCGGATGTACGGCGTGGAGACCCACGAGCGGACCGACGGTGGCGGCCGACTCGGGATCGGTGCCACGTTCCACTGCAAGCATCAGTTGGGCGATGTCGACTACCTGCTCGTCGACATGGACGCTCCCCGTTACTACACGAACGCCAACCGGGCGGGGCCGATTGCCACCATGACCACCGTCCAAATCATTCCGGTCGAGGGAGGCGTCGAGGTCGAGATGCTCATGGCCATGGCCGACGGCGCCGGAAGTGAGATGGCGCCTGCCCTGCAATCCGCCACCGACCTCTCGGCCAACGTGCTTCGGGAGATCATCACCGCCGACCTGGAGGCGGGTGCGATCTCACAGGAGCAAATGGCGCTGACCGAAGCCGGCAAACAGCAGGCAGTCAGGCCCGGAGTGGCCGAGGGCAGATTCGGCCATCTGCGGCAACCGGCGGATCAGGACTAGTCAGCCGACTCCTCTCCTCGCAGATCCTTCGCACCTGCGGGAGGCGCAGGCCATCGAGCGCCGGGGCCGGCTCAGGAACCTGGTGTTCGGCCGGCCTCCCACTCGACTCGCTCGAGCGCATACTCGACATCGCCTGCTTCGTCGCCGGGGATCCGGACCGGCCAGTCGGCCTTGAAATTGCGCACCAGACGCAAGCCTGCCTTCTCCATCACCCGACGGGAAGCGGTGTGGACGGCCATCGCCTCGGCTGTCACCCTCTCTATCCCGAGCTCGGCAAACCCCCGGTCGACGAGAGCCCGCGAGCCCTCGGTCGCCAATCCTCGATTCCAGGCGAAGGTGTGGAGCCGGTAGCCCAGCTCCGGCTCCAGGGGACCGGCACCCTGTCCGGGCCGGAAGTGGAACCAACCGACGAAACGGCCGGTCTCCTTCTCGATGGCCGCCCAGAAGCCGTATCCGTCATACCGGTCGTAATAGGAAAGGAAGGCTGGAAGCTTGTTCTCCACGATGTCCTGCCTGTTGACCGGAAGCCCATCGTCGACGTAGCGCATCACGTAGGGGTCGCTGTCGAGCTCGAACAGCAGGTCGGCGTCTTCCATCGTGAAGCGCCGCAGGACGAGCCGTTCGGTTTCCAGGAAGACGTGCATCCCCGACATTCTGCCCGATCAGCCCTACCGCTAGTCGATGCCCATCGGGCCTTTGAGGAAGCGAGCATGGCCGACCATGCCCAGCTCGCTCACGACTCCGGTATCCAGGTCGATGAGCAATGCGTCGACGAAGGGCGCGCGGTAGAGGCCGCTCTCAGATCGATTGACGATGGCCTGGCTTCCGAGAAGGTCGATGATCTTGGGAACCCAACCCTGGTCCGGTCGTTCGAGGTCCTGTCGAAACAACTCATCACCGGTGTCGAGATCAACCACGACCAGGACAAACCGAACCCGGGCACCGCCGACATCACGCTCGAGGTAGGCAAGACGGCCGTCATCGCTGAGCTCGGCGTATTCGAAGCACGCCGCCCTGACGAAGTCACCGTTCGTGTCATACAGATCACCATCACCGCAGAACAGGTCGGCGCCGTACGGGTTGCCGTCGAATCCGACCAGCCCACCCGACTCCGTCGGTCTTCCATCGGCGTCCCGGCCCGCCTTAGGCTCAACCCATGGCACGCAAAGACATCACCATGACACCCGATGAGCAACAGGCGTTCCTCGCCGAAGGCCACACGCTCATCGTCACCACCGTCGGCAAGGACGGATGGCCCCACGTCGCCCCCATGTGGTACTTCATGGACGACGGCAAGGTCGCCTTCCGCTCCTTCACCAAATCTCAGAAGATCGTGAACCTGGAGCACAACCCGAAGATCACCGTGCTGCTCGAAGTCGGACAGACCTACGAGGAGCTCAGGGGGATCATGATCAAAGGGACCGCCCGGCTCATCACCGATCCCGATCAAGTCCTGGCGATGTACGGCGAGCTGAGCAAGCGCTACGCCTTCGTGGGCACCGAGCCGGTGCCGTTGGAGGGCGACGCGCTCGAGGCCACTTTCGGCCGCTTCGCCTCCAAGAACACCGGAGTCATCGTCGAGCCGGAGAAGGTCGTCAGCTGGGATCACCCGAAGCTGTCAGGCGCCTACTGAGGCTGGTACCACGGCCAGTAGGACAGATCGACCTCCACCATGCTCTGGAGCCGATGGAGGTCGGGGGTGAAGAACTCTTCGAGCTCCCGCCGCTTGGCCGGAGACAATCGGGCCGCTTCATGACTTGACTGGCGTAGCAAGAGCGCTTTGCGCCAGCGCGGCAGATCGTGGCGCCTTGGATCGACCGCCCAGGGCCGCGACCGACGGATACGTCTGCCCAATTGATTGGGGATCCGTTTCTCGTCGCTTCTGTTCGCCTCGATCGGACCCACCTCCGGCATGACGGCCGGATCGACATCGAGGAATCGGAACACCCTGTCGAGGACCGCGTCGCGATCGGCCCTCAATCGATCGGCGGTCTCGACCAGGACCCGGTCGGCACCGTAGGTCTGGACATACGGGACCAGCTGCCATCCGTATGACGAGGTGGTCCGGTAATCGTGGTCGATGGCGGCCTCATTCATCGATCGGACTTCACCGCCGTAGTGGAGCATGTCCAGATACATCGACTGCATGCGGGCGATGGGATCGCGCACCATGTAGATGATCCGAACATCAGGCAGGACTTCGGCCATGCGTTTGGGCGTCTCGGGCCACGAGTGCCGCTTCGAGTAGTTGGGCGACGCCTCACCGACCCGTTGGCCGGGTGCCGCGTTGTCGAATTGCTCCTCATACCAGGCGATTCCCTTCGCCCAGTTGGCCTCGTTTGAGAAGAAGTCGAGTTCCTTACGCCACGGCATGGACACCTGGGGATGTTTCACGAGGTACTGAAACAACGCGGTGGTACCCGCCTTCATGGCGCCGATCACTATGAAGTCCGGCAACATCGGTGTCAGCTTACGGATGCGGGCCGCGTTTAGCCGAACTCAACCTCGGCCGAGCGAACGGCGTCTCCGCCCTCTTGCTTGACGAGATACATGGCGGTGTCGGCTCTATCGAGGAGGCTCTCGACCGTCTGGTCGGTATCGTCGGCCAGGAGAGCCATACCGACACTGACCCGGATCGGCAGTGGGCCGGCCTCGGTGTCGAACGGCTCGTCGCCGATCGAGCTGCGAACCCGCTCGGCTACCTCGAGGCCTGTCTTGAGGTCGGTCTCCGGCAGGAGCACTGCAAACTCCTCGCCGCCGTAACGGCCCACGAGATCGATGTCGCGCACCGCTCGCCGGCACCGCTCGGCCAGGTGACGAAGCACCTGGTCTCCCACCGCGTGACCGTAGGTGTCGTTCACACGCTTGAAGCCATCGATGTCCAGCATGAGGGCTGACAGGGGCCGACCGGTCCGGGTGGCCCGCTCGAGCTCCCGGCGCGCAACCTCAAAGAAACCGCGTCGGTTGCGGAGTCCGGTCAGGTCGTCGGTGACGGCGAGCCGCTGAACCTCTTCAAACAGCCGGGCATTTTCAATGGCGATGGCGGCCTGGTTCGCCATGGCTTCGAGAAGGACGAGATCGTGGCGGCCGAATTCGGCCTCGCCGGCCTGATTGAGCGCCGTGAGCACACCGAAAGCCTTCCCGGCATAGCTGAGCGGAGCGACCATGACCGCCCCGGCACCGGTGACATCCCGGCGGGCCCGGGCCTGGGGCCCCTCCCGCTCATCGGGGCGGTTCCCGGCGGAGATGATGGGCTCGTGCTCACGCATGACGTAGCCGGCCAAACCGTCCCACAATTCGTCGAAGGTCGCAGCCACGATCCGGTCGCGGCCATCCCCGCCGCGCACGAAGTGAATAACCTTCTTGGCCCGCGGGTTCATCGTGATGAGCGACACACCGGTGGCAGGGAGAGCCTCGGCAACGCCGTCCACTACCGATTGGAGCGTCTGCTCGAGCGAAGAGCCCTCGATGAGGTTCTGCGCCACCCGGTAGAGCGTCTCAGTTTTTGCGAGGGTCGCCTGGGTGCGTTGGAACAGGCGAGCGTTCTGGATGGCGACGGCCGCGTGGTCACCGAAGGCGTCCACGATCATGGCCTCTTCGAGGCTGTAGGAAGTCTCGTGACTGGCCACCGTCAGCGCCCCGATGACCCGATTGCGGGCCAGCAGGGGCACTCCGATGAACGATCGCATCGGCTCGTCGCCGACGTAGATGCCGGTGGCGCGATCTTCTCCGTCTGACACGATGACCGGGGCGGTTCCTTCAACGAGCTCGGCGATGATCGGGTCATGGGTGATGGAGATGGCCGACTGACGGAGGGCATCGGGATCATCGAAGCCGCGACTAGCCATCACCCGCATGGAGTCGTCGATCCGCAGCATGAGGGTGGCGGTGTCCGAGGAGAGAACCTGGTCGAGCCCGTCGAGAACGCTGCCGAGCACCCCCTTGAGGTCGAGGGTGCTCGTCATACCGGATGTCACGTCGCGCAGGGTGTCGGCGAGCCGGCGCTGGCGTTGTTCAGACTGGAGCCGCAACGAGTAGCCGATGATGACACCGGCTTCAGAGGCCATTGCTTCGAGAACGCGAGCGTCCTGAGCATCAAGTGGCCTATCGAGGTTGGCGGCCAAGAGCGTTCCAACGAGCTTCTCGTGGAAACGCAGTGGAGTGGCCACGACCCATCCCGCTCCCGGCAGGAAGCGGGCAATGGCGCCTCCGGCGGAAGCTTCGATGGCGGGCCGGTCGGCCAGCACTGTTTCCCCCGATTCGAGCACCCGACCGGTGACACCGGCCATGAGTTCGTCGTACTCGAGGATCTCGTCCCGTTCGCCCCCGGTGGCAACGATCTCACCAGTCTCCGGATTGAGGATGACCACGATGGCCTGATCGGCCGGCAAAACATCGGCAACCCCTTCGGCGATATGGCGAAGAAGCTCGGTGGAATCGTCGGTATGAAGCCGGCCGCTGATCCGGTCGTGAAACCGCATAAGCGAGTCCAGCTCGCCGAGGTCACGGCGCGCCATCGCGTCAGTCATGGGTTGATCTCATAGGTGGCTTATCGGAACCGGACGCCCGAGTCTTGAATGCCAGAGTTCTCCATTCCGGCCGATGCGACTTGACGAATCGGTTATAGCGAACCAATATATCGAATCGTTATATCGATCCACTATGCTGTGGATAACTCGACCAGGGCGATCATGCTCGATTTTGCAATCCTCGGAATTCTCACAGACGGCCCGCTCCACGGCTACGAGCTCAAGCGCGTGCTGGCCGCCTCCGAGCACGGCTTCTGGACCGTCTCGTTTGGATCGTTGTATCCGGCGCTCCGGCGACTCGAAAAGCAAGGATTCATCAGCGTCAGCACCGATGGCGGTCCCCGTCGCAAGGTCTACCAGCTAACTGCCGAAGGCAAGGCCTACTTCCAGGAGCTCCTCGAATCCCCGGGAACTGCCGAGGAAGATCGCGGCTTCACGCTGAAACTGTCATTTTTCCGCTATCTCGACCCGGATTCCCGGATCGGAGTGCTGGAACGCCGCAAGGCCCACCTCGCCACCCGGCTGGCTGAATCACGAAAATCCATGAAGGATTCGGCCAACCGCACCAAGCGGCGGATGGACGACTACACGCTTGCTCTCATGAATCGTTCCATGAGCAGCACCGAAGCCGACATCGCCTGGTTGGACGAGTTGATCGAGAACGAGCGGGCCGCCCGGCCGCTGCGCAAGCCGCGCCGGGTACGGGGAACAGCGCCCGAAGCGACTGAGATCTGAGCAAGGAAGGGAAACCGAATGAGCAAAGTACGCGTAGCGGTCGCGGGGGTAGGCAACTGTGCCAACTCCCTGATCCAGGGCGTTGAGTATTACAAGGACGCCGATCCGGACCAGTTTGTCCCGGGCCTGATGAACGTCGACCTAGGCGGCTATCACGTGCGCGACATCGAGTTCGTCGCCGCATTCGACGTAGATGCCACCAAGGTCGGACAGGACCTGGGGAAAGCCATGTGGGCCGGCCACAACAACACGATCCGTTTCGCCGAGGTCGGTGAGCTCGAGATCGAGGTATTGCGGGGCCCGACCTTCGACGGACTCGGCCTCTATTACAAGGAGATGGTCGAGGAGTCGGCCGCCGAGCCGGTCGACGTCGTTCAGGCGCTCCGGGACTCTGGCGCGGACGTGCTCGTCAGCTACCTGCCGGTCGGCTCCGAAGACGCCACCCGCTTCTACGCCGAATGCGCGTTGGAAGCCGGCGTTGGGTTTGTGAACGCTATTCCGGTGTTCATCGCCTCCGACCCCGCATGGGCTCGTCGGTTCTGGGAGGCCGGGCTTCCCATCATCGGTGACGACATCAAGTCACAGGTCGGCGCCACCATCGTGCACCGGCAGTTGGCAACCCTGTTTGAGAAGCGGGGCGTCATCGTCGAGCGCACCAGTCAGTTGAACGTTGGCGGCAACATGGACTTCAAGAACATGCTCGAGCGCTCCCGGCTCGAGTCGAAGAAGATCTCCAAGACCCAGGCCGTCACCTCGCAGATCGTCGGGCGAGAGATGGATGCCGACGACGTGCACATCGGTCCTTCCGATCACGTCGCCTGGCTGACCGATCGCAAATGGGCCTACATCCGGGTCGAGGGCCGGGGCTTCGGGGATGTTCCCCTCAACGCCGAGCTCAAGCTCGAGGTATGGGACTCCCCCAACTCGGCCGGTGTCGTCATCGACGCAGTCCGATTCTGCAAACTGGCGCTCGACCGCAAGCTGGGCGGTCCCGTCCTGGCGCCGTCGGCCTATCTGATGAAGAGCCCACCGATCCAATACCGGGACGACCTTGCCCCGCACATGATCGACGAGTTCATCCTCGGCGGCGATCCCACCGCCGATGACCTGGCGGAGTACCTGAAGGGCTAACACCCGTCCCAACCTTGCTCAGAGAAACAGCGGCCCGCCAGGGCCGCTGTTTTGCTACCCGCCGGCTCAAGATCCACGGGAAACGACCGACGGATATCCGAGTCCCCTGGAGTTCCATGAACCGTTCACGTCGCTTGCTTGCTGCGACCGCAATCACCGTCGCCACCACCGCCCTCACCACCGTTCCCAGTGTTCCCGCCGTGGCGGCCGGCCCGGTGGCGGTCACCAGAGTCAGCGTCGCCTCGAATGGTGCCCAGACGAGCATCTCCTCCTCCGACGATCCCTCCATCAGCGGGAACGGCACCCGCATCGCCTTCGAATCGGGCGCCACCAACCTCGTCGCCGGTGATACCAACGACAAGGACGACATCTTCGTCCACGACATAGTCACCGGGGCCACAACGCGAATGTCGGTCGCCTCCGATGGCACCCAGGGCAATAACCACAGCCGACTGGCGGCCATCAGCGGCGACGGATCGAAGGTCGCATTCGTCTCGTGGGCGAGCAACCTCATGGCCGGAGATACCAACGGCCGGGAAGACGTGTTCGTACACGATCTCGAGACCGGCACGACCACTCGAGTGTCGGTGGCCGACGACGGGTCCCAGGTAGAGGCGGTGCTTGTGAGCACGATCTCCATCAGCAGCGACGGCACGAGAGTCGCGTTCGTGACGAGCCGGTCCGACCTGGTGGCGAACGACACCAACAACAAGCTCGACGTCTTCGTGCGGGACACGGTGGCGGGCACCACCAGTCGCGTTTCAGAACCGACCGGCGGCGGACAGGGCGACTTCGACAGCGACTCCCCTGCTCTGAGCAGCGACGGCTCCATGATCGCGTTCCGGTCCCTGGCTCGAAACCTCGTTGCGGGCGACACCAATCTGAGCCGCGATGTGTTCCTCCACGCCCTCGCGACCGGGGTAACCACCCGGGTGTCGGTGAGTGACGGGGAGGCGGAAGCGACCGGTGGTGATAGCGGAATTCCCTCACTCAACGCCGATGGCACCCGGATCGCGTTCGAGTCACGGGCAACCAATCTCGTGGCCGGGGACACGAACAATGCCTGGGACGTGTTCGTGCGGGACACATCCGCCGGCACCACCACCCGGGTGTCGGTCGCCGACGATGGCTCGCAGGCCTCCGACTCAAGCGGGGCCGCTTCTATCAACGCCGACGGCACCAGGGTCGCCTTCCATTCGACTGCCACCAATCTGGTTGCCGGCGACACGAACGTCGCCGTCGACGTCTTCCTGCGCGACACGACTGCCGGAACCACAACCAGGGCCAGCACCACGGACACCGGCGCCCAGGCGGCCGGGAACTCCGACGCGCCCGCCATCAACAGCACAGGGACCCGTATCGCCTTCAACAGTCAGGTAGCCCTGGTGGCGGCCGACACCAACGGCGCCGATGACGCCTACCTGGCGTCCACCGACTGCTGTCTGGATACCGACGGGGACGGGTTGACCGACGATGAGGAGTCCGACCTGGGTACCAACCCGCTCGTTCGCGATACCGATGGTGATGGGACCGAGGATGGTGATGAGGTCGTGGCGTTGACGGATCCGACGGAGCCGCCGGCTCAGGTTGGGTTGTTCAACGGTGCCAGTGGTGAGTGGAACCTGCGGTCGGCTGACGGGTCGACCACCGACTTCTTCTATGGGAATCCGGGGGATACGCCTTTGATGGGTGACTGGGACTGTGACGGAATCGACACCGTTGGCATGTTCCGCCCCTCAAACGGGTTCGCCTACCTGCGCAACAGCAACGACTTTGGAGTCAGTGAGATCGAGTTCGTCTTCGGGATCGGCGGAGACATCCCCATCGTCGGGGACTGGGACGGCGACGGCTGTGACAGCCTCGGTGTATTCCGGGGCGGCCACGTCTTCCTCACCAACGCCCTCGCGACCGCCTTCGCCGACATTGACTTCTGGTTCGGGACCCCCGGCGACCAACCATTCACCGGAGACTCCGATGATGACGGGCTCACCGAAGTCGGCTTGTTCCGCGAATCCACCGGGTTCGCCTACCTGCGCGACGACTACACCTCCGGTGTCGCTCACTTCGATTTCTTCTTCGGGATCGGCGGCGACCAGATCATCGCCGGAGACTGGAACAACGATTACACCGAAACGGTCGGGATCTGGCGATCCAGTGACGCCACCTTCTACCTGGCCGACACCAACGACACCGTCACCGCCGACTACACCATCCCCTACGGTGATAGCACCTGGACCCCCGTCGCCGGCAACTACAACTAGACGTCTGAGCGCCGGTCGAGCATCTGCCGGATTTCTGAGCGGAGCTGTTCTGCTTCCTCGGCAGCCGTTTCGGATTGGCGGCGGGTGATGTGGAGCGCGACAAGCCGGGCGATGAGTACCACCAGGTATATCTGACCCATTAGCCCTTCAACCACCGTGAGAGCCCGGGTGGCCTCGGTGGCCGGGGATATGTCCCCGAGGCCGAGGGAGGTGAGGGTCACGTAGCTGTAATAGAAGAGGGCGGAGTCGCCGGTGTCCACTACCTGAGGCGGAATGAACGCATCCTCATTGGCGTAGGCAAGCCACGAGAACACGATTCCGAAGACAATGCCGATGAGCAGATATACCGAGATGGCAGCGAAGATAACGTTGCTGTTGACCCGCCGTTCCGTGAGCACGAATCTCAGGATCATGATGGGGGCGGTGATGGATAGGACGGTCGTTAGGACGTTGGCCGGGGCGAGCAGTCCACCGACGTCGAACAGCACCCCGGCCAGCGTCATGATGAGAGCCGGCACCATTACCGCCAGGTGGGCGGTCAGCAGGCTTCCCGATCCCCCGGTTCCCCGAATGGCGATGAGGACGGCAACGAAGACGAACAGGTTGATCGGAATAGACACCCAGTCGTCACCGGGGTAGGTCTCGGCCAGCACATACACGGCAACGATGAGAAGGATGACGACGAAGAAGCTGCGGCTCAGTTCGTCGAGTTTGGCGCGGGCCTGGTCGGATAATTCCATGCCCCCAAGTTCAGCAGGTCGACGAGCCGAATGGTGAGAACCGCTCAACCAGGCGGGGACGTCTCCTGATTCTTCTGCCAGTACAGGTAGTAGGCGACCAGGACCAATCCGATTCCAAAGATCCACAATCGCCAGAACGCCGGATCCTCGAGTTGTCGAGCCGATTGGACCACCTCGAAGGAGGCCACCTCGAGGTACGACTCTCCTCCCCGGTCGACGTCGTGGAAATGCCAGGTGCCGGTCACCCGGACGATGGGACCCTGCCAGCGGTACCCGCCTGCCTGATCGAGGCTGAAGTCAAGCGAATGGTCGAACCTCACACCGATGCCGGTGTTCCCTTCCCCATGAGTTCCCGTTTCCCGCAGTGGCCGGTCGGCGTATGAGTCGTCGTTCAGCTGGGTCCAGACGGTTCCGTCGCCGCGCACGCCATAATCACCGACCAGCTCGCCCTCCACGGTCACTTCTCGATTGTCATAGAGGGCGCCGGCGTCGGTGAGCTCGTCGACGGGGACAAGGGTTTGCCCCCAGGCGGGCACGGTCATGCCCATCAAGAGAGCCACGAGAATCAGGAGCCGGCGCATCACTTCCCCCTCGCCCAGGCGAAGAGGAACCCGAAGAGAGAGAACACGGCGATGAACTCGAGACGGCCCAGCCACATCTGAATGATGTATGTCAGCTTGAGAAGGACGGGCATGGTCGGTTCGGTCACCCCGACCGAGAGCCCGACCGACGCCCCGGCTGATACCGACTCGAAAAGCGCTTCCTGCAGGTCGTATCCGTAACCGAGCGCCACCCCGGTCCCGAGCAAGAACAAGGCCACGAACAACAGTGACACTGTCATGACGGCCTGGCCCAGCTCGGGGGTGAAGCGCTTGATTCCGTTCTGGTAGTAGGTGGTCGACTGGATGGCGCGTTCGGGAAGCAGCACCTGGCGAATCTGATGAAGGAGGTTCCGCACTGTCAGGCCGATCCGGAGTGACTTGACGCCACCAGCGGTGGAGGAGGCCATTCCACCCAGCGCCATGGCAATCGACATGCCCCCGAACGCCAGGCCGCCCCACAGGGCCAGCTCACCGGCCGGCACGGTGGCGAAGCCGGTGCCGGTGTGGGCCGAGACAACCTGGAAGAAACCCTGCCGCCCCAACCCGGCCGCATTCGAGTACACGCCGCCGGCGGCCAGCCCGATCATGGTGAGGAACATGGTGAAAGAGACCGTGCCGAGGATGGTACGAGTTTCGAGGTTCTTGAACACGGCCAACCGCGGCCCCCGCCAGAGGGCGAAGTGGAGACCGAAGCTCATCGCCCCGGCCACCATCAAGATGGCGGTGACCCCCTCGAACACCGCCGAGTGGTAGTACCCGATCGAGGTGCTCATTGGACTGAATCCGCCGGTATCGAACCCGGCGAAGAAGATCGTCACCGCGTGAAAGAGCGAGCGCCAGGCACCGAACCCGAGCAGGAAGAACGTCACCGCCGCCAGCGCCGCTACTCCGATCACGAAGTGATAGGCGGCCACCTTCCAGATGAAGCGGGCCGTCGAGCGCACATTGGGGAGGATTCGCTCGTCGCGGGCCTCACCGAAGTAGAGGGTGGTGCCACCGCTGCCGGTGAAGAGCGTCAGGGCGGCGATGATGATCCCCTGACCGCCCAGGAAGTGGAGCAGGTGGCGCCAGAAATTGATGGAGGGGGCGAGATGATCGAGATCCTGAATCAAGGTCAGCCCGGTGGTCGATAGCCCGCTCATGGCATCGAAGTAGGCGTCGAAGGGGGTTCCGTAGTGACCGGACAGGGCAAGCGGTAGCGCTCCAATGGCCGGGACCAGCAGCCAGGTGAGGGCGACCACAACCATTCCATGGCTCCAGTCGAGATGGTGATGGTGGACCTCGATGAACCGGGCGGCCGCTCCGAGCAGCGCGAAGACCCCGATCATGATTAGGAAACTCGTCGCCGGTGCCCACTCCCGGGCAATGAGTGCCCACACGAGCGGAATCGTGCCGGCCAGGGCGGTGATGAGGGAGATCCGCCCGAGCTGTACTCCGATGATGCGGAAATCGTCCGCTTCCGGGCGCAGCAGCATCAGCCGACCAGGACGACCGCTATCACGGCAAAGAGCGCCGCGATGATCCCGAGGATGGCGATGAACATTGCCTCGATGGCGAAGCTCATGAGCCCGCCGATGATGTCGGTCTTGCGATCCTCAGCCATTGGCCGTCAGTCAAGCCTCCTCACGGGGCCTTGCACAGCACTTCTCGCACCGTGGCTTCGTTTTCGACGCTGGTGACCGCCAGAACACGATCGCCGGCCTCGATGACCGTGTAGGGCCCGGGAACGACCACTTCGTCTCCGCGCAGGACCGACACGAGGATCGTTCGATCGGGCAAAGCCATGTCGATGACTTTCTGGGGCAGGACCCCCTCCGGCACCTCTATCTCGAGCAGGCTGATCTTGCCGCGGCCGAGGAGAGCCACCCGCACCGCTTCCTGAACATCGAAGGCGACTTCGCTGCTGATGACCTTGACCATGAGGTCGGTCACAGCCACGACCGGGATCTTGAGGGCGTCGAAGGTCGAACGATTCTTGGGATTGTTGAGCCGGGCCAGCACCCGGGCGGCTCCGAGCGTGGTCGCCAGCTGGCAGGCCACGATGTTGTCTTCGTCGCGTCCGGTGACTGCCAGGACCCAATCGGATCGATGCGGGTCGGCTTCCTCGAGCAATCCGATGTCGGTGGCGTCGCCATGCAAGACCAGGGCGTTAGTCGTTTCTCCGACCTCGGTCGCGCGACCGAGGTCGGATTCGATGACGGTGACGTGGTGGCCGGCCTCGTCCAATTCGCGGGCCAGATAGGAACCGACCTTTCCTCCACCGATGATGAGCGTTCGCATCAGTCCTCCGCAGCCAGGTGTCGCTTGATCTTGTCGCGGGCACCCTCTCGGATGGCAGCTACCACTAGGTCACCGGGCTCGAGCTCTGCCCCATCGCTCGGAATGATGATGCGCCGACCCCGGCGGACCGCCGCCACCCGCAGCTCCCCATCGGATTCCAGCTCCTCGACGGTCAGGCCACGAGATTGCGGCCCGATCACCATCTCGACAACTTCCACATCTCCATCGGAGAACGTCATGTGGAACCGGAATTCCTCGTCAATGACGGCCTCGAAGACGACGTTCGCGACGATTCGCGAGGCGGGGATGTAGTTGATGTCGAGCGCCCGGTAGGCCTGCTCCCGGGCGGGATCGTCCAGCCGGGCAAGCGAACGCGGGACACTGAACACGGCCGTGGCCACTTCGACCGCCATCAAATTGGCGTTGTCGGAACTGGTCACGGCAACGAAGGCATCAGCCTGCTCGATACCGGCTTCCTTCAGGACATCGACGTCGTAGGTGGACCCGACATGAGTCGTGCCGTTGAACGCCGACCCGAGTCTGTCGAGAGCAGTCGGGTTGCTGTCGACGATCGAGACATCGTGGCCGAGCACGGCCAGTCGGTTGGCTAGATCGCTCCCGACTCGCCCACAGCCACCAATAACAATGCGCATTGCCGTTGCCTCCTCGCAGCCGGAAGGATAGAGAGTGAAGCTCGCTGGAACGGCGCGCCGTAAGCAACGCCGCAGGCGTTGCCGTTCCCTAGCGCCGCCAGAGCTCGCGAGTGAACAACAGAACGATCGGGAAGATTTCGAGGCGGCCGGTGATCATGAGCCCTGCCAGCAGCCATTTGCCAAGGGCCGTGACCTCGACATAGGTCTCTGTTGGCCCGAGGGCACCGAGGCCGGGTCCGACGTTGCCCAACGCCGAAGCCACCGCCGACGCGGCGCTCACAAAATCGAGATCGGGGCCGATCGCCGAGCTGAACACCCCGAACACGAACGTACCGGTCATGAAGATGAACATGTAGAACAGGAAAAAGGCCTGAACCGATTGCACGATCGACTCGGGAACCTTGTGGCCGCCCAGTCGCACCGGGAAGATCCCCCGGGGATGGATCACCCTGCGGATGTCGGCCAGCGAGGCCCTCGTCAGAACCCCGAGCCGATAGGTCTTCACCGCCCCGGCCGTCGAACCGGCCATGCCCCCGACGAACATCAAGCCGACCACCATGATGCCAAGCGCCCCAGGCCAGAGGTTGAAGTCGGCAGTCGCATACCCCGTGGTGGTGACGATCGACACGACCGTGAAGATCCCGTCCCTGATGGTCCTGCCGACCCCACCCCCCCAGATGCCGATGATCGCTACCACCGACGCCACCCCGATGACGGCCGCGTAGATCTTGAGCTCGGCGTCTTTTGTGTACTCGGCCGGCTTGCGCAGACCCCGATAGTGGAGTGCGAACGACATTCCTGCCAAGAGCATGAACACGATGACCACCCACTGGGCGTAGGCCGAGAATCCGCCGAGCGACTCGGACGTTGTGCTGAAGCCTCCGGTCGACAGGGTCGTAAATGAATGGGAGATGGCCTCGAACAGCGTCATGTCTCCGACCCACAGCAGCAGCGTCTCGGCGACCGTGAACAAGACGTAGATGAACCACAGCCGCTTGGCCGTCTCCTTGAATCGCGGGGTCAAGCGGTCCGGACGCGGACCGGGCGACTCGGCTCTGGCCAGCTCCACCCCGCCGACACCCAGCAGCGGGAGAATCGCTATCGAAAGCACGATGATGCCCATGCCGCCCAGCCACTGCGAGGTGGCACGCCAGAACACCACACCGTGGCCGATGTTCTCCGGTGCCGGAATGACGGAGGCGCCGGTGGTCGTGAATCCGGCCGCCGACTCGAAGAAGGCATTGGTGATGCCGTCAAGCGTGGAGGTCACGACGTACGGCAAGGTGCCGAACAAGACCACCAGAATCCAGGCCAGCCCGACGATGGCGAACCCCTCTTTGGTGGTGAGTTGCGCCTGTTTGCCATATTTCCAGGCGACCGCACCGATAACGATGGTGACGAGAGCGGCGACGAGGATCTCCGCCATGTCGGCCCACTCCTGATAGATGCCGGCCACTATCGCGGCCGGAATCATCGCCACCCCGATGGCAGCCACGACTGCTCCGAGGATGTATTGGAGGGTGCGATATGACATGCAGCTAGCGGGGGATCAAGAAAAGGTCTTCTCAACAGTGGAAACAGCGTCCGGGAGCGCAACCGCCACCACGTGGTCTCCCGGCTTGATCACCGAATCACCGCGGGGAATGATCGTCTCGTTGGATCGGATGATGCCGGCAACGATGACGGTCTTCGGCAAGCCGATCTCGGCAAGGGTCTTGCCGATCGCTTCGCTGCTTGGATCGACTTGCAGTTCGATCGCTTCCAGGTTGCTGTCCTGAAACGTGACGACCGATTGCACTCTGCCTCTCCGCACATACCGGAGGATGGCGTTGGCGGCCGACAATCGGGACGAGACACCGCTGTCGACTCGCGTCTCATTGAGCAAACTCACATAATCGAGTCGGTGATAGCGGGCGATGGCATTCTTGGCGCCGAGGCCCTTCGCCACCAGTGAGGCAACCACGTTGACCTCATCCCACTTCGTAAGGGCAAGCACGTCATCGACACTCTCAATCCCCTCGGAGCGCAATAGCTCAGGGTCCATGGGATCTCCATGGACCACAATGACCCCCTGGCACGCATCCGCGACGAGGCGGGTCGCCGCCTCTTCCTTGTCGATGAGGGTCACCGAGATGCCGTTCTCACACAGGAGATTGGCGGTGAGGCGGGCCAAACGCCCGGCTCCGAAGATCATGACCTTCTTGGCTTTGTGAATAGTGATTCCCAGCAAGGGGGCCAGTTCCATGACCAGGTCGCTCTTGGTGGCAATGAGTACGTGATCTCCCTCTTCGACAATCGACTCGCCACGGGCGACAAAAGGATCACCGCCACGGACGATGGCGGTAACCAGCCAATCCCAGTCGGTGACCTGGTTGCGCAGCTCCTCCAGGCTCATATGGGAGAGGGGGGCGTCTGGCTGGACGAAGCCCCCGATGAGGGACAGGGACCCGTTTCCAAAGGTGGCATGCTCGCTGATGCCGCCCTCAGTCACCAGGAGGAGGAGATCCTTGGCGAGCTGCTCTTCGGGATCGATGACGACGTCGACGCCAAGAATTTGCAGCTCGTCGCGCAATGCGGAGTCTTCGACCCGGGCGATTTTGCGCGGGACTCCCAGGCGGGCGGCGGCGTGGCAGGCCAGCACGTTGACGGCGTCGTTGCTGGTGACGGCAATGAGCAACTCGGCCTTGTCGATGCCGGCCGCTTCCAGGATCGCCGGCGAAGCGCCGTTGCCCCGGATGGCAAGAATGTCGAGCGACGACTGGAGCTGTTCGACCTTGGCTGGATCGTTGTCGATGACGACGACGTCCTGCCCTTCGATGGAGAGACGTTCGGCGAGATGACTCCCGACCGCCCCCGCTCCGACTATCACGATCCGCATGGACGACCACCTCTTGGATGCGGCTGTTAAGGCTAGCCAGTGGTCGGTTTCTCGCCAGTGCGACGTGACCGGCAATCAGGACCCGCCTATTTCTTCCCAAATCGACTTTCCCAAGGTCTGGGAGCGATCGGCCGCGAGCGAGGGCCCGACTCGACGAGCAGTCACCTGCTCTGCCGCCCCGCCGCCCCCGACAGGCCCAAGGAGATCCTGCGATTTCACGCGATCCGCTGCCTGGGCACCCCAAAATCCTGTGGCCCAAACGTGCTCCCATACCCTGGGAATACCTGGATGCGAAAGGTGTCGGAGTTCGGTATCATTAGGGAAATCCGGATGTGGGTTCCGGTATCGGAAAGGGGCAACCCATGTTCGGCTTCTATCTAGCCAGCGCCATCATCGGCTGGGCCTTCGTCGGCCTCTTCCTCTTCGGAGGGATCGACACTGAAGTCGATGCAGACTTCGATGCCGACATTGACGTCGACGTCGATCTCGATGCCGACCTGGACGGGGAGATCGATGTCTCCGGCTCGGGTATCGCATCGAGCATCGCCTCGGCAGGCCTCAGCCTCCTGTCGTTCCGCTCGGTCATGTTCTTCCTGGCGTTCTTCGGGTTGACCGGAATCGTGCTGAACATCATCGATGCGAGCTTCCTGGCGACCTTGATTGCCGCCATCGGTGTCGGCGTGTTCGCCTGGATTCTCAACTCGTTCGTCTTCCGGGCCCTCAAGGTGGCCGACGTCTCGAGCTCGTTGAAGAAAGCAGACCTGCGGGGAGCCATGGGAGCGGTCGTGCTTCCCATCAGCCCCGGACACCGGGGCCGGGTTTCCATCGAGGTCGGCGCCCAGCGCCGCTACCTCACGGCAGAGCCCTATGCCGCCGACGAGACGGCGTTTGCGGTCGGAGACGGCATTGTCGTAGTCGAGGTGAATAAGGGCGTCGCCAGGGTGGCGCCCATCGAAATTTTGGACAACTAGAGAGAAGAAGGAGAAAAGGACATGGACGTACTGGTCACTATGGCAGTGTTGATCGTGGCGGTTATCGCCACCGTGCTCATCGCCGTCAAGAGCCTGATCGTGATCTGCCCCCCCAACCGGGTGGCCGTCATCTCAGGTCGGCAGCGAACGCTCGCAAAGGGTGGCGAGGTCGGCTACCGCGTGCTGCGGGGCGGTCGCACGCTGCGCATCCCGTTGCTCGAGAAGGTCGACTGGATGGAACTGAACACCATCACCATCGATGTGGGGGTCGGCCAGGCCTACTCGAAAGGGGCGATTCCTCTCGACGTCGAGGGCGTAGCCAACGTGAAGGTCTCGAGCCAGCCCGGCTTACTGGAGAACTCGGTTGAACGGTTCCTCGGCGGTGGGGTGGACGTGATCCACGACATTGCCAAAGAGACGCTCGAGGCCAACCTGCGCGGCGTGCTGGCGACGCTCACCCCAGAAGAGGTGAACGAGGACCGCCTCAAGTTCGCCCAGGTGCTCATCGACGAGGCCGACGACGACATGAAGACGCTCGGCCTGGCCCTCGACGTGCTGAAGATCCAGAACGTCACCGACAACGTTGGATACCTCGAGGCCGTCGGTCGGCGCAAGACCGCTCAGGTGCTGAAAGAGGCCCGGGTGGCCGAGGCGCTCCGAACCACGGAGGCCGAAGAAGAGGAAGCCGACGCCCGCCGGCGGGCAGAGACTGCCCGGGTGGAGGCCGACCTCGTCATCGCCGAGAAGGAGAACGGGCTGCGAGTCCTGCAGGCCGAGCTCGAGAAGGTGGCCATCGAGAAGGAACGCGAGGCGGCTGTGGCGGGTGACCGGGCCCAGGCGATTGCCGAGCAGTCCCTGGAAGACGAGCGGATCAAGTTGCAGCAGCGCCGCCTGGAAGCCGACGTCATCACCCCGGCCCGTGCCAAGAAAGAGGCGATGGAGCTGGAGGCCAAGGGTGCCGCCGCTCAGATCATCGAGGACGGCAATGCGCAGGTGCACGTGTTGCAGCGGCTGACCGAGCAGTACCAGGCAGCCGGGTCGAGCGCCCAGGACATTTTCGTGCTCAACATGCTCCCGCAGCTGGTGAGCGAGATCGTGTCCACCGTCAAGGGTGTGAACATCGACAAGGTGTCGGTCATCGACACCGGCGGCAACGGCTCGCAGGGAGTGTCGAACGTCGTCGGCCAACTCCCGGCGGCGGTGATCACGATCACCGAGCAGATCGAAAATGCCACCGGGATCAACATCCTCAAGGCGTTGCAGAGGGATGAGCCGGTGGCGGTGGAGGCCACTGAAGCGACTGAGTAGCTAGAGCACGCGAAGAAGTTGGGGCGCCTGCGGGCGCCCCTTCTCTTCGTAATGGGCGGCTCCGGAACAAGACCGGCACAGCTGAGGTTGTCGGAGCCACACCACATGGGAGGAAACGATGAACCAGACAGATTTTCCGGCACCGAGTGAAGGGTTCGTCGTAACCCACATGCTGATCGTCGAGGATGTCGATCGATCGGTCGACTTCTACGTCAATACGCTGGGAGCCTCGGAGCTCATGCGAATTCCGGACGGTCCGGCCATCCTCGGTTTCGCCAACACCTGGATCATCATCAACGTCGGCGGCGGTCCGACCGAGGACAAGCCCACGGTGCACCTCGCACCGCCCTCGGATCCCGATCTGGTCGACAGCTTCATGAATATCCGGGTGGCGGACATTCAGTCGATCTACGCCGAGTGGACGAGTCGGGGTGCCGAGTTCCTGACCCCTCCGCAGGACCGGGGCGGCGAGATCCGTTGCTATCTGCGCGACCCGGACGGATACCTCATCGAGGTCGGACAGGCGACCGGGGTGGTCGACGCTTCGAACTGAGCGGGGAGCGGCCCCTCCCGGAGGGAGGGGTGAATAGACAAAAAGAAGAACGGCCCCTTGCGGGGCCGTTCTTCGGGCTAACACGGGAGGCGGGAAACCTCTCGGCTCTTAGTATCGTCGGGGGGGTGCAGAACTTGAGGGATTTCCAAAAAAACATTTCGGAGTCAAAAAAGGCATTGATTAGCTTGCTGCGCGAGCGCTCCTTGCTCACCGATGGCCCCTATACGCTCCGCTCCGGGGAGCTTTCCAACTGGTATTTGGACGGGCGCCGGACCACGATGGATGGACAGGGCGCCACCCTCGTCGCCCACTGCGTGCTCGGTCTCCTTGACCCGGGAGTGGCCGCCATCGGCGGCATGACCATGGGGGCCGACCCCATCGCGGTGGCGACCGCGGTGGTGGCTCATCAGGCCGGCATCCCGCTGCGGGCGTTCTCGGTTCGGAAAGAAGCGAAGGCGCACGGAATGGGCGGGCGTATCGTCGGACCGCTCGAGGAGGGTGAGGCGGTCACGGTGCTCGAGGACACCACGTCCACTGGAGCAGCCTTCATCGAGTCGATCATCGTCATGCAGAACGGAGGTCACCCGGTTGTCCAGGCCATCGCCGTCGCCGATCGCAGCAACGGTGCGGTTGCCAAGCAGATGGCCGAGCTCGAGATTCCGTATGTGGCACTCATAACACCCGAAGATCTCCTCAACACCGCATGAACTCGCTTAGCGTCCTCCGATCACCGGGCCGAATCTGGTTCAGCGCGGTGGTTTCGGTCCCGTTCTTCATGGTCGGGCTCGACCTGCTGTTGCTCCCCCGGCTCTTTCCTCAATACATCCGGCGTCTTGACCTCCTGGCAGACCGCATGGGTCTCACCCGCATCGCCTCCACCGGCCCTGAAGAGCCGTGGGCGCTCATCTTTCTGCTGGTCGGCGGCGGTCTCCTCACCTGGGCGCTCAAGGAATTGCTCTTCCCCCGCGAGATGCTGGGCGTGGACGAACACGGCGTTGCCTTCACCAGCCTGCTCGGTCCCTCGGGCGGCCGCATTGTGGTGCCCCACTCCGAAATCATCGAGGCCGCTCCTGCCCTCTTGATCGAAGGCCCGGATGAGACACCGGGGGTCGGTGTCCGATTCGCCGACCCCTCCCGCCTGCCGTCGGTCCCGTGGGGTGCACTGTGGGTGGGAAGCACTCTGTTCGTCCGCACGGCCGGGTGGACCGCCAAGCCGCACCAGATCGCTGCAGTCCTAACCGACGACGCCGGGGACGCCGCGCCGGGGTACGTCGTCAACCTCGAACCGGGTCCCGTCGAGGTGACCCGGGTGGAGGGCGATCCCACCGACCGGACGGATCCGGCCCGCGCCTACATCGCCCGCAGCCGCGCCTACATCGGTGGTGTGCTGGTACTCGCCGCCGTGATCCTCGGGCTCTTCATCTGGATCGCCGGGACCGAGACGAAGGCGCTCTACCTGCTCCCCGGAGCGCTCGGGGCCGCCGGCGGCCTCCTGCTGCTGATGGGGGCGCGCTCGTTTGTGGAATCGTCGTGAGCATCCTCATCGGCGCCCACAGCGGGGGTGTGAAACCGATCGCCGAGGCGGCCGAACGCAACGGCGATCTTGTTCAGTTCTTTCTCGGTGACCCGCAAGGATGGAAGAAGCCTCCCCCGCGCGACGATGCCGCCGAGCTTCGGGATTCCGGCCTCCCCATCTACATCCACGCTCCGTACCTCATCAACGTGGCGTCGGCCAACAATCGGATCCGGATCCCGAGCCGCAAGAACCTGCAAACCGCCGCCGACGCCGCCGCCGAGATCGGGGCGGCGGGTCTGGTGGTCCATGGCGGGTACGTCACCGACGAGGAGGACGTGGCTGAAGGATTCCCCCGCTGGCGCAAGGCGCTCGATACCATCGAGTCGTCGGTCCCGATCCTCATCGAGAACACAGCCGGCGGCGGGAACGCTATGGCACGGGACGTCGACACCATCGCCCGGTTATGGGAGCACATCGGCGACACCGGGGTCGGTTTCGTGCTCGACACCTGCCACGCCTGGGCGGGCGGTCAGGACCTCGAGTCCGTGGTCGATCGAGTCATGGCGGCCACCGGACGGATCGATCTCGTCCACTGCAACGACTCCCGCGACCCCTTCGACAGCCGCCGTGATCGCCACGCCAACCTCGGTCACGGCGAGATCCCGGTCGAATTGCTCATCGAGGTGGTGCGGTCCGCCGGAGCTCCGGTCGTGGTCGAAACTCCCGGTGAGGCACTAGAGCAGGCAGCCGACATCGCGTTGCTGCGGGACGGACTGGGTTAACCATCCGGAGAGGAGGCGGTATGTGCGACATCATCGAGCGGATCGAGTCTCATGGGATCGATCGAGAGCAATTCCTGCAGGTGCTGAAGAAGCGACCGGGCCCCCTCACCGGCAAGTGGTCAGACGCATCGATCACCCTGATCATTCTCGGGGTGATCGACGAGGAATGGGCCAGGCGAGCGAACGCTGAAACGCCCTAGAACACCCCGTCCAACGGCTGGTCGACATCGACGGCGCTCCAGCGGTGCACGGCTGCTACCGCCAGTACCACGATGAGCCCGCCGACCATCTGGAGAATGGTCAGGCTCTGATCGAGGATGATCCAGGCGGCTGCGGCGGCGATGACGGGTTCGGCGGTCGCCACCACCCCGACGATTCCCGACGCCACCCGCCGGAGTGCCGCGAACTGAGCCAGGAACGGAAGGGCCGTCCCACCGATTCCCACCCACACGAGCTTGGCCCACACCGTGCCAGACAGATCACTCGGAAACGACCAGACGGGTAACACAAGCAACCAGAAAAGAGAGGCGAACACGAAGCCCCAGGTGATCATGGTGAGCGCAGGCAACGTCTTGCCCAGGTGCTCGCCGAGCAGGAAGTAGCCGGCGAACAGGGTCGCCGTCGTGATACCCGAGGCCAGGCCGAGCAGGTCCAAATCTTCAAACGCCCAGGCCTCGGCAATGAGGACAACTCCCAGGATGGCCACGGCGGCTGCCAGCCAGGTGAGTCGACCCACAGACCTGTGCTGGACCAACGCCATCCAGCCGAGGACTATGAACGGCCCGAGGTACTGCATGGTGGCGCCCGGACCAACACCGAGACGGTCGAGAGCCCAGTAGAAGGTCAGACCGACCAGTGCCAGGTTGAGGCCGAGCACGGCCAACAGAGGTATCTGCCCTTTCGGGCTCAGGGCCCCCCTGTGCCATGCGTACGGAACGAGCGCGGCGGCGGTGATGAGCGCTCGAATCTGGGAGACCCGGGCTGGCGACACCACGTCGAACACATCGGCGGCGATCGCTCCACTCACCCCGTAAAGGGCGGCGGCGGTGAGGGCGAGGAGCACACCGGCGGTGGCCGGCCGAAGGGCCTGGGACATGGCGGCGAAGCGTAGACCTCATCCGGGGCCCGGCCGGCACCGTACAGGGGACGAGCGGGGTCTACCGGGACTCCGCTCAGCTAATCGGGGCCTTCGCCTCTGGTGCATCCCCGCAAGATCCGTTACATAACGAACAGCGTGATTCCGAGGGAAGGGGGATTCTATGACTTGGAATACCGCGCTCGTCTTCTCCTATGGGTTGCCGATACCCGGCCGGGAAGCGAAAGCAATGGAGGCCTTTGCCGATGGGCAGGCCGTGTTCGGGAAGTTCGCGGCCGACGGGATGTGTGCCGAGCCGGAGATTTTTCATCATCTCTACGGCGCCGGCATGATGATCGTCCGGGCCGAGGGCTACGAGAAGCTGTTCACCATGCTCGAGAAGGAAGACACCAAGCGACTGCTCAATCTGTGCACGTTCGCAGTGCAGGACTTCGAATTCACCTTCATGAACACCGGTGAGCTGCTCATGGAGGACATGGGCCTATACGCGACGGTGGGAGCAGAGCTCGGCTATCTGTAATCACCGCTAATTCGTTTGAGAGCAGCGGCCATCCGCTGCTCTCAACGCGTCCCTAGACCGGCTCTTCCCCCGTCAGTGGCACAGTGATGATGTGGGGCCAACGCTTCGGGTGGTCGGCATATTCGAGTCGTCGATCGCCCCGACCTAGCCTCAAGGGATGGCGCACGACATCATCATCATCGGGGGCGGAATCATCGGCCTCGCCACCGGTCGGGCCCTGCTGACCGAACGACCCGGTCTGGACCTCCTGGTGCTCGAGAAAGAGCCGGAAGTCGGGCGCCATCAGAGTGGCCGCAACAGTGGTGTCCTCCACTCCGGCCTCTATTACCGACCCGGCTCGCTCAAAGCCGAATTGTGCGTGCGCGGGGTGGCCGAGATGTTTGACTTCTGTGAGGAGCACCGGGTTCCCTTCACCCGCGACGGCAAGGTCGTCATCGCCAACAGTCCCATCGAGAGCCAACGGCTCGATGAGCTCGAGCGGCGCGGCCGCGCCAACGGCCTCGAGGGTCTGCGCCGCATCGGCGCCGGAGAATTGCGAGAGATCGAACCTGAGGCAGCCGGCACCGACGCACTCCACGTTCCCAGTACGGGGGCGGTCGATTTCGGACCCGTAACGCGGGCCATGGCCGCCGCCATCGCCGAGAGGGGTGGTGAGGTGGCGGTCAACGCCGGCTTGAAGACCGCCGCCTATAGCAACGGGACCTGGACCATCCAGCATGGGTCGGGCGAGGCGAGGGGACGCCTGGTGGTCAATTGCGCCGGGTTGTACGCCGACCGCGTCGCCGGCCTGATGGGGGTCGACCCGCCGGTGCGGATCGTTCCGTTCCGCGGCGAGTACCTCACGGTGCGCCCGGAAGCCTGCCACCTCGTCAGGAGCTCGATCTATCCGGTACCCGATCCGGACCTGCCCTTTCTGGGGGTGCACTTGACCCGCCGCCCGGACGGCACTGTTGAGGCAGGCCCAAATGCGGTGCTCGCCTTTGCTCGCGAGGGGTATGGGCGCTGGACGATCCGTCCGGGTGAACTGTGGGACGCCATCTCCTATGTCGGCATGCGGCGCCTGGCCAGACGGTATTGGCGAAGCGGTCTCCGCGAAATGGCCCGCTCAACCTTCAAACCGCTCTTCGTGCGCGACGCCCGGCGACTCGTTCCTGCCCTGAAGGCGGCCGACTTCGTAGGGCGTCACACCGGCGTGCGGGCCCAGGCATTGCGGCCTGATGGCAGCCTGGCCGACGACTTCGTGATCGTGCCGACCGATACCGCCGTCCACGTGCTGAACGCCCCCTCCCCGGGTGCCACCGCGTCGCTGGCAATCGGGGCTTCAATTGCCCGCCAGGTGCTCGACCTCGGGTAGGGCGATCTATTCGAGCTCCGCCAGGACGGCATCTTCGGCCGCGTAGTCGAATGGATCGGGATGGCTCTCTGGCGGATTGGCAAGATCCCATTCGATGGTGCGGCCGATGGCCTCGTGGCGTGTGACCGGTTCGACGAATCCGAGCTCGGCGCGAATACGGCTCGAGTCCATATGCAGGTCCTGGCCGTGGGGATCGATCCGGAGAGGCTCGGGGAGAAGCTCGGAATCGACCGGCACGATGTCCCCGTCCCACCCGGCGACGGTAGCGATCATCCGCACCCATTCCGGTTCCGTGGGGGCCGGATTCTCCGCCACGTTATGTATGCGTGTAATCGCGGCCGGATTCGTCGCTGCCTGGACGATGGCATGCCCGGCGTCATCGACGAAGCAGCGGCTCGCCCGCCACCCGGTGAGCCGGGAGTCGAGCAAGATGGCGGGCCGTCCGTCGGCCATCCGCTTGTGGTACGACCACAGCCTCCGTTGGTAGTCGCGGGGCCCGTACACCATCGGCAGTCGCACCACGGTGCTCGCAAGGTCGGATTCGATGGCCGCCGTCTCGACTTCGATCTTGTCGTAGTCGTACCGGTAGTCGTCGGGTCCCTCCGCCATCTCCCGGTACGGGTGGCGAAGATCCCGCAGCGGGCCGTCCTCATCCACCGGGGTTGGGTCGGGCGGACCTGGTTCGGTGCCGTTGATCCGGGCATACATCCGGTAGACGTCCCCACTGCTGATCACCACCAACCGGTCGGTGATCCCGGTGAGCACTTCGGCGGTTCGGCGGGTCTGTTCTCCGGTGAGGAGCATCATGTGCACGACGGTATCGGGGGCGGCCGCTCGCAGTTCGGCCCGGTGGTCCTCGAGGTGCCACAAGTCACCAACTATGCGGGCCACGCCATCGGGAAGATCGGCCTCGGTTTGGTCTCGATTGAAAACCGTCACCTCGTGTCCAGCCGTCACGAGGTGGCGGACGGCGCTCAATCCGATGAAGCGAGTTCCCCCGATGACAAGCAGGCGCATGGATGCAACCTACCCGGACGCGACGGAGACCGGTCGGGAGGCAACCGGTCTCCTATCGGGCTTGCGCACCTAGTTCGTGTTGTCCTTCACCGTCCAGAGTTCGGCCCCGTCCGGATTCGAACGCGTCTTGCCGGGATTGACCCGAATACAGACCATTCCGTCGTCGTTCTGGTCGGCGGCGTTGCCGACATCGAGCTGCGTGACCCGGAACACCTGCTCGAGTTCCCATCCCCCGCCCCGCGGGCAACCCCGCTCCGGTGGCCCTGCGGACGCTGCCCCCGGCAGCAACGCAACCAACAAGAGTCCGGCGAGTGCTCCACCCGTCATTCTCTTTGGCATCATCTCTCCCTTTCGCGAGACGTGCCTCCTCTGAAGGCAAGATCGGAGAAATTGGGATTTCCTGAAGGCGGAAATCCGACAGGCTCCACCCCGCGACCTACGCACGGCCCTCGCCCATTCAACGTCCCACGTAGGGGCTTTCGGCCCTAGGGAGCATCGGAGATTCCACGTACTTTGCAGTACAAAGTAGTTTGCACCGACTGGACCCCGTCATGACCGAGCACAGAAACATCGAGGCGCTGGAAAAGGCCGCCTACCGACACTCCTATTCCGACGGCGTCGTCGACATGTTCGTGGGAGCCTCATTGGCGTGGATCGGAGCAGCCTGGATATGGCTGTCCGACCTGGCCGGTCTCGCCGGGATCCTTCCCGCCGTGCTGGTGACGGCAATGCTCGAAGGGAGAAAGCGGCTGATTGAGTCGCGGGTCGGATACGTCAAGTGGCGCCAGCCGCGCCGCCACTGGGAGCTTCGGAACCTGACCGTTGTCCTGCTGGCCGGTGTCGCCCTGTTCGCACTCGGCGTGGCCGCCTTCGTCTTCGCCGGTTCGCGATCGGACGGCACCGGCGTCCTCGGACCACTGGGACCCGGACTCCTCGCCTTCCTGCTGGCGCTCCTCGCACTCGGACTCGGATTCCTCATGGACACCCCGCGGATGTTCGTCTACGCCGCGGTGTTGGCGGCGGGTGGGGCTATCGCGGCGGCGGCGGACGCCAATCCAGGCTGGCCGCTGCTTCCGGCCGGAATCGTCATCGTCGTGTTCGGAGCCATCCTGTTTGTCCGCTTCCTGCGGACTACCAAGGCGCCTGAGTCCCGGTGACGCGGCAGGAGACACCCGACCTCGACGCGCTCGGATTCGACCGGATCATTCACGAACCGGCCCGCCTGGTCCTGGTGACGAACCTCTACGTCGTCGACGAGGCCGACTTCGTCTATCTGGCCGGGCGAACCGGCCTCACCGCCGGCAACATCTCGTCGCACATGACTCGTCTCGAGAACGCCGGATACGTTGCCATCAGCAAGACCTTCGTCGGGAAACGGCCCCGCACGGTCTACGCGCTTACTCCCGCTGGTCGGGCGGCGTTCGAGCGATACCGGCAAACGGTCGGAGACCTGCTCGCCGAGAGCGGCTAGGGCGACTTCTGCGCACCGCTTCTCATTTCGACGAAGCAGATCCGCCAACGAGACGTGAACGAATTCACAAGTTCACAAGTCGAGCGGGTCCTAGTAGTCTCGCATCCCAACCCGCTGGCAATCCTTCGAGTACCTTGCGCGGGGTAGCCGAGAAGCGTCTCGGACCGGCGGAACCCGCCTCCGGTCAAACTCCTTCTCCTCGTATTAGAAGGAGAAGCGATGCCCCTCTACATGGATACCCACAAGAACGTCACAGACCTCACGGCTGAAGCGGTGGCGGGCGCTCACCAGGCGGACCTCGCCACCCAGGAAAAGTACGGCGTGGACTACAAGCAGTACTGGTTCAACGAAGCCGAAGGTGCCGTCTATTGCCTCGTCGACGCTCCGAACGCTGAGGCGGCGATTGCCGTCCATCGCGAAGCCCATGGCCTCGTGGCCGACGACATCGTCGAGGTTCACGAGGGTCACTGAGGCCGGGTCTTCTAGCCACAACGGATAGCCAACCGACCCGGGAGTGTGTGTCGCACCCGCCTGATACGTTGCGGGTATGGGTTCAACAGGGAAACGGGAATGAGCTCGCTGCGATCAGCGCTTGACGAGCTCCGCGGTGATGACCTCACTGACACTCCGACGGGTCAGTTGGCCGATGATCTCATCGAGCTGCGACAGGCTGCCGAAGCTCTCGAAGCTGAATGGATTCGACGGCTGCAGGCATTCGACGCCCGGCAGGGCTGGACACTCGACGGCTCACTGTCTCTTTCGGCCTGGATGCGAGCCCGGTGTCGGATGACCGGGGCAGCAGCCTCCGATCGAGCGGGCATGGCGCGGTCGCTTCGCACTATGCCAGACACGCAACGCGCCTTCGAGAATGGCGACCTGACCACCGCCCACGTCCGGGCACTCGCTCCCGCCGCCGGGGCACACCCGGAAGCCTTCGCCCGCGACGAGCAGGTGCTAGTTGAGGGCGCCGCTTCGGTATCGGCCGGAGACACCCGCAAGCTGGTCGCCTATTGGCGCCAGAACCTCGACTTCACCGAAGCGCTGGTTGAGGCCGAGCGAGTCCACGAGCGTCGGCGACTCAGCATCTCGCGCACCTGGGAGGGAATGGTCCGAATCGACGGTGACCTCGACCCCGAAGCCGGCGAGGTGGTTCTCACCGCCATCGGGGCTCTCGTCGACGAGTCCGTGAAGTCGGGTGATCCCGCCGACCATCGAACCCCCACCCAGCGCCGGGCCGACGCCCTCACCGACCTGTGCCGCCAGTTTCTCGATAGCGGCCGGGCCGCCATCTCGGGTGGCGAGCGCCCGCACATCAACGTCCTCGTCGACCTGGCCACCCTCGAAGGCCGCGCCGGGACCCGTTGTGAGCTCGGCTCCGGCGAGATCATCCACCCCGAGGCCGCCCGTCGCCTCGCCTGCGATGCCGGCATCAACCGGATCATCACCAACGGTCCCAGCCAGGTTCTCGACGTCGGACGGACCACCCGCACCGTGTCGGGGCCGACCCGACGAGCGCTCGTCATCCGGGACGGCGGGTGTCGCTTCGACGGCTGTGACCGCCCGGCCCCCTGGTGCGACGCTCACCACTACATCCACTGGCTCGACCTGGGTGAGACCAATCTCGACAACCTCGTCTTGCTGTGCCGGTCTCACCACCGAATGGTGCACGAGGGTCGCTTCCCCTCGCCCAAGCCCTGACGATCCTGACGAGTCCCGATTTCGAAAAATTCAAAGCGAACCAACGTGAGCTGTGGGGGACGGACGACTACCGCCCGATCGAGCGGCTCATCGAACCGGCCGCTCTGACGCTCGTCCGGGAGGCCGGGGTGAAAGCAGGGCAACGGGTTGTTGGACGTTGGTGTCGGTTCGGGCAGCGTGGCCGTGGCCGCCGCCCGGGCGGGAGCCGAGGTTGTGGGGATCGACATCACAGACGCCTGGTTTGAGGAGGCCGAGCGCCGCGCCGATGCGGCCGGGGTGAGAATCGACCTCAGACTGGACGACGCCGAGGAGCTTCCCGTCGACGATGGATCCTTCGACGCGGTTCTGTCGAGCTTCGCCGCCATCTTAGCCCCCGACCACGAGCAAGTGGCATCCGAGCTGGTACGGGTCTGTCGTGACGGGGGAACCATCGGAATGACCGCCTGGACGCCCGATGGCAAGAACAATGAGGTCCTCTCGACGCTGTCGGCGGCGTTCCCCCCGCCACCGCATTTCGTGAGCCCGTTCATCTTGTGGGGCGACCCCGATCACGTCCAGGGACTGTTCACCCAGTACGACCTTTCATGGCGGTTCGAGTGCCCGACCTTCCCTGTCGCCTTCGACTCCCCCGATGCCTTCGAGTCATTCGCCTTCGAGAACGCCAGCGGATTCAAAGCCGCTCGTGAGGCGCTCGAACAGATGGGCAAATGGGACGAGACCCACGCCAACATGCGGGCGGCCCTGGATCGGACCAACGAAGCAGACGACGGCACCTACCGGGTGACCTGGGACTACTTGCTGGCCATCGCCTCGAAGCCTGAAAGCCCCGCCGTAGCCCACCAAGGTTGACGACGCGAGGGAGCCCGCCTCCGAAGAGGCGGGCTCCTCTAATTCCCCCCGGAATTCCTCGAACCGGCGCTAGGCGCCTTCTCCTCCTCCTTCACCACCCGCGGGCGGATTCCCGTAGCTGGTGAAACCGAAATACTGTTTCTGCTCGATCGACTTGACCTTGACCTGGAACTCGACTCCGTAGGGCGCCGTGGGGAACTCCACCCGGACCTCGAACACGCCATCACCGTTGGCGTACGTCTCGGCCGAGCCGTACTCAGACAAGACCAGCACGTGGGCGTTCGGCTTGGTCTCGCCGTAGAACACGTCGAACGGAACCTCGGCCTCGCTCGCACCGTGCACCTGATGGGCCACCAGTTCGTAGTTGTGGCCGTAGCCGACGAACTCGAAGTAGCGCTTCTGGTCGATCGACTTGACCTTCACCTGGAAAGCCTGGCCGTAGGGAGCGTTCGGGAACTCGACCCGAACCTCGAACTGACCGTCGCCGTTGGCATAGGTCTCGGCTGATCCGTACTCGGACCACACCAGCACGTGGGCATTGGGAGCGGTCTCGCCCCAGAACACGTCGTACGGCACCTCGGCCTCGCACACGCCGTACTCCTGGTGGGCGACCAATTCGTAGGCCGGCTTGTCCGAGACGATCCGGGTGATGGTCACGGCCGCCTCGGCAACGCCACCTTCGGACTCGGCGCGAAACTTGGCCGTCTGGGTGCCCGGCTCGAGGAGCAACACGATGCGCCACCCGCCGTCGTCGTTGACGTCGGCTTCCCATTTGCCGGCGAACACACGGGCGCCCGGGGTGGTCTTGCCTTCGAAGACCATCTTCTCGTCGTCGACCTTGGCCCCGTTCTCCGGATAGAGGATGGCCAGTTCGGGCTTTTCCGCCTTCGAGTCTTCCTTAACCTCGTCCTTCTCGGTCTCCTCCTTGGCCTCGTCCTCTTTGACCTCGTCCTCTACCGGTTCGTCCTTGACCGGCTCGTCTTTGACTTCATCCTTGATCGGCTCGTCCTTGACCGGCTCTTCGATGAGGTCCTTCTCAACGCCGTCGACCCGGTCGGGTGTGTCCGGATCGAAGTCGGGAAGCTCGGCCTCGCGGCTGTCGGCGGTTGCAGTATCGGGCCCGTCATCAATGAAAGGGACTCCGCCGGCCGCAAAGGCCAGGCCGCCAAGTCCCATTACCAGCGCAAATGACGTGAGCATCACTACCCATGATCGTCGCATCGTCCACCCCTTCGTTCTCTCTCGCTTGCTGCCTCTAACGGCGGAACGCCAAGTTTCTAGAGGGGGTAGATCGAACTATTTCCGACTATGGAACGCTAGTTGGAGGACCGGCCGCCAACGCCGCTCAATCCTGCTCTCGCCCTCTCCTCTTCCGCTCACGGAACTCACTGGACCTGCCTCTTGTCGTCCGATTGGGCAGGCGCGTCCAGGCGCCGGAGTCCCAACTCAACCGACCGCACCAGCGCAAGCAGTGTCACGACCGCGCCTGTCGAACCTGTCCTACCCAAACCACCCCACCCTCTACAATCAGCCCTGATGCGAGCACCCCGCCAACTCGTCCCCGCTCCCCTGAAGAAACCGGCCTATCGGTTGTACGAGGCCCGGTTGCTCCAGCAACTTGACCGCACCCGCTTCCCCCACCACGTCGCGGTGATCCTCGACGGGCACCGGCGGTATGCCCGCAGTGAAGGGCTGGTCGACTACCGGGAGAGCTACCGGGCCGGAATGGCGAAGTTCGAGGAGTTCCTCGGGTGGACGAGCGCGCTCGGCATCGAAGCTGTGACCGGCTGGTTGCTCTCCACCGAGAACCTCAAGCGGCCCGCCGAAGAACTGGCGCCGCTCTTCGAAGTGTTCATTGAGTTCTTCGGGCGTCTCTCCCAGCACACAGATTCGCTCGGCTACGAGATCCGCTTCATCGGCAGCATGGACCTGCTCCCCCCCGAGTTGAGCGCCGCCGCCAAACAAGCTGAGGAAATCAGCGGGTCACACCCGAACCGGCTCACGATCGCCCTCGGATACGGAGGCCGTCAGGAAATCGCCGACGCCACCCGGGAACTGGTCCGCCACCTCACTGAAGCGTCTGAGCCGGGCACGGACATCACCGCCGGCATCACTCCCGAGGCCATCGGAGAGCATCTCTACGCGTCCGACATGCCCGACCCCGACCTCGTCATTCGCACGAGCGGGGAGTCACGGCTTTCCGGGTTCCTGCTCTGGCAGGCCGCCTACAGCGAGTACAGCTTCGTCGACGTGTACTGGCCGGCGTTCCGGCGGGTCGACTTCCTGCGCGAGCTCCGCAACTACACCCAGCGCGAGCGCCGCTTCGGGCGGTAGCTCAGGCGTCCGAGAAGACATCCGAGGCCGTCATCACGACGACCACGAACAGCCCGAACGCCACCACATGGGCGACCGTGCACCACAGGCAGATGGCTCCCACCAGGATGAGCTCGGCGTAGATGAGCCACAGCACGAACCCCATTCCGACCACGAGAGCGAGAACCCGCGCCTGGTGCACTAATCGGGAGGCGGCCCGCCAGGCAATTGGCAGGCACAGGATGGTCACCGCCACGAACCAGAGGAGCCCGAGCAGGGCAACGGGGATTCCGAATAGCAGCGACTGGTCGCTGCTGGTGACCGCCCCGCAGTTGACCGTGCCGGTGTCGGAGCACACGAGCAGGTCGGGATCCCCGTAGTGGGTGATCGTCAGATAGAGAGACACCGCGGTGCCCACCAGCGCCAGGGCAGTCGTGACCGGGGCAACCCAGCGAGCGACAGGCATCAGGCCGGCGGGAAAGAGACCTGTGCTTGCTGAACTCCAGTGGAGGTGCACACGTCGACGGGCTCACCACCGGTCAGTTGACAGATCATGGCCGTGAGATAGTTGGCTGCGCTCCCGATCTCCTCGGCGACGTCGGTGGTGGGGTCGGCCAATGCGTCGACGATCTCATCGAATGTCTTGTCGTCGAGGACTTCCGGGTCGTACTGGCTGCCCGCCCAGGCATAGAGGTTGCCGATCATCATGAAGGGGATTCCGCCGTTGCTGCTGGTCACCGACTCGACGTTGTACGTGTCGAACAGGCGCCGCTGCAGGTCATCGGGTGTCTCGAGCGGTTGGAAACCCCGGGTCTGGGTCTCGACCGCCGACAGCGTGATGTAATCACTCGTGTACGTGGAGCCGTGGAACGTCACCGTCGGCGTGTTGGCGAGGATCTCGGGCGGCGGAGCCGAGGTGGTGGCCTCCAGACCCTCGAACGTCCCGAATCGACTGAGCGCCACCGTCGCCGCCCACCGCTGGACGGCGCAGTACGGGCAGTACTCGGCGCCGTAGTAGAGCACCACCGGCTTGCCGTCTTCCACGACGGGAGCCGTGCCCACCGGCAGTGGATTCACGTTGCGGGGCAAGCCTGAGACGCCGACTGCGTCGAGGGTGGCCTCCGGAACCGACGTCAGCTTGTCGACGGCACCTGGTGAGGCGCCTGCCAGGTCGGCACCATCATCGCTCCCGATGATGAACACGAACACCATGAGTGCCACCACGGCAACCACTGCGCCGATCATCAGCTTTGGGGCCAGTTCCGAGCGGTGTTGCCGGGAGGTTCGGCCCTTCACAGCATGGGCCTTGGGCCGGGGTGCCTGGGGCTTCTTCGGTGTTGCGGCCGGAGTGACAGACGACTTCGGCGCTGTCCCCTTGGAAGGCAGTTGGCCCTTTGGCGGGGGTCGCTTGGACGACTTCTTCTTGTTGGTCATGGTCCCTGGAGCCTACCGCTGCGACCTGCTTCGGTAGGAGACTGACCCCGGCAACCCGAAGGGTTTCCGCAAGGAACGCCGAAGGCGTTCCCGATTACTGCAACCGCTCGATGATCTCCCCGAGTACCCGCTCGGCATCCTCGTGGGAAACCTGGCAGGTGCCGGCGTTGCGATGACCGCCGCCGCCGTTTTCGAGCATGAGCTCACCGATGTTGTGGCGGGAGTCACGGTTGATGATCGATTTGCCGGCGGCGAAGACGGTGTTTTGCTTCTGCTTGCCCCACAGCACGTGGACCGAAACCTCGGCGTCGGGGTAGAGGGCGTAGATCATGAACCGGTTGCCGGCGAAGATCACATCTTCTGATCGCAGGTCGAGGACCACAATCTTGCGCACCTGCCTGGTGCAGCGCTTGATCTGCTCCTTGAATGGCCCGTCGTGCTCCATGTACAGCTCGGTGCGTTCACGCACGTCGGGGAGGTTGAGAATGTCCTCGATGTCGTTGGTCCGGCAGTATTCGATCAGCTCCATCATGAGCTGATAGTTGGAGATGCGGAAGTCGCGGAAGCGGCCGAGGCCGGTCCGGGCATCCATCACGAAATTCAGCAGCGCCCACTTCTCGGGGAAGATGATGTCGTTGAGCTCGTACATGGCACTGTCGGCCTTGTCGACGGCGGCCATCATCTCGCCAGACACAGTCGGGAAGCGTTCGGCGCCCCCGTAGTAGTCGTAGACAACCCGGGCGGCGGAGGGAGCGGCGTCGTCGATGATGTGATTGTCGGCCCCGCCGACGTTGCGGATGGTCTCGCTGTGGTGGTGATCGAAGGCAAGGTGAGCCTCGGGCACATACGGCAGGTTGGTGGTGATGTCCTTGCCGGTGATCTCGACGAGTCCGTCCTGCATGTCCTTGGGGTGGACGAAGAGGATGTCGTCGATTACGTCCATCTCTTTGAGTAGGACAGCACAGACCAGGCCGTCGAAGTCGCTCCGGGTAACGAGCCGGTATTTGTCAGACATAGTTCAATGCTCCCTCAGGTACTTCAGTCGTTTCGGCGCCTATTACGCTTGCCTTTAGGCCTCAATTAGGTCGGACCCACCATTACGCTGCTCAAGTCCCCAACCAGAGCCACCGAAACCACACCCATGGCCCGCATCCGATTTCTTGCCATCCTGGCGGCGCTCGCCCTCTTCGCCTCGGCGTGCGGCAGCGCTAGCTCGGCTGACGCCACGACCACGTCAACGACGATGTTGCGAACGGCCACCACCACCCCGGGAACCACAACGCCCGGGCGCGCAGTTGATCCGGCCATCCAGGATCGCATCGACGAGCTCATGATCGAGGCCCAGCAGATTCGTGGACTGGAATTCCTGGAGCCCGTCGACGTCGTCTTGCTGACCGATGAGGAATACCAGGCCCGCTTTGCCGAAATCATCGAGGAGGAGCTGGCCGAGGAAGACATTCAGGCCATCAACGCCCTCTTGCGGGTGCTCGGCATCATCGAGGCAGACGACGACTACCGGGCGCTCGTCGAGACCCTATTCAGCGCAGGCACCGGCGGCTTCTACGACCCCGAAACTGAGGAGCTAGTTGTCCGGCTGGTCGGAGGCGGCTTCGGGCCCTATGCCGAATCCGTGGTCATCCACGAGCTGGTCCATGCCCTCCAGGATCAGCACTTCGAACTGCTCGACAACGAGGACCTCGAAGGGGACGCTTCCTACGTCGCCAGCGCCATCATTGAGGGCGATGCCCTGCTGAGGGAGGCCACGTTCGTCCAATCGATGAGCCTGCGCGACCAGGCCGCCTACTTCGCTGAAGTTTCCGGGATTGACCTTTCGGCGCTCGACACCTTGCCCGGATACATCGTCGAGAGCTTCCAATCGGCCTATCTGGACGGCTTCATGTTTCACCAGCAGATCGGCCTCGACGAGATCGACGCTCAGTTCGTCGATCCACCCGAGTCCTCCGAACAATTGCTCGACGCCGACAGCTACCTGAGCGACGAGCAACCTCGATCGGTCACCCTGCCCGAGTACGAGGTCCCGGGCTATGAGGTCTGGTTCGATGCTCCGGCCGGACAGAAGGACCTCGAACTACTTCTCACCGATGGCATCTCCGCCACCGAGGCCATCAACGCGGCGAAGGGCTGGGGTGGTGACTGGAACCGCGTCTACAACGACGAGGATCGTGGAGCTGTCTATGTGCTGTCCTACGTCGGTGACTCGAAGGCCGACGCCGAGCAACTCGAGGCAGCATTCAACGCCTACATCGCGGTGAAGGTGCCCGACGGCGCCTTCACTCTCGTCGAACGAGCCGATGACGAGGTACTGGTGATCATCGCCTCCGATCCCGCCCTCGGCCCCGGCCTGGAAGCAGCCCTCTCCTAAGCGTCCCTGGGAAGAACACCTGGGCAAACCGCCGTCTAGCGGGATATGGTGAGCCCGTGGGTGCCGACCAGCCATCTGAGCCAAACAATCCCCTCGATGATCTCGGTCGCGAGCTGCGCGAGCGGGTCGGCCATGAGATGCGTCTCGAGGCCGAGATGGTCGAGCAGGACGCCGCCTCGCTCGAGCTTCGGCGGCGCCGGATGGCCGACCTCGCCATCGAGATACTCAGCCGGGGAGACATCGTCACGGTGATGGCGGGGGATCGCTCTATCCGCGGACCCCTCAGCTATGCGCGCGGTGAGATCGCGTCAGTCGAGACCGCCGCCGGCCGATTCGACGTGCACCTGTCGGCAGGGATCGCACTGCGAGTCGACGAGCGCTCTACCGCCGGGGGGACGACACCCCGATCTGGCGCAGACACCCTGCGGGCCCGGCTGTTCGAACACGAGATGTCCGGCCGGGGCATAGAACTGTGGGCGCCCGCCCACGGAATCGAAGTGACCGGTTCGATTAGCGCGGTTGGAAAGGATCATGTGATCGTCCGGGACCGCGACGATGGCGAGTGGATCCTGTTGTTCTCCGATATCGCCTGGATCCGGGGGATCTAGCGAATGGCCGATGCGCCCGATTCTGGAGATCACGCCGGTTGGCTCGTCCACGACCTCGTCGTTGGGGCTCTGGCCGGCGCCGCGGCCGGTTTCGTCGTTGGGTTGTTTGCGCTGGCACGGATTGAGAGCTGGTTGCTGGCAGGGATAGCGGTTGGCGCCTTCATCGTGGCGGCCGTTGCCTTGCTGCGATGGGAGCGCAATACCCGTGAAGGCCCGGGTCCAGTGACCATCCTCACCTGGATAGTGATGGTGCTGTCGATTGGAGTCATCGCGCTGATCGTCAGCGCCCTCCGCAACTTCACCTAGAAGCTGCCATCGTCACGGACGGATTGCCCGAACCTCGACTCCGACATCGACGTCCAACCATGCCCTATCGGCGGTTACGGCCGTTGAGTTCAGGGACCTCGCCAGGGCGAGACAGCACCGGTCTCCCAATCCGAGTCCTCGTTTTCGAGTCTGGGGAACGATCGAGCCAGCGTCGACTGCCTGTGGTTCATCGAAAACAACAACCCGCAACGCGAGCATGTCGATGATCGATCGTGCAACGGTTGCCGGCATCTCAATTTGACTGAGCTTGCCCACGACTTCGGAGAGGTTCACAGTGCTGATCACTGCATCGTCGAGGTACTCAGAGGCGACTTCCCATCCCGGCTCAGAGTTGATGAGGGCGAGCACCACCGAGGCGTCGAGTACCGCAGTCACTCCCGCTCGGACTCGTCTCTCCGCTCTGCGATCAGTTCCTCGACCAGCTTGCGGCCCTCGGCAAATGGGGCAACAAGGCGCTGGACCTCGGCAAGCGCCTCTGTGGATTTCTGAATTCGGATTGAAGCTCCCTCGAGCGTCAAAACAACCGGCTCGTCAACCCCGATCCCAAGTGCGCGGCGATACTCGGCGGGGATCACCACCCTGCCTTGCTCGTTGACTCGCGTCCGAACTCCCATATGTGTCATGATACTGTGGTGTGTCACAAATGCAATCTGTGTCAGATCAGCACTACGTGGAGGAGCTCAGGTCTTCTTCGGTTTGAGCCTTCTCGTGGACCGGGAAGCTGCGCACATACTCCATGAGCTCGTCACGGAAGAAACGGAACGCCCGGGCGCCGGGGAGCCGGTAGGCGGGAAGCTCGCCATCGCGAGCCATGCGACGGACAACGTCAACATTCATGCTGAGCA
>CAXMQV010000110.1:0-19621 GCA_964195905.1 uncultured Gammaproteobacteria bacterium
CCGGAGGCCGCCTGCTCACAACCGTTCGCCGGCCCGCACCTCGACGTCGAGCCAGTTTTCGGGCGGCGCCAGGGGACAGGACCAGCGGGCGTCGTGAACACAGCTCGGGTGGTAGGAGTAGTTGAAGTCGAGCACGATGCGGTCGTCCTCATGTCCGAGGTCGGCTCCCTTCACCGTATCGAGCAAGTAGCGGCCACCTCCATAGGAGTCCGCCCCTGAGGTCCCATCCCGGAACGGCAAGAAGAGCCCGCCCCCATACCCGGCGAGCCAGAACAGGGTGAGGCGGGCTGTTCCACCACCCGGCGGATCGAAGGCGACCCGGCCAATGCGGCTGAAGCCGGTCTCTCCTCCTCCACTGTGCCCGATCTGGAGCGCGTCGGGTGGTAGTGGCTCGACGGTCGCTTCGATGCGCCAGGCCGGGTCGTAGGGAAAGTAGGGGAGACCCGAGAACGAGTCTTGCGCCTCGGCCGACAACGGACTCTGGGGATGGCTGGCAAAGAGCTCATCGCGGTCGGTCCGCCAGTGGCTCCACGTTTTGGCTCCCGCCCCGTCTTCCCTCACGCTCAGGTACGTCTCACCGACGATCCGCCGGTACTCGAGCAAGTCGAGGGTGTCCTGTGGTTCAGTCATATTCGGAAGCTACCCCGCAGCTCGTTTCCGGGCTTTCGGCGCTCGCTCTCCGGCCTCCGCTGATCGCGTTCTGATTGGGCGACGCCAGATGCCGTTGACCGGTGACCGGTGACCGGTGACGGCAGCACGACCCGAAGGGTTCCCGCGCCTACTCCCACAGCCAGGCTGCGCCTCGTACTCCGCTCGAGTCGCCATGGACGGCCGGTACGAGGGGCGTGGCCACGGTGTCGGAAAACACGTATTCGGTCCAACGAGCCGGGACCTCGTCATACAGCTCGGCAATCTGGGACACACCGCCCGCCAGCACCATGACGTCAGGGTCGAGCACGTTGATGAGTGACGCCAACCCGCGGGCGAGGCGGTCGGCATAGCGCTCAAGGGTGGCTTCGGCTCTCGCGTCCCCGCTTCGTGAGGCAGCAACGATTTCGGGTGGGCTCATCGCCATCGCAGTGATCGCGGCGTGATCGGCGGCCATCCCAGGGCCCGACAGGTACTTCTCGATGCACCCCCGTCGGCCGCAATAGCAGTCCGGCCCCACTCGCTCGGCCTCGGTAGGCCAGGGAATCGGATTGTGGCCCCACTCGCCGCCGACCGCGTTCGGCCCCGTCACGATGGTCCGGTTGACGGTGAGGCCCCCGCCAACCCCGGTACCCAGGATGACGGCGAACACTGTGCGGTGGTTGGCTCCGGCTCCGTCGGTCGCCTCCGACAGCGCCAGGCAGTTGGCGTCGTTGGTGATGCGAACCTCCCGGTCGAGCGCCACGGAGAGATCACGGTCGAGCGGGCGGCCATTCAGGACGGTGAGATTGGCGTTCTTGATGAGCCCGGTGGCCGGCGATATTGCCCCGGGTGTCCCCGCCCCCACCGTCGCCTTAGCCCCCAGTTCAGCTTCGACACCGTGCACGAGATCGACAACGGTGGAAACAACATCCTCGTAGGAGCCGCGGCGAGTGGGAACCCGCCGACGGATCAACTCCACCCCATCGTCTCCCAGCACGATCGCCTCAGTTTTCGTCCCCCCGAGATCAACACCAATCCGCATGGGATCAGGCTACGCCCCTCATCTCAGCGACCCGACGATTCTCGGACAATGGGTACCGATTCTGACTGTGGACTGGGGACTGGGGACTGGGGACTGGAACTAGCCTTGCCAGATGGGCCCCCTCCACGATCTCACCGTGCTCGAACTAGGCGGCATCGGCCCGGTTCCATTCTGCGGCATGGTCCTCGCCGACATGGGCGCAACTGTCGTTCGGGTCGATCGGGTCGACGCCGTTGGCACGGGCGAACGGGTGACGGATCCATTGCTCCGGGGGCGCCGGAGTGTGGCAGTGAACCTCAAGGATCCCGAAGGCGCCGCGCTCGTTCTCCGCTTGGCGGCAACCGCCGACGCCGTCATCGAAGGTTTCCGCCCCGGTGTCGCCGAACGCCTCGGGATCGGTCCGGCCGAGTGCGCTGAGGCGAATCCCGCTCTCGTCTACGGCCGGATGACGGGTTGGGGACAGGACGGCCCGCTGGCGAATGTGGCCGGGCACGACATCAATTTCATCGCCCTGGCCGGAGTCCTCGGCATGATCGGCCCGGCCGATGGTGACCCCTCCGTGCCACTCAACTTGATTGGGGACTTCGGAGGAGGAGGCCTGCTGCTTGCCATCGGGGTACTTGGAGCGTTGCTCGAGGCCCGTTCGAGCGGCCGGGGCCAGGTGGTCGACGCTGCCATGGTCGACGGGGCCGCCCTCCTCACCACCATGATCCACGGTTTCCGGGCCGAAGGCCACTGGAGCGACGATCGGGGTTCGAATCTGCTCGATGGGGGAGCCCCTTTCTACGGTGTCTACAAGACCGCCGACGACCGGTACTTGACGATCGGCTCCATCGAACCTGCCTTCTTCGCCGAACTCGTCGAGCGGGTCGGCCTGACCGGGGAGCTGCCAGACCAATACGACCGATCCCATTGGCCCGAGCTTCACTCCCGATTGGAGGAGGCTTTCGCGGTCCGGACCCTGGCAGAGTGGCAGGCGGCGCTCGAGGGGACCGACGTCTGTTTCGCTCCGGTGTTGTCGGTCGACGAGGCTGCTTCCCACCCCCATAACGTCGCCCGGGGCACCTTCATCGAAGTCGCCGGAGTCCTCCAGCCCGCACCTGCGCCACGGTTTAGCCGAACGGCGCCGGAGGCTCCCGCTGCGCCGGTAGGCGCCGGCGCCGATACCGGAGACGTGTTGGCGGCTCTGGGGCTGACTTCACAAGAGATCGAGAGCTTGTTGGAACGCCGGGTCGTGGGCTAGCCGGCTACCGGATTACGGCCCTTCCTCTTACCAGCCCCGGTGATGGGGCGCCGCTCAACACCCCGACCAGGTCATAGACGCCAGATTCGAGGGCAAGGTCGATCTCTGCCAAGAGAAATCGCACTGTTTCGCCTGGTTCGAGCACGATCTCCCGGGTCGCCTCGCTGAAGTCTTTTTCGGCGCTCCACTCATACAGAGCCGCCCCCGTATCGACATCGCGAAGCGTCACATCGGCCGATTGTCCGTTCGAGAAATTGAGCCCGACGGGCACGGCCGAACTATTCGTGACGAGGGCCACGAACTCGGCGTTCCCGACCGGGACCTCGACCGGGACGAGGATCCGAAAGGTGAGACCGGTGCTCGAGTCATGGGAGTTCAGTTCGATCTCTTCCACGGCCAGCACTTCGTCGCCGAGCCTGCCACGGGCGCGAATCCCGTCGGCCCAGAAGACGTTTTGGCTGAAGTCGATTCCGGCTATCTCCGTCACGTCGATTCCGGTCAATTCGATCGCCGGCTCGCCGCATTGGGGAGGGAACGACTCGAGAGCTGCCTCGCAGAGACGATAGGTGTCGTCACCCGGGCGAGCCCAGAAGAAGCCCTGAACCGCGACGAGCCCGCTTCGACCTTGTGCCTCGTCCGGTGTCAGGAGCGGGGCGCCACCGACGGCACCCTGCCGGTCGTCGCTCCCGCAGGCGGCTCCGGCCAGCATCAGGAAGGCCACGACGATTGCCCGACCCCTCATGGTCCTACCGTCAATTTGCGAGCTCGTAGTTGGCCGCAGGCGGCATCGATGTCCTGGCCGCGCGTGTCGCGCAGGGTCACGTTGGCGCCGGCGGCGGAGAGCCGGTCGATGAACCCGCGAGTCGCCGCTGGTGTGGGCGGCCGGTCGGCGGTGAGCGGGGTCGGGTTGAGAGCGATCACGTTGATGTGGGCGCGAAGGCGACGGGCGATGACGGCCAGCTTGTCGGCCTGTTCCCGGGTGTCGTTGATTCCGGCGATGAGGGTCCATTCGATCGAGGGGCGGCGTCCGGTCTGGTCCATGAAGTACTCGGTTGCCGAGATGACTTCCTCGAGGGGATATCGCTTGTTGAGCGGAACGAGTGTGCTTCGCAACTCATCATCGGCGGCATGCAGGCTCACAGCCAGGCTGACTCTCCACGGTTCCTCGGCCAGGCGGCGAATCGCCGGAGCAACCCCGACGGTCGAGACAGTGATTGACCTGGCAGACATGCCGATCACAGTGGTGAGTCGGTCGATGGCGGTTCGAACATGCGAGTAGTTGGCGAGCGGCTCGCCCATGCCCATGAAGACGAGGTTGGTGACCCTCGGCGGGGAAGTGCCCAGACCATGACTGCGCAAGTAGGCCGAGGCGTAGGCGACCTGCGCGACGATTTCTCCCGCCACGAGGTGTCGCTCGAATCCGAACTGACCGGTGGCGCAGAAGGTACATGCCATTGCGCATCCGGCCTGACTGGATATGCAGAGGGTGGTCCGCCTGGCGTATCCCATCAGGACCGCCTCGATACTGGCTCCGTCCGGGGCTCGCATGAGCCACTTGACCGTTCGGCCCGAGTCGGCGACTTGTTCGGTTTCTATCTCGAACGGCCACAATTCGAGGCCCTCGCGCAACTCACCGGGGATATTCGTCATCTCGTCGGCGGTCAGCACCGGTGTCTCGTACAGCCAGCTCCGGAGCTGATCGGCCCGGTAAGTTGGCTCATCAGGCCACACGGAAGCAAGATCTTCAGGGTCGGTCAGGTACAACACGGCCACATCGTACGACGGGAGAGCGGTTGGGAGTCGCGAAGCAACTCTCAAGCAACGCCGGGTATCAGTTCCCGGATCGTTCTCCGGCTTGAGCGATCCAGTCCTTGACGTTGGCGCGGGCATCGAATACCGCGGCCAGTGTCTCTAGATCAGCCTGAGCGAGGTCGGCGAACGTGGCGATACCCAGCTCGGAGAGTTGCTGGGCGTATTTTGGCCCGACACCTTTGATGTCCGTGAGGTCGTCGCCGGTTGTCTCGGTTGGGCGCCGAGGAACATCGGGCACGGCCTTCAAGCCGGGCTTGGCGACCCACTCCCCGCCGCCGGTCGTTGGAACGGTCTGCTGCTCACTCTGCTGCCTGGAGTACCACACTGCGCCGGCGACGGCACCGGCAAGAGTGAGCAGGCGAAGGACACGCTTCATGAGCTAAACGATAGTCGGGTGGCCTAGGGAGCGATTGTGGTGGTGGTGGTCGGGGCGGCGGCCGTCGTGGTAGTGGTGGTGGTCGGTGGCGGCGCCGTAGTCGTGGTTGACGGAGCCACAGTGGTAGCGGTCGTTGTGGGGACGGTGGTTGGCGAGACCGTGGTGGCGGTGGCCGGCACGGTGGTTGTGGTCGTCGTGGTCGGTGGTGCGACTACCGAACCATTGCCCCAGCAGCTGATGGAGGCATTCCAGTGTTTCCAGCCACCGTTCGAGTACACGAGCCAGGCCGCCACCGCGGTATTGGCCGTTGGATCGTAGATATCGGAGCCTCCGACGCCGGCGGCAACAGACCGGTCGGACCAGAAGCGCGGGATGTGTTGGAAGAGACCGGCTGCGCCGCTCGAGCGGTTGGTGGCATTGGCGTCGTATCGGCTCTCACACCAGGAGACGAGGACGGCCTTATCGACATCGGCTGGGGCGAAGTAGGCCGACACGAGCGAATAGACCTGGTCGGGTGGCATCGGCGCATGGGTTCGCGGTGGTGTGGTCCGGGTCGTTGTGGTGGTCGCCAGAGTGGTCGTGGTAGTTGCGATTGTGGTGGTTGTGGGAGCGACGGTCGTGGTTGTGGTGGCGGGAGGGATGGTGGTGGTTGTGGTGGACTCGGGCACAGCCAGGCTCAGCATGTCCTGCGAGAACCCGAAAGCTGCCTGCCGTCCGGCGGCCGCTCCGATTCCCGGAGGGAGTTTTTCGGTAACGCCGGCCTCCACGGCCGCGTCAACGGTTGTAGGTTCGCCGAGCTCTGCGAGCTCACTTCCAGGTGAGAACGCGGCAAAAGCAGCCATTGCGAGGAGGGCGATCACCACCCAGGTGACGAAGGCCAAAAGTCTTGTAAATCTCACGCCCGTACATTTCCAATTACTAAATAAAGAACCACGATGCGCCAGCATTCGTGGAATATATGGAGGCTAGGACTATTTCCGTCCCCAAACCACATCGCGAAAACGAACAGAACAGTTCACAGTCAGAGGCGGGGAGGATCTCTGTTGGCTGTTGACTGTCCACGCCCACAAGAGACCCTGAACCAACTCACTAGCCTCACGCTGGATGAAAGTTGACCAGTATCTCCCGGCCGGGTCCGTCACCGAGGGTCCGGCGTTCGCGAAATGGGCCGAATCGATCGGGTTCGACGGGCTGTTCACTGCTGAAACCGGCCATGACCCGTTTCTCCCCATTGCGGCGGCCGCCGGCCACACAACCTCTCTTGACTTCGGGACCGCCATTGCGGTCGCGTTTGCTCGCTCGCCGATGACCATGGCTTACAGCGCCTGGGATCTCGCCGAGGCGACGGAAGGCCGGTTTCTCCTGGGCCTCGGAACGCAGGTCAGGGCGCACATCGTGCGGCGGTTCAACATGCCCTGGTCGAGCCCGGGCCCGCGGATGCGTGAGTACATCGCCGCTCTCCGCGCCATCTGGGAGAGTTGGCAGACCGGCAACTCCCTGTCCTTCGCCGGGGACTTCTATGAGTTCAACCTCATGACCCCGTTCTTCTCTCCCCAGCCGATGGAGCATTCTCAGATTCCGATCTACATCGCCGGTGTCGGTGAGTACATGTGCCGGGTGGCTGGAGAGGCAGCCGACGGTTTCCACGTTCATCCCTTCCATACGCTCCGCTATCTCAACGAAGTGGTCCTCCCCAACATGGGAGAGGGAGCTGAGCTCAGTGGGCGGTCGGTCGACGACGTCACGCTGGTTGGGAGCGCCATGGTGATCACCGGACGTACCGATGAGGAACTGGCCGCATCCCGGGCGGCAGCCAAGCAGCAGATTGCGTTCTATGCCTCGACGCCGGCCTATCGCCTAATCCTCGATCTGCACGGGTGGGATTTCGGTCCAGAGTTGACCGCCATGAGCAAGCGCGGCGACTGGATGGCGATGGGTGAGGTGGTGCCGGACGAAGTGGTCGATGAGGTGACGGTGACCGCTCCGCTCGAGTCGCTGGGAGCCGCCGTACGGGCCAAGTACGACGGCCATCTCGATCGCATCGGTTTCTACTGGGCGGAAGCCCCGGGGCATCCGCCGATCATTGAGGTCACCGACGAGGAGTGGGCCGCGCTCGCTGCCGGTGTGCACGGGTGACCCGGGTTCTCATCGTTCGCCACGGCGAAGCCGAAGGCAACCGTGAGCACCGTTTCATCGGTCAGAGCGACGTCCCACTCACCGAGCATGGTCGCCGCCAGGTCGAGGCTCTCACCAAGCGGCTCGCCTCAATCGGGATTTCCAGGGTCGTGTCTTCAGATCTTCAGCGTGCGTCGAACACCGTAAAGCCCGTCGCCGATCTCCTCGGTCTCGAGGTTGAGCATGATGCGCGGTTTCGTGAGATCGCCAATGGCGAATGGGCCGATCTCGTTGCCGCCGAGGTCGAGGAACGGTTCCCCGACCTCTGGTCGAGGTACCGCCGCGGTGAGGACGTGCAGCGGCCTGGCGGTGAGTGCTGGACCGACGTGCAGGAACGAGCCGTCGCGGCTCTCGGGGAGATACTGGCCGGTGTGGCGGCCGGAGATACCGTCCTCGTTGGCACCCATGCCGGACCGGCACTCGGCATGCTCCGGTGGGCAATCGGACTTCCCGCCCAAGGCTCCGTTTGGTCCGGGCCATTCGGTCAACTCCACAACACTTCGATCAGCACAATCTCAATCCCCGGCCCCCGCCTCCACACCGTCAACGACACAGGACATCTGGGCACGGCGGAGGGGTTGTTTGTTTGAGAGCCTCTCGCCGTTGGGGTAGTCCCCGGTCCCCGGCAAGAATCTATGGCACGTCTGAAGTCTGAAGTCTGGGGTCTGAGGCTGCCGACCGAGGGGCGGCTGCTACCTCATTAACGCCGGTATCCGGCGATTGAGGGCGTCGAGCACGGCCCTCACGACGGCTTCGGCTTCATCGCCCCGGATGAGTGCGCTGCCGACCGCGACTTGCTCCTCAACGCCCTTCATGCTCACGACTTGAGCGACGATGACGGGGCGAACGCCGACGGAAGTTGAGGCGATGGCGTCGAGAGCGAGCGGTGGCCCGCCTCCGAGCACCTCTTCGAGCGCGCGCAGAGTGGCCTCACCGATGATTCGCAACCGGGCCGAGGCGGCGGCCGGGCCGTTCGCCGAACCACTGAACTGTTCGCTGTTCCAGGTCAGTGTCACGGTCACCGTGGTACTCGGTCCCTCCGGGTACTCCTTGATGGACGTGATCACCGGGCGGTCCGCTTCGGCGGTCCGTTTCTCTTCTCCCAGTTGTACGACCGATACGGCGCGGCGATCGATACCGATTCCGAACCGGGCCATGGCGAGTGACTGGACATCCCTGACGATCTGCTTGGCAGGCTTGGAGGGCGAAGCGAGCACATGCACCTCACTGATGCGATCGCGATCATGCACGATCCGCACCGCATCAACGGCAGGAAGCCTGCATAGGGTTTCTTCGAGCTCTCTGAAGTCCACGACTACGTAGCGTAGCGGTGGCTCAAGCTCGAATGTTGTCAAGGCGCGAAATCCGAACTAACTTGATAGTGCTCCTTGTGAGCCTTTTGGTCCCGTGCTCGCGCTGAGGTCGGGATTGACGGCGGAGGATGGGCGCCTCTGTTATAGGAAGGTTTCCTCGACTTGTGTCGAGGGAGGTGAAGGTGCCCGGGAGACGCCCTATCAAACCAAGCGGAGCGCATCCTGTTCGCGGCAAGTTAGAGCTGCGCGCAAGGTATCAAACGATTGGGGAGATTTACTCTGAAGACGAAGGTCATGAAGGCCGTTATTGCAATTGGTGCACTGGCAACCGCCATTTTGGCGGGTGCCGCCAGTTTCACAGTTGGCTAACACGCTTAAGTAACCGTCAGCGTCCCCGGGCTACCTTCGCATGAACCCGAGTACTCGCAGCCGAGGCCTGGTCGCCGGGATATACGGAGGGGCCGCCCTTGCGTTGCTGGCGGTTCTTGGCACCCAGACGACGTTTCCGTTTCGCTGGGAGTGGCTCGTTTTCGGAGCCGCCTTTGGGGTATTCCAGAGCCTGGCTGTTGAGGTGAACGATCGCCTGCTGGCCAGCCCAACCGTCATGATCGTCATGACTGCGGCGGTCGTGTTCGGCCGCGACAGTGCCGCCATCGGCGCCGCCACCATCGTGCTGTTCGGCGCGGTCACCCCTCTGGACATCCGTGAGCGGCGATGGTTCCAGCCGGTGGTCAATGCCGGTCAACTGGTGCTGTCGGCGGCCATCGCCGGCGCAGTGATTGCCCTTGCCTTGCCAAGCGGTGACCTCGCAACCGCCGACATCGGACGTGTCGCCCTCGGTGCCGGCGTCGGAGCGGTCCTGTATAGCGCTGCCAACCTCAGCCTGGTCACGCTGGCTGTACGCACGGTTTTTCGCAAGCGCAACCTCAAGCCATGGTCCCGCATGCGTTCACTTGTACCTTCGATGGCTCTTATGGGCATTCTGGGCGGCCTGCTCGGCACCACCTACCTGCTGGTCGGCCCGGCCACACTGCCGCTGCTCTTCGCCGTCTTCCTCGTCGGGCACCTGGCGATGCGGGCCGTCTCCCAGCTCCGGGTCGCCCACGAGTCCACTCTCGGTGGCTTCATCAAGGCGCTCGAGGCCAAGGACCTATACACCAAGGGTCACACCGAACGGGTCGCCTATTTCAGCCAGATAACAGCAGAGGAGATGGGATTCCGGGGAGACGCCCTCGACCGGGTGCGGGTCGCCGCCCTCATCCACGACATCGGCAAACTCGCAGTGCCGCGCACCCTCATTCGCAAGAAGGGACCGCTCAGCCAGGACGAATACTCCCTCATGCAGGACCATGCCCATCTCGTGGAGGACATCCTTCATGAGGTCGAATTCCTTGCCCCGATGGTCGAGATCGCCTCGGGTCACCACAGTCGATTCGACGGCGGTGGCTACGGCGGGTCTGGCCATCGACGAGGAGAGCCTCCTGTGTTGGAGAGCAGGATTCTGGCGGTCGCCGATGCCTTCGATGCCATGACGAGCACGCGGTCCTATCGCCTCGCCCTCACCCAGGAGTACGCCATCGCCGAGTTGCGGCGCAGTGCGGGCAGCCAATTCGATCCCGACTGTGTCGAAGCGTTTGTGCGGGCGCTGGCGGCAACCGGCGAGCGGTACGGGTCCCCGAGCCTGGCGGACGAAACCGAAGCTCGGCAAAGGGCAGAAGGTGTCTACGTTGCCTAATCGCCTCAATCGCGCCGTGGGAATACTGCTGTGGGCAGCAGGGCTGGCTGTTGGCGTCATGCTGGCGTCGACCTCCACCCGGTCGCTCTCGAATCTGGCGGCGTGGGTCGGTGCTATCGCCATTGCCGATCTCATCCGGGTTCCCAGTCCGAGCGGCGGCCGTATCTCGCTCGTCGGTGGTGCCGGCTTGGTCGGCGTGGTGCTCGTCGAGAGCATCCCAACGTTGGCGGCTGTGTTCATGCTCGGTCTGGTCGTCTCGCGTCTCGTTGCGGCACTGTGGTCCGATGACTCGCGGGGCAGCGATTTGTCACGCACCCTGGCAGGCCTGGGAATCCTTGTCCTCGTCGAGGTGGTGGATGCGTGGATGCTCGAGGCCTTCAGGTGGGACGGCCAGTGGGTGGAGCTGGCGGTCATTCTCATCGCCGGTCTCCTCTGGTTCGTTGCCGATGCATTCGTTCGGATGCTCGGTGCCTTCGGGTTGGGTGGCGCATCGATCCGGTTCATCTGGCTGCTGGCGCTCGAGGACTGGCCGATCATGGTGAGTTTGTTCGCTTCCGCCGGCCTGTTCGCCCTGGCGCAGCCCATCATCGGCTGGTGGGCGATCCCGATGGCGCTGGTGCCCTACGCAATCAGCCATGTCTCATTCACCTTGCTGGCAGGCACCCGAAGGACCTACGGTCAGATGATCCGGGCGCTCTCGAAGCTTCCCGAGGTGGCCGGCCTCTCCCCGGAGGGTCACGCCGCCGCTACCGCCATGCTGGCTTCGAACATGGCGCGGGGAATGGGCATGCGGCCCGATGACGTGACCCAACTCGAATATGCCGCCCTCCTCCACGACATCGGCCGGATCACCGTCGAGGATCCGGCCGATGAGCCGGACACCGCCGACCTTGCCCGTTGGGGAGCCGAGATCATTCGACAGGCTCCCTACCTAGAGCGGGTCGCCGGATTTGTCGAACAGCACGATGCTCCGTACCGCCGGCCGGGCGAGGCCGATGACGCTCAGGTCGGCATCGAGGCCCGCATCATCAAAGTCGCCGGTGCCTACGACCGGGCCCACCGCATCCATGAGATGGAACCAGTCGAGGCGCTCGAAGTGCTCCACCGGAGAACCGCCTACGACTACGACCCGGCTGTCGTCGCCCGTCTCCGCGCTGTCCTGCGCCGAAGCGGCCGACTAACTGCCTAAGCCAGACCCCAGACGAGCGTGCGTCGATTCTTGCTGGGGACTCGGGACTGGGGACCGGGGACTACCTCTCCTAGACCCCCGCTGACTCGCGGCTGGCCGCCGACCCGCCTCCCGTGACGTTCAGTCCGTGCTTGAACCAGCGGACCGGGCGGCGCATCTGGTCCTCCACGAACACTCCGAGGCCGATTGCCAGGAACACATCTCCGAGCGAAACAACATTCCGGATGACTCGTACGGGGATGACGTCTCCGAGAAACGCCAATCGGGTGCTGCTATCGAGAAGCACGTGTTTGGAGAGGGCGTCGAAATCGACGGCGGTGATATCGCGACCGAGCCCGAGGCTGGCGGCTTCGGGAAGGACCGGCATTCCACCGTTGATGGCAATGACCGTGAAGTTCATGAAGACGCCGAGACCGACCAGCCACATGCCTGCTTCGTGGCGGTTGAGCCAGGCGATGGTTATGAGCGGGATGAAGGAAAGGATGACAAGCGTGACCGCGGTGTCGTGCGACCACGAGCGGTCCGATGGCAAGCGATCGGCGGCCACCTGCATTCCAAAGCCGAGGATGAGCAGTGGCCAGGCCCGCAACTTGATCTCAGACAGGTTGAGGAGGCGCCCCCCGCGCACGAGCGCCATCACGATCGAAATCAGTAGAACGATCCCCAACCAGGCCATGGTCAAGACCGTACCAGACCGCGGGAGACATCCAAGACAGGGGTAGATTGCCCGGATGGGATTCTTCGATCGACAGTCACAGGAGCTGGAAAAGCGCGGACTGGACCCCGCCCGCCTGCCACCGGGCCAGTACTTCACCGAGCGGTTTCCGGTGCTCCATGCCGGGGTGGTTCCCGACATCGACGCCGCCACCTGGGACTTCACCGTCGATGGCCTGGTGGCGACAGGGCAGCAGTGGACACTCGAGGAGTTCAAGGCGCTTGCGTCTACCGAGCTCACGACGGACATCCACTGCGTGACCAAGTGGAGCAAGTTCGACACCGAGTGGCGGGGGATCCCGACCACCGAGATCGCCAGACTTGTCGAGCCCGCCTCCGAAGCGACCCACGTCGTAGTTCGAGCCGAGCACGGATTTACTGCCAACCTTCCGCTCGAAGACTTCCTGCGAGAGGACAATCTCTTCGCCTTCGAATACGGAGGGGAGGAACTGGAGCTCGACCATGGCTGGCCGATCCGACTGGTTGTGCCCCATCTCTACTTCTGGAAGTCCGTCAAGTGGGCCCGCGGCGTGACCTTCCTCGATCACGACGAGCCCGGTTTCTGGGAACGCAACGGCTACCACATGTACGGCGACCCGTTCAAGGAACAGCGCTACTGGGGGAGCTAGAGCTCGGTACGGGTACCGGGCATCGTCAGGGTTCCTGCCGGAGAGACCGCCCGAACGTCTCCCGCCAATTCGGCCAGCGGAGCGGTGGCGGCGAGGACCTCGCGTAGCGCCAGCTTCTCGTCGTCGCGACTGTCCCGGCCGAGTAGTGCGGCAAGGGGGCTCTTCGGCTTCGGCATGACGGTGAGTCGATACGGCTTGGTCGAATCGAGGCCGGATGCCTCCCGGGCGAGGTCGACCGCGGTTTGGATGCCGCCGAGGGCATCCACCAGACCGAGGTCGAGGGCGTCGGAGCCGGCCCACACCCGGCCACGGGCGATCGCCTCTGCCTCCTCGAACGCCTTCCCGCGGCCCTCGGCAACCTTGCCTACGAAATCCTCGTAGATCGCGTCCAGCAGCGCCTGGAAACGTTCGGATTCGGATTCCGTGAACTCCTGATCTGAGCTCATGAACCGGGCGTTGTCACCCATAGCGACGTCGTCGAAGCTGATCCCGGCGGTTGCCCAGGCCTCCCGGGTGACGAGTTTGCCGGCCACCACCCCGATTGAACCCGTGAGGGTTCCGGGCTGGGCGACGATCTTGGTGCACCCGGCCGCCACGAAGTAGCCGCCCGAGCCTGCAACGTTGCCCATCGTGGCGATCACCGGCTTGCCGGCTTCGATGGCGCGTTGTGTTTCACGCCAGATTGTGTCCGATGCGACCGCTGAGCCCCCCGGGCTGTCGATGCGGAACACGATGGCTTTGACCCGTTTGTTGTCGATGGCGGCTCGGAATGCCTTCGCCATGTCATCGGAGCCCATGGCCGGCTGGCGGGTGAGCGGGTCGAATTGGGAGCTGCCCTGGACGACGGCTCCGGTGCCGTAAACGAGGGCAATGGTCGGGCCGCGTCGGTGGGGACGTTTGGCCCGCTTCAGGTAGGTGCCGAGGTCGAGAGTGCGGCCGTCCTTCCCCCACCCTTCCCGAATCTTCTGGTACACCTGATCCCGGTAGAGCAGGTCGTCGACCAGCCCGGTTTCTTTGGCTTCAGCGGCGAGGAGAGGAGCACGGTTCACGAGGTTCCGTACCGTGACCGGGTCGAGGTTGCGGCCGGCGGCAATGCCGTCGATGAGCTTCTCGAACTGGGCCCCGACGTACTTGGTGGTCGCTTCCCGGTCCGGTTCAACCATGTGGTCCTCAGTCAGGACGTACTTCGCTGCCTTGTACTCGTGGCGGTGATCGAGTTGTGGGTTGATCCCGAGTTTGTCGAGGAGCCCCCGAAGGTAGAACTTGCGGTGAACCATTCCTGTGATGCCCAACTCTCCACCCGGCTGCAGGTAGAGCTCGTTGAAGGCTGATGCCATGAGGAAGGCGGCCAGCGATCCGGATCGCAACTCGCCGAACGTCTCGGCGTAGGCAACGGCCGGCTTGCCCGAGGCGGCGAATGCCGTCACGGCGTCGGCGATCTCCTGGGCACGGGCGATGCCGGGGGAGTCCGCCCCGACCCGGGCGACGAGTCCGATGACCCGCGTGTCGGCGGCAGCCCGTTCCAATCCGTCGAGCAGGTCGAGCAACGGGTAGGCATGGGCCGCCTGCGCCCGCGCCAGTGGGCTGGAAGGCACCTGCTCGACGATGCCGCGCCCGAAATCGATTTCGAGCACGGTCTTGCGCGGCACCCAACTTCGACTCAGCCGCAACCCGAGCCAGGCAGCTCCCATCGCACTCACCAACCCCAGCCCCGCCCACCAGCTAGAAGCAACACCCGCCGCCAGCGCGCCAAGAGCGATGACACCGACCAGCGCAAGGACACCGACCAGCGGAGGCAGAACGGACCGAAGCGTTTTCATGGGCGGAGGCTAGGCGAGCTACCAGCTACCAGTTGTCTCTCGATCTCACTAGGGCTCCGTAGAGGCAGCGATCATTTCTTCCCCTGCATCACGGCAGGGCCGAGTGAGGGAACTGGTAGCTGGCAGCTGGTAGCCGACAAAGGCGATGGAGGGTTCCCCACGCGACCCCCTTAGCTGACCACTGGCTCCCCGCCCTTGATCACTACCCGTACGAGATCGGTGCCGGGGCGGTAGGGGATTTCGAGGTAGCTGTCGGCCTCCAGCATGACGAGATCGGCCGCCGCGCCCGGCTTGATCCATCCCTTCTCATCTAGTTGCAAGGCGCCAGCGCCGCCGCGGGTCGCCGACCAGAGGGCTTCTTCGGGCGTGAGTCCGGCGGTGAGGGTGGCGAGAGCGATCACGAACTGCATGTTCTCGACATAGCTGGTGCCGGGGTTGCAATCGGTTGCGATGGCGACGGTCACCCCGGCGTCCCACAGAGCGCGGGCCGGCGGCGGGTCGATGCGCAGGGAGAGCGAGACCGTCGGGAACAACACAGCAACCGTTCCGGCGGCCACCAAGCCCTCGATGTCTGCGTCCGTGAGATGGTCGAGATGATCGGCCGTCACGGCGCCGAGCTCGGCCGCCAGGGCAGCGCCCCCGGAGTGACCGAGCTGGTTGGCGTGGAGCCGGGCCGCCAGGCCATGCCCGGCCGCCGCCGTCAATATCAGACGGGCTTCGTCGACCGTGAAGGCGCCGTCGTCGCAGAACACGTCGCAGAAGGAAGCCAGGGATTCGGCGGCCGGAAGCATCTCGTCGACGATCAGGCGCACGTAGGCCGCGCGGTCGTCTCGATACTCGGCCGGGACGACGTGCGCCCCGAGGAAAGTGGGCACCACATCGATGGGCACATACTCGGAGATCGACGTCGCCACCTCGAGCATGCGTAGTTCGGTTTCGAGGTCCAATCCATATCCGGACTTGATTTCGACTGTCGTGGTCCCGGTCCCCAGCATGCGCTGGGAGCGCCGCACCGCCTCATCGAGCAGCGTCGAGGTGTCGGTCGCCCGGGTAGCGGCCACGGTGCTCTGGATGCCACCTCCGGCCGCCATGATCTCCGCGTAGCTCTCGCCTCGCAGCCGACGGGCGAATTCGTCGGCCCGGTTACCACCGAAGACGAGGTGGGTGTGGCTGTCGACGAATCCGGGAATCACGGCCCGGCCGGCACAGTCGAGCTCCCGGAGCTCACGGAACTCTCGCAGAGCCTCGGCTTCCGGTCCGACCCATGCCACCCGGCCTCCCTTGATCGCCACGGCCGCATTGGTGACGAGGCCGAGCAATCCATCCCGGTCGGGATCGTTGGTCACCAACTCGCCGATCCCGGTGAGCAGAAGGTCGGTCATTGTCTTTCTCCCCCGGAGGGGGAGGTGGCCCGAAGGGTCGGAGGGGGCGGGCAACCCTGCGGGTTGCTAGGCAGCTGCTTCGCAGCTGCATTCGGGCAGGAAACGCCCGGCACCTCAACCACGCGATTCCGCATCATTCCCGCATCGGGATGCGAACCCCGCGTTCGGTGGCCACGTCGAGGGCCCGGTCGTAGCCGGCATCGGCGTGGCGGATGACTCCCATCCCTGGATCGTTGGTGAGGACCCGTTCGAGCCGGGCGGCGGCTTCCGGGGTGCCGTCGGCCACCACCTGGGCCCCGGCGTGGATCGACTTGCCGATTCCCACCCCGCCACCGTGGTGAACGGCCACCCAGGCCGCTCCTGACGCAGTATTGAGCAGGGCGTTGAGGATCGGCCAGTCGGCGACCGCATCGGAGCCGTCCTTCATCGCTTCCGTCTCGCGGTAAGGGGATGCCACCGAGCCGGAATCCAGGTGGTCGCGACCGATCACGATGGGAGCGCTCACCTTGCCGGACGCCACCAGTTCGTTGAAAGCCAGCCCGGCCCGGTGCCGCTCCCCATAGCCGAGCCAACATATGCGGGCGGGAAGGCCCTGGAATTCGACCCGCTCCTGGGCCATGTGGAGCCAGCGGGCGAGGCCCTCGTTCTCGGGGAACAACTCGAGCAGTGCCTGGTCGGTGGCCTCGATATCGGCGGGGTCGCCCGACAGCGCAACCCATCGGAACGGGCCGAGCCCTTCGCAAAACAAGTCCCGGATATAGGCGGGAACGAAACCCGGATACTCGAACGCCCGGGTGAATCCGCCGGATACTGCCTCGCCCCGCAGGTTGTTTCCGTAGTCGAACACCTCGGCACCGGCGTCCTGGAATCCGACCATTGCCTCGCAATGGCGAGCCATCGACTCACGAGCGGCCTTGATGTAGCCGGCCTGGTCGCGGCTCCGGAGCTCGGCGGCGGCGGCCACGTCGTAGCCGATCGGTATGTAACCATTGAGCGGGTCATGAGCGGACGTCTGATCGGTCACGATGTCGATGGCGATACCCCGGTCGAGCAGCTCGGCGAATACCTCGGCGGCATTGCCGAGCACGCCGATCGATACGGCCTCGCCGGCTTCCTTGGCCGCCAGCGATCGGGCGATGGCGCTATCGAGATCGTCGGCCCACTCATCGAGGTAGCGGGTTTCGAGCCGGCGCTCGATCCTGGTTGGATCGACCTCCACGCATAGCGCCACTCCGTCGTTCATCGTGACGGCCAGCGGCTGGGCTCCGCCCATGCCGCCGAGCCCGGCCGTGAGGGTGAGGGTGTTGCGGAGCGTGCCGCCGTAGGACCGCTCGGCGATGGCCAGGAACGTCTGATACGTGCCTTGCAGGATGCCCTGGGTCCCGATGTAGATCCAGGAACCGGCCGTCATCTGTCCATACATCATGAGGCCGGCGGCTTCCAGCTCCCAGAACGTCTCCCAATCGGCCCAATCGGGCACGAGCAGGCTGTTGGCGATGAGCACCCGGGGTGCCATCTCATGGGTCCGGAACACGCCAACCGGCTTGCCGGACTGAACCAGAAGGGTCTCGTCGTTCTCGAGCTCGGTGAGCGACCGAACGATGGCGTGATAGGCCTCCCAATTGCGGGCCGCCTTGCCGCGTCCGCCGTACACCACCAGCTCGTCGGGATTCTCGGCCACGGCCGGATCGAGGTTGTTCATGAGGCAGCGCAGTGCCGCTTCCTGCAGCCATCCCTTGGTCGTGAGCTCGGTCCCTCGCGGGGCATGAATGGGTTCCACCGCATCCTCCTTTGCGAGCATTCGGGGTCAGGCTACCGGCCCGGGCTCATCCGATCCCGGCAGCCTTCAGCAACTCGCCGGTCGCCACCATGATGGCGACCTGTTCAATTTCGTCTGAGATCTGTCGGTCGTCCTCGAGCGGCGGCACATCGCGGCGGATCCGATCCACCACTGCCTGAACGCGCGGGGAGGGAAGGAGCGGCTTGCGGTATTCGAGCCCCTGGGCGGCGCACAGGATCTCGATGGCGAGCACCCGGCGGGTATTCATCAGCACGTCCCATAGCTTGCGGGCCGCCCCCCAACCCATCGACACGTGGTCTTCCTGGCTGCCTGAGGTCGGGATGCTCTCCACCGAGGCCGGGTGGCTGAGGACCCGGTTCTCGGCCACCAGGGCGGCCGCCGTGTACTGGGCCAGCATGTAGCCGCTGTTGATTCCGGGGCGGGGGGAAAGGAACGGTGGCAGGCCCGAGGAGTGGCTGGGGTCGAGCAGGCGGTCGGTGCGGCGCTCCGAGATGCTGCCGAGCTCGGTGACGGCGATGGCCATCATGTCGAGTGCCAGCGCCAGCGGCTGGCCGTGGAAATTGCCGGCCGAGATCACCTCGCCGCTCTCGGGAAAGACAATCGGATTGTCGACCACCGAGCCGAGCTCGATCTCGAACGTATTGGCGGCATAGGTCAGGGCGTCCCAGGTGGCGCCGTGCACCTGGGGTGCACACCGCAGGCTGTAGGCGTCCTGGACGGCGTGGACGAAATCGTCGTGATGACTGGACTCGATGGCCGAGCCCTCGATGAGCCCGGCGATTGTGGCGGCCGATCTCACCTGGCCGGGATGCGGTCGGAGGGCATGGACGTCGGCCCGGAACGGCCGGGCGCTTCCCATCAGCGCCCCGATCGACAGGGCACAGGCAAGGTCGGCGGCGGCGACGAGCCGACGAGCCCGATGGAGGCCGATGACGGCGAAGGACAGCATCCCTTCGGTCCCGTTGAGGAGGCTCAGCCCTTCCTTGGCCTCAAGGGTGATGGGCTCGATGCCGGCTTCCAGGAGGACGTCGGCGGCGGCCCGGCGATTGCCGTCGACGAGCAGGTCTCCCTCACCGATGAGGGGAAGAGCGAGGTGGGCGAAGGGAGCGAGATCACCTGAGGCGCCGACCGATCCCTGACCGGGGACGAATGGGAGAAAGTCGGCGTTGAGCAGATCGAGGATTCGCTCGACGACCACCGGCCGGACTCCCGAGTGACCCTGGGATAGCGTGCGGGCCCGCAGCAACATCATGGCCCGGACGATCTGCGGTGGCACCGGTGGGCCTACACCGGCAGCGTGGCTCCGGAGCAGGTGCACCTGCATCGTCGCCGCCTCGGCCGGATCGATGCGAGTGCTGGCGAGGGCCCCGAACCCGGTGGTAATCCCGTACACGGTCTGGTTTTCGGCGACGGCTCGTTCCACGAGCGCCCGGGCCGGCTGCATTCGTCCCGCCACCGAAGGGTCCAGCTGCACGTCGACGCCCCCATGCGCAACATCGACAACGTCCTGAAACGTCAGCGGCCCCCCATCGATGGTGATGATCTGTCGCGCGGTCACCCCGCCAGGCTAGGGGAACGCTTCGCGTTCCCGCCCACCGCCCACCGGTTTCCTCCCCCGGAGGGGGAGGTGCCCCGTCAGGGGCGGAGGGGGCGTCTGATCGATGCAAGTGGGCGCCCCCCTCCCCGGCTGCGCCGGTGCTCCCCCCTCCGGGGGGAGAGACAGCGCCGACCGCCCACCGGTTTCCTCCCCCGGAGGGGGA
>CAXMQV010000111.1:0-6292 GCA_964195905.1 uncultured Gammaproteobacteria bacterium
GCTGCGAACTGCCTGGGCGCGTTGGCCGCTCACCTCCTCGTTCCGTCCGGCGCTGCCGGTGGTATCGGTGTGTCCGGCAATGAGTACCCGTAATCCCGGCTGGGCCTGGATGATGGCGGCGGCCACGTCGAGGGTGGCCGCGCTGGCAGCCGACAGGTCGGCCCGTCCGAGCGCAAACACGACCGGCGAAGCATCGGTCAGTTCCCGCAACTGACGCCGCAAGGTGGCTTCGTCTCCCGCCAGCTGCAGCCGGTTCGTGAGCCCGGCCACTCCCGTCACCCTGAGCACGGCATCTTCAACATCATCGGAGTAATGGAAGAAGCCGCCATCGAGCGCCTCAGGCGGGACCGTTCCTGCCACGATCGCGACACCGTCCTGGACGGAGACCGAGATGGCGTCGAACCCACCACCGTCGAGAGCCACCCGGGCTGCCTCCTGGATCGTGCCGTCTGGCACCGTGGCAACAATCAGCTGATTGTCGATCTGTTCAACACCATTCACCGCCGAGATTGCCGCCACGGCGGAGCGCCGCTCGAACTCAGAGACGGCGGTGCCCGACAGGCGGGCCACGCCCGACTCGACGGTCACCGCCGCGGCCGAGAATCCGCCGGCCACCAGCGCCGCCGAGGCAGTGTCGCCCGGGTCGGGGACGGCCGCCGGGATGGTGATCACCGTCGGTGCCGGGACCGACACGTTGGAGGTCACCGCCTCTATGCCGTCGACGGCGGCGACCGTCGCGGCGAGTGCCTCGGCGAGCTCCGGGGTGGGCGCCGCGCCGGTCAGGGTTGCCGTTCCACCTTCGACGGCCACTGTGACCGCGGGGAGGCCGGCGTCGGCGATGGCCTGCCGGGCATCACCGGCAAGGTCGGGCGAACTCCCGAGCTGAGTGGCCAGCACGGCGCCGACGATCATGGCCGCCACCACGAACCACCAGTACATGCGACGCCTGGTGCGGACGGGAGAGGCCTCGGGCGCCGCGGGTTTGATCACCGTCCGTTCGACGGCCCGCGCCGGTGCATCGGTGATCGCCGCCACGGCCGGACTTACCGGTTCGGTCGGCGGCGCCGTGAGGTCCACCGTGAGCTCGGGGGACGTTGCTACAGGCGGAACGGCACCTGCTCCCACCAACGGTGCTCCGGCCACGACCGCCCCTCGTTGTTGACGCGCCAGCAGGGCGGGAACGAGCTGGGCCAGGGTGGCGTCGGGATCTTCCGGGACGAACGACACCTCGGTTCCCGCCAACTCCAACCGCAACTCGTCGGTCGACCAGGAAACGAGATGGACCCGCCTGAGCGGGATGTTCCAGCTGGTCCCACCGGGTTCGGTGGCCGTCAGCGCGTCGTTCTCGACCGCCAGTCCGACCCGTTCTGAGTCCGCAGCCTGCCCGGAACCGAGCAGCCCAAAACACCTCGTCATCGCCAGTGTGTCCCCTCTGAATGATCAGAGCCGATTGTAAGCGGACAGCGCGCCACATGGCCAAACGGACCGCAGGAAGCGACCGGACGTAGACTCTTAGGAAGAACTCGTGGACACACTCACCGCTCCCCCCATCGGCCCGCTACCCGGCTTCGGGTTCAGACCCAGGAGCCGATTTCGTCGACTGGTCAAGGCCTTCGGGTTGGTGGGTTTCATCGCGGTCCTCGGGATCGGGTTCGTCTTCCACCAACAGATCTGGTCGATCCTCACCCACCGGATCGGCAGCCCCGAGCACAACGTTGCGTTCGAGCCCCTCCCCACCGATGCGCTTCCCGATCAGAGGCTGGCCATCGTTGGCGACGTCGGTGACGGCGGCGACCTGGAGTGGCGGCTGGCGTCCACGATGTACGTGGCCGGGCGGTCGGACACTTACGACGCCCTGGTGCTGCTCGGTGACAACGTCTACCCGTTCGGTGACCCCACGAAGCTCGATCAGTACGTGTTTCAGCCTTTTGCGGCAGTCCTCGACGCGGGTGCCCACCTCTACTCCATCACCGGCAATCACGACGCACTGGCCGACGACGGCGGTCTCGCCCAATTGGAAGCCCTCGACATGCCGGGGTTCTGGTGGTCGGACCGGACCGGCGACATTCTCCTGATCGGGCTCGACAGCAATCAGGTCGACAATCCCGATCAGCTCGCCTGGCTGGAGGCGACGCTGGCCGGCAGCGACGCGCCGTGGACAATCGTGGCGGTGCATCATCCTCCCTATTCGGCCGGCTATCAGGGGTCGTCCCACGACGTGCGTGACATCTTCTCCCCGGTCTTTGAACGCCACGGTGTCCAACTGGTGCTGTCCGGCCACGAGCACGACTATCAGCGGACCGAGGCCATCAACGGCGTCACCTATCTCGTGACCGGGGCCGGAGCGGGGACCCGCCGCACCGGCCGCGACAGCTACACGGCGTATTCGGCTTCGACCATGAACTTCGTGGACCTGAATGTGTTCGCAGACCACATCCTGATCCGGGCCATCGACCACGAGTTGATGATGTTCGACGAGTTCACGCTCACCCGCTGACCCCTGCTCTTCCCCGATGGAAGTCTTCTGGGCAGGGATCCTTGGCGCCGGCATCGGGGCCGCCGCCGGCGCCTATCAGAAACGGACCGATCCCAAGAGGGCCGCCCCGGTGGCGGCCGGGACGGCGGTCGTCGTCTTCCTCCTGGTTTCGGCTGCCTTCGCCCTGCTCGGCTGACGGAAACGGTCGGAATGCACACCTAGGCTGCGCATATGACCACTCGCCCGCCCCGCCCGCTGATCACCTTCCTCGGTGCCGCCCGCACCGTCACCGGCTCCAAGTTCCTCGTCGACACCCCCCGGGCCCGGGTGCTGGTTGATTGCGGCCTGTTTCAGGGGCCCAAGAAGCTGCGGGGGCGCAACTGGGCCGAATTCCCGGTCGATCCCGCCTCCATCGACGCGGTCGCCGTCTCCCACGCCCACCTGGATCATGTCGGCTACCTACCGGCCCTGGTCCGGAATGGGTACACGGGGAGTATCTGGGCGTCGGAATCGACCGGCCGCCTGGCCGGCGTTGTTATGGCCGATTCGGGCCGGATCCAGGTGGAGGACGCTCGCCGCGCCAACAAGAAGGGGTACTCAAAGCACGCCCCGGCCCTTCCCCTCTACACCGAGCGGGACGCCATGGCGGCGGCCGCTCAGTTCCGGGTCGCCCCCTGGCACGGATCCACCCCCATTGCCGACGGCATCTCACTGCGGCTGACCAGGGCAGGCCACATCCTCGGGTCGGCTTCCGTCCTGCTGGAGTTCGACGACGGGACCGCTCCCCTCCACATCTCCGGCGACCTGGGCCGCCCGTTCCACCCGGTGCTCGACCCGCCCGATCCTCCGCCGGCCGCCGGCACCGTTGTGATGGAGACCACGTACGGCGATACCGAGCAGCTCGAGGAAGACGGGACCGCCGAGCTCGGGGCCGTCATCGCCCGCACCGCCGAGCGGGGCGGGGCCGTCGTCATCCCCGCCTTCTCCATCGACCGGACCGAAATCATTCTCATCGCGCTCCGCAATCTCACCCGGGCCGGCACCATCCCGAAGATGCCGGTCTTCCTCGATTCCCCGATGGCCCGCACCGCCTTCGGCTTCTATCTGCGAGCGGTGGCCGAGTCGGATCATGAGATCCGCGACGACGTCGCCGGGCACCCGGAGATCTTCGACCCGGGAAACCTGACGGTGACCGAGTCGGTCGACGATTCCAAAGCCATCAACCGCGCCCAGTACCCCTACATCGTGATCTCGGCCTCCGGCATGGCGACGGGCGGTCGCGTGCTCCACCATCTCAAGCGCGAGCTCCCCAATCCGGCCTCGGCGGTCACCCTCGTCGGCTACCAGGCGGGTGGGACCCGCGGGAGCCGCCTCCTCAACGGCGAGGAGGAAATCAAGATCCACGGAGAATGGTGGCCGGTCCGGGCCGAGATCGCCTCGGTGCCGGCTTTCTCCGTTCACGCCGATCGGTCCGAGCTACTCGACTGGCTGGCGTCGGCGCCGAGCCCACCCCGCCAGGTCATCGGGGTGCACGGCGATCCCGAGGCCATGGACTCATTCAAGGAGGCGGTGTCCGAACGGCTCAGCCAGACCGTCCTCACTCCCGGTCAGGGTGAGTCGATTCTGCTCTAGCTCAGTCAGCGATCTCACGTTTGAGGGGCTTCTTGACACCGGGGTTCTTTTCCGACGCCGAGCCCGGCATCGTTTCGGCAGCGCAAAGGTCCGGTTTTCAGGTCCTTCTCCCATTCCTTTGACTCCGTCTGCATGATGCAATGGCAGGCGAGAGAGGGAGCATCCAATGCGATACGTGACAATCCTTGTGGTATTGGCCCTTGCCCTGATGGGCTGCGGGGGCTCCGATAGCGACAGCGATTCGCCCGCCGCCACCACCACCACGGCCGTGACCCCGGCTGGGGGAGGCGACGCGACGACCACCAGCCAACCAACCGACACCACCGACCCACCCGACGGTGACGTGGACTTCACTAACTGCCCTGAGTTGCTGCAATGGTCGAGCGACTGGGGAGCCGCCAACCAGGCAGCCTTCTCGGGCGGCGTCGATCCAACCGGCTTCGAGTACACCGCCGACTACTTTCAGGAATTCGCCGACCGGGCCCCCGATGAGATCGGCGACGACATGCAGGTCATCGCCGATGCGTTCCGCAACCTATTCGACGCCATGGAGGAGCTCGACATTGACCTGACCGATCCGGCCAGCGCCGCCGGCATGACCGCCGCCGACGTCGAAAAACTGCAGGAAGCATTCGGCTTCATGGACAACGACGCCATCGACGAGGCCTCAACCAACATCGCCGAGTTCTTCGAGCGCGAGTGCTCCTAGGAGCGAGCCAGCGCGGCGGGACATCCGTCCCGCCGCGCATTCCGCGAAAGCCGCCGGGGTTAGCCGGTGGCTTCGATATCGAGCGCCAGCACGATGAACTGCGTGAACTGTCCGGCGTTGAAGTTGTTGTCGCTCACAATGACGAGGGTCTGGCGTCCGTCGGGCAGCGTCGGGCCGAACGTCATGCCCTCGATGTTGTCGATGGGAATCCCGAGATCATCGAACTCAAACACCAGGCGCTGTGACACCGGCGTGAAGGCGACGGGAGACCCGCCGTCGTAGAGAGCATCGATGCCGAGGACGTCGGTCGCCCCGGCGGTCGAGACCTCGTTGATGACCACAACGTTGCCGGTTCCCCCACCGAGAACACCGCCGACGGAGAACGAGCGCTCCATCACCAGCATGGTCCCGGCGTCGTCAATCGGCAGCACCTCTACGATCCCGTTTACTCCGAAAATCGTCGAATCTTCTGCCAACGGATCTACCTCATACACGTACTCAGAGACGGCCAGCCGCTTGCGAACGTCGTAGGTGAGGATCCGGGCCAGGCTGTCATTCGTGAACGTGGACGCCGGGCCGTCCTGGAACAACGCTCCCTCCCCCGCCGTGACGAGATACCGGCCGTCGGGAGTCATGTTGAGACTCTCAAACGCCAGGTTGAACCGAACGCCCCGGTCGACACCATTGGAGATGTACTTGTCGGGAATTGGCAGCTTGGCGGTGACGCGGCCGTTCTTGTTGTACCGATTGATGAATGGATCGATGATCGGGTTGGCGAAGATGTTGCCTTCCGATGACATGTAGAACTGTCCCTTGCGGGCGAGAACGAAGCCCTCGGGGTCCAGTCCGCCGGGCGCAAAGGCTTGCTTCCGCTTCTCGTAGACCTGGGTGACGTCGACGAAGGTGACGTCACCGTCATCGAGGGTGCCGTCGGATAGATCGATGTCGACGGTGTAGTACCGGACCGGATCGCCGGTCGGGCGATTGCCCTGGTCGTCGGAGATGGCGTAGTAGACGCCGCGGGCGGCGTCGTAAGAGATGCTCGACAAGCCGCCCACCTCGGTTCCGTCGAAGGCAGTTCCGGACGCTACGACGACCTCGCCGAGGAACTCGACATCGACGACGGTTTGAGGATCATCGATCGCCCGTTCTGAGATGGCGGTGCCCGGCAGCACGAGCACCATTGCCACGGCGAAGGCGGTTATGAGAATGAGTCGACGGCTTGATCCGACATGCATGGTTGTTTCCTCCTGTACCAGCGCGTTCAGGACATCCCAAACCTAGTCCGTCACGCAGCGCGGTCGGCCGAAGAGGGCGAAGGGGCCGGTCGGCCTAGGCCTCGACGTCGGATTTGAGCTGGGCGAGGCCCTTCTCGAAGTCCTTGCCCACCATCTTGTCCATCGACACGAAGACTCCCATGATCCTCGACAGGATGGTGTGGGTTCCGGTCATGGTCCAGGGGACCTGCGTGCCTT
>CAXMQV010000112.1:0-2797 GCA_964195905.1 uncultured Gammaproteobacteria bacterium
GGCCGCACCACCGGCCGGCCACGGCGCCTCGAGATCTGGTTTCACAATGTGGACGGCCGCATCTTCATCACCGGTACGCCGGGCCGGCGGGACTGGTATTCCAATCTGCTGGCCGAGCCCGGCTTCACGTTCCACTTGAAAGAGTCAACCCGGGCCGACCTACCGGCCATCGGCACGCCGATCACCGAGCCGGCAGAGAAGCGGGTGGTTTTCGAAGTCGTACTCGAGCGACTCGGGTCCGTCGATCGCATCGATGTCTGGACCACCGATAGCCCCCTCGTCGAGGTCACCTTTCCCTGAGCCGGTTCCCCGCTCCGAGGTGATCTGTGATTCTTCTTCCCCGCCCTGAGGGCGGGGTGGCATCGCCGCAGGCGGTGTCGGGGTGGGGGTGGCCAAGAATCCAACAACTGGCTACCTCGTTCACGATTCAATGCCTCCCCCCATCCGTCCTCGGCGAAGCGCCGAGTCCACCTTCCCCTCCAGCCTCAATCCACGGTTGCGTTCGTCTCCTCCCCCGGAGGGGGAGGAGCCCCGTAGGGGCGGAGGGGGCGCCTTCTCTAGCGATTCAGGGAGCGCCCCCTCCCGGCTACGCCGGACTCCCCCCTCCGGGGGGAGAGAACAATCTCCACCCTTTTCGTGACGGATCCCCTCTGGTGATTGTCCCGATAGTGGTTGGTTCCCTTGTGGTTCGCACCGATCGCTTCCGTGGATTGAGGCCCAGGGGAAGGAAGAAGCCGCCTGAGACATCCCATCCTCGTTCATGAGTTCTCCACAATCGCTCGCGATCGTGAAACCATCAAGAGAGGAGAAAACATGTTCTTGATATTTCTGATTGCGGTGTTTGCCCTGGCGATGATCGGCATGACGTCGATCCTGGGGAGTGGCGTGGCCTGGATAGGTGCACTGTTCCTGTTGCCGCTGCTCATCCTCAAGGTCGCCTTCGTCCTGATGTTGTTCGGCTTCATCGGACGCCGGATGACTGGCCGGCGACCGGGCTGGAACTCAGATGAGCCACGATGGGTTGGTCGTTCGCGGCCCAGTCGCTGGCGCCCCGAGCCCTCGGAGCCCCGTGAGGATCGGTTCGAGGAGTGGCACCGCATGGCCCACGCCCGCGAAGAAGTCGATGGTTGGGTCGCCGACATCGACGGCTCCGAGCGAGAATGACCTGGTGAAGAAGATCCTGGTCGTCGAAGACGAACTGAAGATCGCCCGTCTGGTGCGCGACTATTTGCACCAGGCGGGTTTCGCCGTGGTCGAAGCCGGTGACGGAGCTTCGGCGCTGTCCCTGGCCAGGTCGGAGAAACCCGACATGGTGGTCCTCGACCTCGGCCTTCCGGAGATGGATGGGCTCGATGTGACCCGCCGCCTTCGGCAGAGCTCGTCGGTACCCATCATCATGCTGACTGCCCGCAGCGAGGAATCAGACCGCATCGTCGGCCTTGAGTTGGGTGCCGACGATTACATCGTCAAGCCGTTCAGTCCCAAGGAGCTGGTGGCTCGCATCCGCGCCGTCCTCCGACGGGCCGATGCCACCCTCGGCGGGGGCGAACTCATCCGGGCCGGGGCGGTGACCATTGACATTCCCAAGATGCGGGTCACCATCGGCGAAAACGAGGTCGAGTTGACTGCCACCGAATTCGAGCTACTCGTGACTCTGGCCCGCCACCCGGGCCGCATCTACACCCGCTCCCAATTGCTCGACGCCCTGCACGGGATCTCTTTCGAGTCCTATGAGCGGTCGGTCGATGCCCATATCAAGAACATCCGGCGCAAGATCGAGGCCGATCCGCGCCGCCCGCAGTTGGTACTGACGGTGTACGGCGTTGGGTACAAGTTCTCTGATGCCTAGGCACTACGGACCGCGGCGCGGGGGCGTGAGGTGGGACTACGACGGCGACTGGCCCCGGCCGGGCACCGAAGCCTGGCAGGGGTTTGGGCGCCGCATGCTGCTGAGGGGGGTCGGCTTTCTGGCGCTCGTGCTGGTTGTGGTGATCGGGGTCATGGTCTTCATCGTGTCGGTGGTGACGGAGGTCGGGGGCCTGTCGGCGGCTCTGATCATCCTGGCAACCCCGTTCGTGCTGCTGATGCTGGGAGGCATTGTCGGGCGTTCGTTCGTTCGCTCGTGGCGGCCGGTGCGGAAGCTGATCAACGCCGCCGGCGCGTTGGCCGACGGCGATTACAGCGTTCGGGTCGAACCGAGCGGGTCCGGGTCGATCCGGTCGGTAGTCACCTCGTTCAACGACATGGCCCGCCGCCTCGAGACCTCCGACGAGCAGCGCCGGCGCCTCCTGGCCGACCTGGGTCACGAGCTGCGCACGCCCCTGACCGTGGTGCGGGGCGAGATCGAGGCCATGCTCGACGGGGTGCATCAGATCGACGAGGAGCATCTGAGGCTGCTGATGAACGAGGTGACCGTGATGGAACGGTTGCTGGAGGATCTGCGAACGCTCAGCCTCATCGACGCCGGACGCCTCGAGCTCCATCATGAGTCGACCGATCTGACCGCCCTGGCCGAGGACGTGGCCGGCGGCTACCGGCGGCGAGCCGCCGAGTCCGGAGTCTCCGTCTCGGTTGACTCGACCGACGAGGTGCCCGAGCTATTCGTCGATCCGGTTCGCATCAGGGAAGTCTTGACGAACGTGGTGGTGAACGCTTTGCGGGCGATGCCGGCAGGGGGAGAGCTGGCGTTCCACGTTGATCCCATCCCTGGTGGGGTGGCGATCGAGGTCACCGACACCGGGATCGGGATCGGCTCCGACGAGCTCGAGCACGTTTTCGATCGGTTCCACAAGGGATC
>CAXMQV010000113.1:0-23267 GCA_964195905.1 uncultured Gammaproteobacteria bacterium
GGGCGGCAGTCTCCTCAGCCTCACTGGCAGCTAACGCAGCAGCCTCCTCAGCCTCACGGGCCGCAACCTCTTCAGCCTCACTGGCAGCTAACGCAGCAGCCTCCTCAGCCTCACGGGCCGCAACCTCTTCAGCCTCACTGGCAGCTAACGCAGCAGCCTCCTCAGCCTCTGCAGCCTCACGGGTGGCAGCCTCCTCAGCCTCACGGGCAGCTAATGCCGCAGCCTCCTCAGCTTCACGAGCAGCAACCTCTTCAGCTTCACGAGCAGCCGCCTCTTCAACCTCAGGGGCAGCCAGTGCAGCAGCCTCCTCGGCCTCGCGCGAAGCAGCCTCCTTGGCAGCAGCCTCCTCAGTCTCAACATCGGCGGATTCTTCGTCGGCCTCAGATTCCTCGACAGCCGACCCGTCCTCGTCGTCGAGGCCGGCGATCTCGAGCTCGGCGTCAGAAAGAGTCAGGCTTTCGTCGTAGGGCCACTCCTCTTCGGAAGGCTCCTCCGGCACCGCAGGCTGCCAATCCGGCGACCACGGGTCACCCGGATGCGTTCCTCCGCCCTGATTAGATGTCAACGGTCCGCCCTCACACCTCGAGCAACTCGGCTTGTTTGTGTTCGAAGAGCTGATCGATCCGGGCTACAAAACTATCAGTCAAGTTCTGTAGGTCCTTCTCGGCGCGACGGATGTCGTCTTCCGACATCTCGCTCTTGAGCGCTTCGAGATCGTCCTTATGGGGTCGGCGGATGTTGCGAATCGCCACCTTCCCCTCTTCTGCCATGTTGTGGACCACCTTGACGAGCTCGCGTCGACGCTCTTCAGTGAGTGGGGGGAAGGACAATCGGATCACGTGGCCGTCGTTGGCCGGCATGAGGCCCAGCCCGGCGGTGTTGATCGCCTTTTCGATCTCGCCAAGCGCTCCCGGGTCAAACGGAGAGACCACCAGCATGGTGGGTTCGGGAACTGAGAACGAGGCGAGCTGCTGGAGCGGAGTGGGGCTCCCGTAGTAATCGACCGAGACCCGATGCAGGATCCCGGGATTAGCGCGTCCCGTTCGCACCGTGCCGAACTCGTTCTGCACGTGCTCGACGGCCTTTTCCATGCGGTCTCTGGCGTCCTCGAGAATCTCTTCAATCATTGCACCAAGGTCCCTATCGGCTCGCCTCGAATGGCCCGGGGGATATTTCCGGGCGTCATCAGATTGAACACTCTGATCGGTAGTTCGTTGTCCATGCACATGGTAATTGCCGTGGAGTCCATCACATTGAGTCCCTGAGAGATCACGTCGAGATAGGTGACGTCGGTCAGCAGGGTGGCGTCGGGATTGACGACCGGGTCCGAGTCGTACACGCCGTCGACCTTGGTTGCTTTCAGCACGACTCCGGCACCGATCTCGGCGGCTCGCAAGGCGGCGGTTGTGTCGGTCGTGAAGAACGGGTTTCCGGTGCCGGCCGCCAGGATGACCATCCGCCCTTTCTCGAGGTGGCGAATCGCTCGCAGCCGGATATATGGCTCGGCCACCTGCTGGATGGTGATCGCCGTTTGCACCCGGCTCGGGATTCCCTGCCGATCGAAGCCCTCCCGGAGCGCCAGTGCGTTGATGACGGTGGCCAGCATCCCCATGTAATCGGCCGATGCCCGATCCATGCCTTCGGCGGCCGAGCTCACTCCCCGAAAGATATTGCCGCCACCCACGACAACGGCGATCTGGTACCCCTCGGCGTGCACTTCGGCTAGTTCGGCGGCCACCCGGTCGATGGTCTTCCGATCGATCCCGTAATTCAATTCGGGGTCGGCGAATGCCTCTCCTGACAACTTGAGCACGACTCGACGATTAGCCAATTCCGACAACTATTCCTCTCCCAATGCCACCCGGGCAATGCCCCCGACGGTGATCTTCTCTCCGAGTTGGACTGTGAGATGCTGGAGCATGGCTTCCACGGTACCGTCGAACTTCTCCGGATTCACGAATTGCTGCTCGTAGAGGACGTTGTCCTTGTAGAAGGACCCGATCTTGCCAGCCACGATCTTGTCGGCGATCTCGGGTGGTTTGCCCGCCTCCTCAGCTTGAGCCTTGTAAAGCCGACTGGCCTCTTCGATGGCGGATTCGGGCACCTCGTCACGGCGCACCCATTGGGGGCGATTAGCGGCAATGTGCATGGCGAGATCGCGAGCGGTGGCCTGAAAGTCCTCACCCTTGGCAACGAAGTCGGTCTCGCACCGCAGTTCGACAAGACAGCCGACGACCGGTCGCTCGGTCTGATAGTGGAGATAGTGGCCGATGGTGCCGGTATCCGTCTGGCGGTCCTGGCGCTTCTTGGCGTCTGCCAGGCCCTTGACCATGAGAATCTCTCTGGCTTTCTCGCGGTCACCTCCTGCCTCAATCAGGGCCTTCTTAGCGTCCATCATCCCGGCCCCGGTCTCCTTGCGAAGCTCCATGACCTCCTTGGCGCTGACCTCAGTCACCTGCGCTCTCCGTCTCTTCAACTGGTGCGGCTGGCACCTCATCTGTCTCAACTGCCTCCGTCGGTGCGGCTGGCTCGGCTGCGACCGGCTCAACTGCGACCGGCTCAACTGCGACCGGCTCAACTGCCACTGGCTCGGGTGCCACTGGCTCGGGTGCCACCGCTTCCACCGCAGCGGCCGCAGCCACCTCGGCAGCCACCGCGGCGGTGTCATCGCCTTCGGCCGTCGCTTGCGCCTTGGTCTCGAACCGGGCTCGCCCGGCAATGCAGGCCTGCGCCAGGCTGTCGGCAAAGAGCTGGGCGGATCGGATGGCATCGTCGTTGCCGGGGATCACGATGGTGATCGGATCCGGATCGCAGTTGGTGTCGACGAGAGCGATGATCGGGATGTCGAGGCGGGTGGCTTCTTTCACGGCAATGTGCTCGGTGAGGATGTCGACTATGAACACCGCATCGGGAGCGCCGGTGAGGTCGCGCACTCCGCCCAGGTTGTTCACCAGCTTGGCCTTCTCGCGCCGGAGACGGATTCGCTCCTTCTTCGGGAGTGCCTCCATCTCGCCCGAGTCGTCCATCCGCTCGAGTTCCTTCATATAGAGGATCCGCTTGTGGCTGGTCTTGAAATTGGTAAGCATGCCACCAAGCCACCGGTTTGTGATGTATGGCATGCCGGCCGCTCCGGCGGCATCTTCAATGATGTGCTGCGCCTGCTTTTTCGTTCCGACGAAGAGAACAGTTCCGCCCCGGGCGGTCAACTCTTCGAGAAAGCGGTAAGCCTCTTGCAGCTGCGAGAGGGTTTGACGAAGGTCGACGATGTGGATGCCGTTGCGTTCGCCGAACAGCCACGGGCTCATCTTGGGATTCCAGCGCCGGGTTTGGTGCCCAAAATGGACACCCGCTTCCAGCAACTGCTTCATTGTCACAGTGGACACAGCAGATTCTCCTTGATTTGGTTGTTTCCTCCGCCTGCCCAACGCCGGTCCCGGAGCAAGCTCCGACCACGGACCGGTGGCGACAAGGCGTGTGTAATTGGCAGGGATGATAGCTGTCGCGGCGGGATTCACGCCATTAGGAGGTCGCCGGTCCCCAGTCCCCGGTCCCCAGATTTCTCTTACTGGGGTCTGGGGTCTGGGGTCTGGGGTCTATCCGCCTTTGAAGATGGGCTCCATCATCCGGTTGCGGAGGCTCATGACCGACTTGGTGTGGATCTGGCAGACGCGCGACTCGGTAACCCCCAGCACGTCGCCGATCTCGGCGAGCGTGAGGCCTTCGTAGTAGTAGAGCGTGACCACGAGCCGATCCCGCTCGTTTAGGCGGTTGATGGCATCGGCGAGCGATCGTCTTGTCTCGTCGGTTTCGAACTCGGCGACCGGGTCGGAGGCTCTCGGATCTGGCAACAGGTCCCCGACCGATGCAGAATCGCGCTCGGATGTGTTGAGCAACTCGTCGAGTGCTACCAGGCCGAGCGTCGAGATCTCCGCCAGCTGATCCTGGAGCGTCTCAACCGGCATGTTCATGTGAGCCGCCAACTCCTCGTCGCTCACGGTTCGCTTCAGACTGTGCTCCATCTCGGCCAGCGAACGCTGGATCTCGCGGGCACGGGCCCGCACCGACCGTGGGACCCAGTCGAGTGCTCGCAGTTCATCGAGGATGGCGCCTTTGATCCGGTTGACGGCATAGGTCTCGAACTTGAAGCCCCGTTCGAGATCAAACTTGTCGATGGCATCGATGAGCCCGAAGATCCCATAGGACACGAGGTCGGCCTGTTCGACGTTGCGCGGCAGGCCGACGCCCATCCGTCCCGCCACGAACTTGACGAGCGGCGAATAGTGGAGGATGAGGCCCTCGCGGGCCTTGGCGTCGCCGGTCTCTTTGAACTTCGTCCACAATCCGTGGACGGCGTTCTCCTGATCAGGCTCGGGGGTGGCTTCGCTCATAAGTCGCCTTGAGATGGTCCTTCGTTACTGCAGTGTATATCTGGGTGGTGGCAAGCTCATTGTGACCCAAGAGCTCCTGGACAGCACGCAAGTCCGCTCCCCCCTCCAGCAAATGTGTGGCAAACGAATGCCGCAACGCGTGAGGGAATGTACCAAGCCTGGCGGCGACAACGCGTCTTATCCCGCGAACGTCCATGGCCGCCCCTCGCACTCCCACCCACAGGGCATCGCCGGCGCCCGGTCCGGCCAGGTGGTTTCGGCCGCTGGCGAGATACCGGTCGAGTGCCCGTCTGGCCGGTTCCCCGACTGGAAGATCGCGCTGTTTCCCACCCTTGCCATCGACGCGAACGAAGGACCCGTCGGCCACATGCCGGCGCCTGAGCCCGGCCAATTCGCCAACTCGCAACCCGCAGCCATAGAGCAGTTCGAGGATGGCTCTGTCCCGCAGGGTCACCGGATCGGCGTCATTGAGCTGGTCGAGGGCGGCGGCAAGCGTGGCGGTCGGGATCACCCTCGGGAGCGATTGCGGGATGCGGGGCACGGTGATTCCCTCGGCGGGGTTGGCCGCCACCAGGGACCTTCGGACCGCGTCTGCGTAGAACGAGCGAACCGCCGAGGCTTTCCGGGCGATCGATCGGCTGGCGAAATCCCGAGTAGAGAGGTCGGCAACGTAGCGCCGGACGAGCCGCCGGTCGATCGAACCGAGATCGTTTGCCCCCGACTCGGCCGCAAATCCAAAGAAGGACTCGAGATCCCGCCGGTAGGAGGAAACGGTGTTCGGAGAGAGTCTTCGTTCGAGGGCGAGTCGATCGAGATAGGCCTCGACGTGAACACGGGCCCAGTCCGGGATGGGGTGAGGCATCGGATCATCCTATGTCGGTGATCAGATCAATATGGCCCAATGTGACTAGTCACCGGCTCGAACGTCTGCTTCAACGCCGAGCCAATCGACAACCTGATCGAGGACCTCGACATCGGACAACAGATTGAAGTGGCGTCGCCCCCCCAGTACCCGCACGTTGCGCGGCCCAAGCGACCGCCCGGCTGCACTCGCTACCCGCACGATGAGGTCGCCGGCCACGATCCCGACGGGATGACGCTCGCCGCCGGTCACCACGGCCGCGATGAAATGCTGGCGGATGCTCGAGCCAGAACTCGAAGGTACACCGGCCGCCTCCCAGGCCTCGGCCACTCCGGCCCCTTCTTCGAGGTCTTTGATGCCTGCGCTCGCAGTGTCAATGAAATCGCTCAACGGTCGAGTCGTCGCGGCGAGACGCAACGCCCGCGAGCCGAAGCGGGCGCCTCGAGCGATGGGCGACCCGTGGTGGGGGGCTCCGATCGTTACCAGATCGTCGGCCCTCTTCGTCCACCCATGATCGGATTTGATTCCGGCCGCATAGGCGCTCCTTGCCAAGAGCCCACCCATCGAATAGCCGACGAGCGAGATGCGGGGCTCAACGGTCGGCCAGTATCGGGACATCGACTCCAGGAGTTCGGCCAATTCGGCTCCGACGCTCTCGACCGGAAGGCCCGAGTTGTATCGCACGAGCACCGGAGTCGCGACGGAGGCTTCCACAAATCGTGCAGGAAGGCTCCGGTGGTCGAGGCCTCCCCAGCATTGTTCGGTTTGACCGAGCCCATGGAGCAGGACGGCGATGTGATCGGTCGCTCCCGGGAACCCAGCCGCCAGGGAATCTCGATCGAGCGGCACCTCCCGACCGTCGACCCGGATCGAGAGCGATAGCGAGAGGGCGTTCCCCCGCGCCGATAGCTCATCCCCCCAAACCCCGTTGAGAGCGGCCTGGAACCCGGCCCCTGTCGAAGATCCCGAAACCGGACTGGTCTCCGACAATCCGGGTGCAAGCAGCGCGCCGACCCCGGCTCCCAGCAGGCCGGCGCCACGGCGGATGGATGAGTACACCCCTCCGACCAGCGTGTCGTGAACGGCACGCACCGGCCCGCCCACCGCACCGACGTAGCGGAACGCTCTCGCCGAAATCACACGATGCATGCCCTCGACAGGTTGCACGAGCCGCTCGACAACGAGAGCGGTGGCATCTCCGAGGTGGCGGAGCTCATTATCGATGACCATCGAGTGAATTCTGGTGGGGCTCGAGAGGTTACCTGAGCCCCGGTCGGCTACCGCGCCGATACCACACCTCCTTCTGTGCTCACGGCGCCGGTCGCCTCGAGAATTGACACCCGGCGGATCGTCTCGGAGGCCGAGCACCCGAGTGCGATGGCCAGCGCCTCGAGGGTCATCCCGCCGCCGGCCACGAGCTGGAGAAGCGGATCGTCGCCATCGCCGGCCCCCGCTGGGTGGGGAGGAAGACCGAGCACAAATGTCAGGCTGGTGAGGAGGTCGTCGACATCGAGCACCGGATGAGCCCCATCACGGATCAACAAGTTGCACCCCCGCGACGTGTCCCGGTTCACATCACCGGGGACCGCCAGCACGAGTCGTCCCTGTTCGAGCGCCCGGCCAGCTGTGATGAGAGCGCCTCCCTTCACGCTCGCCTCTACTACCACCACCACCGAGGACAGCCCGCTGATGATGCGATTGCGCGGCGGGAAACGCCACGATTCAGGCCGGGCTCCCGGGGCGTATTCGGATAGCACCGCTCCTCCTCCGTCGAGGAGGCGAGTTGCCAGATCCCGGTGTTCTGGCGGATAGGCGACGTCCACCCCGCACCCCAGCACGGCCAGCCCGACTCCACCGCCGTCGAGACATCCAATGTGGGCGGCCCCGTCGATGCCTCTCGCCAACCCGGAAACCACCGGCCAGCCGGCCTCGGCAACCGCCCGACCAAACAGCCGGGCAAGACGCAGACCGTACGAAGTGGCTCGCCGGCTCCCCACAATCGCCACTCCCGGGAGGCTGCTGAGGACGCCCCGTAGGTAGAGGAGGTCGGGGGCATCCGGCAGGGAGGCCAGGGCATCGGGCAGTTCTTCTCGCAGTAACACTGAGGCGCCGGCCGCCCGGGCAGCAGCCGCGGCGTCGACATCCAGGCGATCCCGGACCGCGGCGCTCACCTCGACCTGACCTCGCTCGACGGCGCGCAGAACGGCCCGGGCGTTCCCCCAGTCGACCAGCAGCTTGCGCACCCGGTCGGGATGAAGGCCGAGGGAGGCAAGACGAAGCCGATCCGAGCCGGTCACAAGGTCTTCCGATACGCGAGGGCTTCGGCAACGGCGTCTTGATCGATGTCGTCGCGGCCTGCCAGGTCGGACACCGTACGGGCTACCCGCCGCACCCGATCCCAACCTCGCGCCGTAAGTTGAAATCGATCAACTGCCGAGGCGAGAAGCCGGGTAGCGCCCGCCGTGTACGACTGCCGATCGAGATCGCGACGAGCCAGCAGGCGGTTCAGCCGCCCGCGTTCTACCTGAATGGTTCGCGCCGCCAGTACGCGTTCCTTCACCTCGGCCGAGCTCTCTCCGGGCGGGCCGGTCATGGCGTCGAGATCAAGGCGCTCCACTCGCACCCGCATGTCGAACCGATCAAGGAACGGGCCGGAGAAGCGGCTCCGATAGCGCTCCTTGGCCGTCTCGGTGCACCGGCACCCGACCAGCCGGTCGTTTTCGAAACCGCACGGACACGGATTCGTCGCCGCCACCAGCTGAAACGCGGACGGAAACCGAACGCTGTGACCCCGCCGAGCGATCGTGATGTGCCCATCCTCAATGGGTTGGCGAAGGGCATTGAGCAGGCGACTGGGAACCTCACCGAGCTCGTCGATGAACAGCACTCCCCGGTGAGCGGTACTCACCTCACCCGGACTCGGCAGGCCACTGCCTCCACCCACCATGGCGGCAACCGTGGCCGTGTGATGCGGGCTCCGGAAGGGAGGAATGTGCGAACCGGCCCGAGCCAACCCGGCCGCCCCCCACACGAGCGCGACCTCGAGCGCTTCCTCCTCGGTGAGCGGAGGAAGCACGGACGGGAGGGCGGCGGCGAGCATGGTCTTGCCGGCCCCGGGTGGCCCCGACATGAGCAGGTGGTGGCCACCCGCGGCAGCTACTTCGAGGGCCCGTCGAGCCACCACCTGGCCACGCACATCTGCCAGGTCGGCGATCCGATCTGGTCGGGTGACCGGGCTCGGTTCGAGGACGGTTCCGGGGCAGGTCCCGCGGGCCACCCCGACTGCCTCCACCAGATCGGCGGCCCCGCGCACGTCGCTGTCGGGAACCCGGCCGGCCTCTCCAGCAGCATCGGGAGCAAGAATGCATGGGAGCGACATGCGCCGGGCCACCATGGCTGCCCCGAGGCCGCCCCGCACCGATCGCACCGCGCCATTGAGAGCCAGTTCCCCAAGCGCCACCACCCGGGTAGCGGCTGCGCCGACCTGGCCGGTCGCCACCAGCGTCGCCAGCGCGATCGGAAGGTCATAGGCCGAGCCTGCCTTCGGGAGATCGGCCGGTGACAGGTTGACCGTGATGCGGCCCTCCGGGACCTTGAACCCCGAAGAAGCCAGTGCCGACAGCACTCGTTCGCGCGCTTCTCGCACCGCCGTGTCGGGCAGGCCGACGATCGAGAACGACGACTTGGTGCTCTGGCCGGCGTGGACCTCGACCTGAACCGGCCGGGTGTCGACGCCGACGAGAGCGGTAGAAGAGACAGATGCGAACATGCCGATACCGTATGAGTTCGCTGAGACACACACCCACCGCGTGAAACGACATCACTCATTGTGGGTAAAATGGACATGTGGGCCGACCGAAAACAATCACGTGTGCGCGCTGTGACGCATCAGTAGCAGTCAAATCGAAGGGCCCGGTGCCGACGTACTGCGCCGACTGTCGCCGCGCCGGCTCACGCAGCACGCCCCGGCCCGCCTCCGTGAAATGCGAGCGGTGCGGGGCCGATGTGGCGGTTCGGGATCGGGGACCACTCCCCCGCTACTGCCGCCAAGGGTGCAAGACCCCCGGCAAGGCCGGGTCGCGGTCCGCCCCGAGCCCCCTCCATACAGCTCCCGCCAAGACAGTGTCCGCCGAGACCCTGCCTACCGGGACAGCGACCGCGTTGCGGCCGTGGGATCGCCAGCGGGCCTCTGTGCCTGGCCCAAGCCCGGTGGCAGCACCGGCACCACCGGCTCCGAAGTCCAAGCCCATCCGACGGGTCCCGCCCACCACCACCCGGATCGATACCGTCTATCCGGCGGTCGGAACCGCCCACCTGAATCGCGCCGTGAAGGTCGCCCGACTGCGGCACGCCGCCTCAATCTTCGCCTGGATTGCCGTTGTATCGCTGATCGCCCTTATCGTGTTCGTGGGCAGCCGACCGGCACCGATCCCCTTCTAGCCTCGCCGCGCCTCTAGATTCACGTCAATGCGGCACCCGCTCCGTTCCCTCAGCGCCTTGACGATCGTCCTTCTCGTCGCGGGCTGTGCCGGCGGCGGGTCTTCTGAGGAGTACTTCGCCGACCTGGAAAAGGTGACGGGAACGCTGGATGCCGAGTTGGACGACCTCGAGGCGGGTGTCAACGAGGGGCTCCTCGACATCGATTTCGAGAGTGCCGACGCCGAACATGAGCTCATCACCCTTTTTCGCACGTCGCTGACCGGGACCGCCGCCTCTTTCGCCCAACTCGTAGCCGGACTACGGGACATCGTTCCGCCGGCGGCTGCGGCGCTTCCTCATGCCGAGGCTCTCCAGGCTGGCGAACGGGTGCTCGCCGGGTACCAGGAGCGAGAAGACCAGCTCGAATCGCTCGACACCCTGGCCGACGTGGATGCGTACGCGGCGGCGCTTTCGGCCGAGGGTTTCCGGCAGCGGTTCTCCGAGGCGTGCCGGGAGCTGCAGATCATTGCCGATCAGGACAACATCGACGTCAACCTCGGCTGTTCCTAGCATCCGGCCGTGGGCTTCAATCCATTCCGATCACACGAACGCGACATCACCGACATCGTGGTGGTGGTGATCGCGCTCGTGGTCACCGTGGGAGTTCTGGCGTGGGCCCTCTGGGGATAGAGATCGTCACGGTCGTCCAGCCGTATGCCGCCCGCAAGTCCTACCTGTGCCCGGGGTGCTCGAGCACCATCGTCGCAGGAGTGGGACATCTCGTGGTCATTCCCGAGGATGCGCCCGACCTGCGGCGCCATTGGCACCGCGGATGCTGGTTCAAAGAGCTGCGCTCCCGCGGCTCGTGACTAGACCCCCGGAATCCATCGAATCTCGACCCCGATGGCGTTGGCGGCGATGGCGATGAGATCCACCCGGCGCGGCGACGGTTTGAGCCGTCGCGCCGTCTCCCGGACCCGACGAGCCTTCTCAGCCGTGTAGGCCGCCCGCGGATCTCCCTCGATTCGCGTCTTGACCTCGACTGCAACGAGAATGGACTCGAGACGGACGAGCAGATCGATCTCACCCCGGCCGGCCCTGACATTGCGCCCGACGACGACTGCCCCACGCTCCTGGAGATAGGCAGCTGCCAGCGATTCTCCCCAGCGAGCGAGCCGTCGATTGGCTAGAGCGCGGTTCCCGGCTCGAGCTCCTCGATGTTGACGTCGCGGAAGCTCATGATCCGCACCTTCTGCAGAAAACGAGCCGGTCGATACATATCCCATACCCAGGCATCCTCGAGTTGGATCTCGAAATAGATGGCATCACCGACCTGGCGGGTTTCGAGGTCGACCTTGTTCGCGAGGTAGAACCGTCGTTCGGTCTCGACCACGTACTTGAACATGGGCAGGACGTCTCGATACTCCTTGTAGATCTGAAGCTCGACCTCGGTTTCGTACCGCTCGAGATCTTCCTCGTTCACCAGACTCTCCTGTCTACCGTCCCGGCCACGTTAGACCCGCTCCGGAACAAACGGTGGTTGCCACTACTTCGGTATATCCACCGGGCGCGACAGAGACGCCATCTAGAGCCCACCCCACGCCCCGGGCGGCCAGACACTGACAAAGGCACGGCCGACGATGTCTTCGCGTGGAATGGCGCCGAAGAAGCGACTATCCCGACTCTGGTTGCGGTTGTCGCCCATCATGAACATGTGATCGGCCGGGACCGCTATCTCCTCGAAATCCCGCATCGTCGTGTTCTCGGGGAGGTACGGCTCGGCGATCGGATTGCCGTTCACATACACCTGGTTGTCGACGACGGCCACGGTCTCGCCCGGCAATCCGATGACTCGCTTGATGAGCACCGTATCGGGTGAGGTCAGGCCGGTGGCCTCGCCAATCGAGCGGAGCACCCTGGCGGGAAAGGACCGCTCGACGTCGATCGCCTCTGGGGAGTCGAACACGAGGATGTCGCCTCGTTCGATCGACCCGAAACGATATGACAGCTTGTTGACGAGCACCCGGTCGTTGATTTCGAGGGTGGGAATCATCGACCCGGATGGAATGTAGAACGCCTGGAAGAAGAACGTCTTGATAATGATGGCGACGACGAGCGCAACGAGGATGAGGATCGGCAACTCCTGCCAGAACGAGCGATCCTGGCGTCGTTGCCGCCGCTTTTCCTTCTTGGCCTCACGCCGCCTTTGCATCGCCTCAGATTGCTTCTGAGACTCGAGTTCCTCGTAGGTGAGGGCCGGACCTTCGGTTTCGTCGCCCGCCGGCGCGATTGGCTCGGGTCGGGTGCTCATTTCGTGTTCTTGTTGCTTGACGCGGCGGACCCGCTCCTGTAGATCGTCGAGAGTGCCGCCTGGAGGGGGAGGATCTGCCGCCCGCCCCGCGGTCGGATGTGGCGAGGGATCGGGGGCTCCGATTTCCGCTCCGAGCGTTTGCTTGAGTGCCTCGAATCGCTCGAGTATCGATGCGTCGCTCTCGGCTTCCCCATCGGGATTTCCAGGGTCGGCTGATGGAGTTGAGCTCTCGTCGGGCCGAACAGAGGGAAAGACGCGGGGTTCGGGACCCTCAACCAAGCGTTCGAAACGCAGCCGCGGCGGAAGATCCTCTTCGGGGGTCGGTTCGGTGGCCATGGCGGAACGCTACTCCGGGTCGAAGAATGAGCGAGGAGAGTATCGGACCCGAGAGCGAAGCCCTTGACCGGTCAGCGCTTCTCCTTGATGCGGGTCGCTTTGCCGACCCGCTCGCGCAGGTAGTAGAGCTTGGCCCGGCGGACGGCTCCTCGTCTCGTCACTTCGATGCTCGAAACGATGGGGGCGTGAACGGGAAAGATCCGTTCGACACCAACTCCGAAGGCCACTTTGCGGACGGTGAAGGTCTCCCGCACACCGGCGCCGCTGCGAGCGATGACAACGCCTTCGAAGATCTGGATTCGCTCGCGACCGCCCTCGACGACGCGCACATGAATTCTGAGGTTGTCGCCTGGGCCGAAATCGGGAATGTCGTCCCGCAAATATCCTTGTTCGACGTCTTCGATGGTGCCCATGAAATCCTCGCGAAAGAAAGTCCAGCCGGTTGCGGGACGGCGGAACTCTACTCCGGGTCCTCCGTAATCGCTAGTTCCCTCCACAGATCGGGCCGACGCAGGCGGGTGCGTTCCTGGCGCTGACGGAGCCGCCACTCGGCAACGCGCTCGTGGTTCCCCGATAGGAGGATTTCAGGAACCTCCCACCCCTCCCATTCGGCCGGACGGGTGTAGTGGGGCTCCTCGACCAGGCCCTCGCGGAAGGACTCGGTCACGACCGATTCGGGGTTTCCCACCACCCCGGGCAACAATCGGACAACGCCCTCGATGATGGCAACGGCCCCCACTTCGCCGCCCAGCAGCACATAGTCGCCGAGCGAGACTTCTTCGTCCATCAGGTGCTCGGCGGCACGCTCATCGACACCCTCGTAGCGGCCGCACACGAGCGTGATGTGGTCGAGTTCGGCAAACCGGTCCAGGGTCGCCTGGGTGAGCCGGTACCCGGCCGCTGACAACAAAACCTTGTGGCTGTCTCCAAGGGGCGCAACGGCCGCCGCCAGCGGCTCAACACGCATCACGAGACCTGCGCCCCCGCCAAACGGAGCACCGTCCAGCTTTTGATGGCGTCCGAGGCCGTACGGCCGGAGCCCAATCACCTCGAATTCAACGAGCCCGGCCTCCCTGGCACGTCCGACGAGACTGACGTCGAGGGGGGACTCAAAGAACTCGGGGAACATGGTGATCACCGAGAATTTCACCGTTACAGGTTATCCTCCTACCAGCTGGAGTTCGCAGGGGAAACATGACACAAGAGGGCAGGGTGGAAGACTTCTGGACCACCAAACGGCAGGATCGTCCTGAGGAGGACAACGTCCGGCCGCTTCTGAAGGCACTGGCCGCCGCCCGCCGCAGCCTCAGCGAAGACCACGATCTCTTTGCCGACCGGGTCGATGACGCCGTGGTAGTAGACATCCGGCCGGCCTCGGCTTGGGACCCCGCCATCGAATTCCTCCCCGGGGAGCCCGAGGCGGCCGGTGTCGCTCGGGCTGCCAACGCGGCGGTAGCCGCCGAATCAGTGGCGGCCGCTGCCGAGGCAGCTGCGGCCGCTTCTGCCGCCGTTACCCGGGCAATCGCCGCCCGGAGCGCCCCGGCCGATTGGATCATGGTTGAGCCCGGTGAGTCCCAACCCGTCAGGACCGCGCCGGTGATCGACCACCCGGCTCCCGAATGGGGCGACCTCTGGCGCCAGTCCGTGCAGGGGTGGGTGAAGGAAGCCGACGGCACCAAGGTGTGGCGCCCGATCGTCACGACCACAACCTCTGTGCCGAATTGGGACATCGACACGAACCTCGGAATGGTGACCGGCGAGTCGGCCTGCGCCCTGGACGCCGGACGGGTAGGAACGCTGCTGGAGTCTCCGAGCGGTGCCGAATCTTTGCGGAGGGAGCTTGCCATCGACCGGGGAGCGGCCCAGGAAGCCATGGTCCGGGAGGCCGTGGCGAGGGGGGCTCACGCGGTCATCGGCGTCAACCTCGACTACACACCGGTCGGAGACTGCCTCATCGTCACGGCCACCGGCACCGCCGTCACACTGCGGGTCACCGGCTAACGCTTCGGCTAACGCTTCGGCTAACGCCTCGCCCTATCCGGCCGCCGGATGCTCGGGTGCCAGGATCTCATACACGGTGTTGCGTCTGGCCGGAACCCGGCCCGCCGCCCTGATGGTTGCTTCCAGCTCCTCAGGAGTTGCCAGCTGACCGTGTTCGGCACCGGCGGCCCGGGAGATGTTCTCATCCATGAGGGTCCCGCCCATGTCGTTGCATCCGGCCTCGAGCAGTCGTCGTCCCCCTTCCAATCCAAGCTTGACCCACGAGGCCTGAATGTTGTCGATGAGCCCGTCGAGCGCGATGCGGGCAACCGCGTGGATCAAGACGACCTCATCCCAGGTCGGCCCGGGCCGGGCCCGGCCCCGCAGATAGATGGGCGCTCCCATATGCACGAACGGAAGTGGAACGAACTCGGTGATTCCCCCGGTCCGGCGCTGGATATCTCGCAGGACTTCGAGATGGTTGGCCCACGAGCGGGGCCCGTCGATGTGACCGAACATGATGGTTGAGGTAGAGCGCAGGCCCATTTCGTGGGCGGTGATCATGACATAGGCCCACTCGGCCGTGCCGATCTTGTCCGGGCATAGATGACGCCGGATGTCGTCATCGAGGATCTCGGCGGCCGTTCCCGGAAGGGTTCCGAGTCCAGCGTCCTTCAGGCGGGCGAGGAACTCGGGGACGGTGGCACCGGTGGTCTGAGCTCCCTGCCACACCTCGAGGGGCGTGAATCCGTGCACGTGCATGGCCGGCACCGATGCCTTGATGAGCTCGGTGACGTGGACGTAGAAGTCACCGGTGAAGTCTGGGTGGATCCCACCCTGCAGCGTGACCTCGGTGGCCCCCCGCTCCCAGGCCTCCCGGGTGCGATCGGCCACCTCGTCGAGACTGAGCAGATAGGGGTCGCCGCGCAGGTTGAGCGACTTGGGGCCCTTGGAGAAGGCGCAGAACCCGCACCGGAAGTAGCACTGGTTTGTGTAGTTGATGTTGCGGTTCACGACGTACGTGACGACAGAGCCATTACGACGCTTGCGCAGCTCATCGGCGACCGAGGCGATGGCTTCCACCTCGGCACCGCGGGCGAAGAAGAGCCGTTCGATTTCGTCGCGGGACGGCGCATTCCCGGCCAGCGACCTGGTGAGAATCCCGCGCAGCTCCGGTTCGAGATCGTCGATGCCGCTCGCCTGGCGGGCACCGGTCCAGTCGACATCGCCCCACTGCAGAGAAAGCCGGCCGGCAGGCACGGGCGGGTCGGTCGGCCTTCCGGGCGCCCACTCATAGCGAGGGCGGGCGGCGCCGCTCCCATCGACCTGCTGCAGGTAGGCGGTGAACAACTCTCGATCGAGCTCGCTACGGATGTCGTCCAGATCGAGGCCGGGTGGGAGGGCAGTCCGTTCAACCAGGGGCTGGTCCAGCGCATCGCGCAATTGGCCGATTGATTCGCCGTCCCAGCCTCGCAGCATGAGGTCGGTGGCTCCGTCGGCGACGGCGGCGGCCGCCTCTTCGACCGTGTCGACGAATACCGACACTCTCGTGTCGATCGACGGGTAAGCGGCGATCTCGGCGGCCGAGCGGACCTTGCTGCGGCCGGTGCGCAGATAGGTGGCGCCCGATCGGGCGACCGCGTCGAGAACCCCCTCGGCCGATCCGGTATCCCGCACGGTGATCCGCCACCCGGGCACCCCCCGTTTGGCGAGCTTGAGGGCGTCGGCGGGATCAACCACCCAGGCAGCCGGCGACTCGTCTGACCCGGTCGAAACCGGCAGGAGGCCTCCGGCGAGAATTGCCGTCCGGCCATCCGAATCGAGCACCGGGACCTCGGCGACGAGGGTGCCTTCCCGGCGGCGGGTGGTAGCCCAGATCTCGCTCAACTCATCGGCGGCCGGCCGAATCTGGCAAAAGGTGATCATCACGGAGTGGACTCTACGGATTGGGGGGCAGAAGCGTATCCGTCTGCGTCGACGGCTTCCCGGACCTTGTCGAGCATGGCCGGATCCAGCCACTGGTCGCTCATGAACTCGGGGTACACCGGCAGCCTCGGCTTCAGCCCGAATCCGGCGTCGGTGGTGCGGGACGCCAGCTCGTCGAGATGCGGCCAGGGTCGTTCGGGGTTCACCCAATCGATGGTGAGCGGGGACACTCCGCCCCAGTCGTTTATGCCGGCGTCGAGATAGACCTCGTAGCGCTCGGTCAGATTGGGGGGAACCTGCACGTTCATCTCGGGACCGAAGAACCAGCGGGCGATGGCGACCGCCCTGGCGAAGTAGTGAACGGTCGGCTCGGGCGATCGACGCATCCGGGTGTCGGCTTTGGCCCGGAAGTTCTGGACGATGATCTCCTGGATATGGCCCCAGGTCTCGTGGAGGTCTGCCAGCACGAACAGGCTGTCGATCACCTCCTCCGGCTCCTCGCCGATGCCGACGAGCACGCCGGTCGTGAATGGCACTCGCGTGCGGCCGGCACCTTCGATGGTGGCGACCCGCAGACCGGGCTCCTTGTCGGGAGCGTCATGGTGGGGCATGCCCGGCTCCATGAGGCGCGGCGAAATGTTCTCCAGCATCATCCCCATCGACGGGTTGGAGGGCCGGAGCGCAACGAAGGCGTCATCGGGAATGAGCCCGGGGTTGGCGTGCGGAAAAAGGGCGGTCTCGGTGGCCACCCGTTCGGTCATCTCCTGTACGTACTGGAGTGTGGTCGTGTGGCCGTGCCCGGCCAGGAACTCACGGGCCTGCGGCCAGCGTTCTTCCGGCCGATCGCCGAGGGTGAATAGGGCCTCGGTGCATGCGAGCTCCTCGCCCGCCCGGACAATGGCCATCACCTCGTCCGGTTCCAGGTACTGCCCGCCCGCTCCCGGCGGCTTGGCAAACGTGCAGTAGGTACAGGTGTCATTGCAGAGCGTCGTCAGCGGGATGAACACCTTGCGCGAGTAGGTGACGGTCCGGCCCTTCCCCTCGTCTCGCAACCGGGCCGCCTCGGCCATGAGCGGTCCTGGATCGCGGGCACCGGTCAAGTACTCGAGCGCAAGAGACGGGTCGGGGGCGGGATGTGACATGGCTTGCCAGGCTACCGGGCGAGCGAATTTGTCCGCGAAACCGGGACCGCCAAGAAATCCGAAATAGGGGCTTGACAGGGCGACATCGTTGTGACATCATTGTGACATCAGATAGACATCGAAGTGACAGGAGCTCACAATGTTCGTAACCCACACAGCCACCACAGCAATCGCCAACCACCGCTTCCCGACCCGCAAGACCGACCGCCGCAGCTAACAGCACCCCAGGGGGACGACCATGTACGCAGACCACCGCTTCACCCAGGCACTCGTCGAAGAGCGCTACACCCGGCGCACCAGGCGGAGCATCATCGAGAAAACGGATACCCGCACCTAATGGACATCAGCACCGTCTTCACCGAACTCGAGGCAGCCGTCCACCGGCAGCTCCAACTCACCGCCGACGACCCTGACATCACCGAAGCGGCCGCCGCCTTGATGGCGGTCCTCGAGCCCGCTCTGCGCCAGGCCGGCACCACCCTCGCCGAACAAGCTGCACTCGAGGTGGGGGCCCAGCTCCCCGACTACCGCGTATCGCTCGTCATCTCCGACGGGGAGCCCCAATTGCAGGTGCAGCCGCGGGAAGCCGATGTTGAGATCACTGCCGGAGGAAACGAAGCCCGCCTCACCCTCCGGCTCCCTGAAAGTCTCAAGCTGCTGCTCGAGAATGCCGCCCTCGACACCGGCGACTCCGTCAACAGCTACGTAGTCAGCACCCTCGCATCCAAGGCCAAACCCTCCAAGAGCGGGCGTGGCAGTCGCGTCAAGACGAGCATCGACCTATGAAAGAACGCATCCTCACCTTCGACGTCGGCGACCGTCCGGACGTTGAGGTCCGTATTGCCTCCGGCCACATCCACATCGAGGAGGGCCCGGTCGGCACCATCAACGTGTCGATCAGTGCCACGAACCCGGACAAACTGCTCGCTGAGCAGTTCCGGGACCACATCCAAATCGGAGAAGAGGGCCGGCTGCGGGGCTCGTACCGAATCCGGCTCGAAGTGCCCACCGGCACCGATGTCAGCACGGCGGTGGCGTCCGGCAACGTCGAAGTCCGCGGCCCGGTCGGCGACTTCACCGCCCGTTCGGCCTCGGGTGACGTCAATCTCACTCACGCCGGCGGACGGACGGAAATCAAGGTGGCCTCGGGCGATGTCACCGTCAAGCACGCCGGGGGCGACACCCGGGTGGCGTCGGCGTCCGGAGACGTGAAGATCAACGAAACTACGGCCGACTGCTCGGTGTCCACCGCCTCGGGAGACATCGACCTCGGGATGGTGACCGGCGGCCTCAACGTGAAGACCGCGTCCGGCGGAGTGCTCGTCAAACGATTCGAGGGCGACACGCTCATCGCCAAGAGCGTGTCCGGCCGCCTCGACTTGCGGATCGCCGGCGGACGACGGGTCGACCTCGATATCCGCACCCTGAGCGGACGGGTTGACCTCCCCTCCCCCAATGACTCCCCGACCCCGGCGACCGGACCGGAGGTCCAGCTGCGAGCCAAGAGCGTGTCGGGCAACATAACTATCGGTCGGGCCGAATAGCGGCACTCCTCCGGGCCCAAAGCTCGGGAATAGCGGCCGCCCCCCTACCCCCGAACCTTCGGCTCGGCGGTACCTTCCCCCCAGCTCCGCTGGGGGGACTGACAACCAAGCACTAGCTTGCTGGCCAGCCAATTCGAAAGGGTCACCCGCATGGCCAAGCCCAAGATCGCCATCCAATTCCACCCCCAGCATGCCAACTACGACGATCTTCGCCGCCAGGTCGTCAAGGCCGAGGAGATGGGCGTCGACGTCGTCTACAACTGGGACCACTTCTACCCGCTCTACGGCGACGCCGATGGAGCCCATTTTGAATGCTGGACCATGCTGGCTTCATGGGCGGAAGTCACCGAGCGCGTGCAACTAGGTCCCTTGGTTACCTGCAACTCGTATCGCAACCCTCAGCTCCTCGCCGACATGGCCAGGACCGTCGACCACATCTCGGGCGGTCGGGCCATCCTTGGCATCGGATCGGGATGGTTCGAGCGCGACTACCTCGAGTACGGCTACGAGTTCGGGCCATCCGCCGGCTGGCGACTCGACAACCTCGCTCGCGACCTTCCCCTCATCAAGGACCGTCTCTCCAAGCTCAATCCTGCTCCGGTCGGTGATCTCCCGATCCTCATCGGCGGCGGAGGAGAGAAGAAGACGCTCCGGATGGTCGCCGAATACGCCGACACCTGGCACTACTTCTGGGACCCCGAGAAATTCCCCCACAAGAACGAAGTACTCAACGAGTGGTGCGCCAAGCTGGACCGCGATCCTGCCACCATCCGTCGTTCGGCCGGAGTCGAGTGGCACAAGATGGGCCCCGGCCCCGAACTCGCCCACCTCGACGAGGTCACGCTCGGCCTCAACGGCCCCGACTTCGATCTCGCCCCGGTGCAGGACTGGCTCGACTGGCGGGACGAGGGCTAGGCAACGCCTGCGGCGTTGCCGTCAGCGGTCAACAGTCAACCGTCAACAGGAAGAACCTCAGTCGAACAAGCCCTCTGGTGGGTCGACGACGATGTGAGTCTCGAGGACTTCAGGGACCAGCTCGGGGACGAACGGGACCTCGACCTGGCTGTGGCCGGTATCGACGACGATACGGTCCTGAGCCCCGGTCGTCACGACCCGGGCGATGATGCCGAGTTGGGAGCCGTCGGGATGCTGCACCTGGAGCCCAACGAGGCTGCTGGCCCAGAACTCGTCTTCGCCGAGCTCGGGCGCCTGAGCGTCGTCGACCATGAGTTGGAGGTCTCGCATCGCTTCGGCGGTAGTTCGATCGACCACTTCTGCGAAGCCCACGACCAGATGACCTTTGTGGGGGCGGACTGTTGAGACCGTGAGCGCTCCCCCGCGGTCGGTCATCAGCTCAGCACCGGGAACCACGGCCTCGGGGACCTCGGTATAGACGGAGACCTCGCCGCGCAACCCATGCGCTTTGCCGCAAGATCCGACTATCACTAGTCGACGAATTCGACCGAGGCGGTCAGACCCTCTTCTTCTCCGGCGGCTTGGGCGAGCGTGCGAATGGCACGAGCAACCCGACCCCGACGGCCGATGACCCGCCCCATGTCGGGCTTGGCACACCGGACTTCTGCGAGGATCTCGGCGTCGCCCTCTTCGATCATCTCGATGGTGACCTCATCGGGGTTGTCGACGATCTCGCCGACCAGATATGCGACCACGTTCCTAACAATGTCGCCCTTGGCCATCAGGTGGCCTCCTCTTCTTCTGTCTCGGTGGCAACTTCTTCGGCACCCTCTTCAGCGGCGGGCGCATCTTCAACGACTTCGACAACCTCAGCGACCGGCTCCTCAACCACCTCGGCAGCCTCCGCGACAACCTCAGCGACCGGCTCCTCAACCACCTCGGCAGCCTCGACGGCCAGGTCGGCAACGGGCGCGGCCTCGACCGCGGGCTCCTCGGCTGCCTTTGCCCGGGCCTTCTTCGACTTGCGTTCCCGCTCCTCGGGAGGAGCGGTTTCGCCGACGACGTGGACGTCGCCCCGCTTTACGCGGAACTGTCCCCAGGCTCCCGAAATCTCCAGCAGCTTCCGGACGGCGTCGGTCGGCTGAGCACCGACTTCCAACCAGTGCATGGCGCGATCATTGTCGATCTCGACGACGGACGGATGGGGGTGGGGGTCGTATCGACCGATCAACTCAATGAACCGGCCGTCCCTGGGTGAACGCGAGTCGGCGGCCACCACCCGGTAGGTGGGGTGCTTCTTCTTGCCCATCCGCATGAGGCGGAGCTTGACCGCCATCGATTACCTCTTCCTTTTGGCCCTTTTCGGGCTGCCCTTCTTAGGGCTTGTCTTCTTCTTCGTCCGACGCATTCCGGCTCTGGCCAACACCGCTTGGCTGCCGGTGCCCGAGGCCAAATCTTGCATCATCTTCTGTGTCTCGCCAAATTGCTTGAGCAGCCTATTCACTGCTTGCGCATTTGTCCCAGAGCCGGTCGCAATCCTGCGACGCCGACCGCCTTTGATGATCTTCGGATTCTGGCGTTCCCCGGGGGTCATCGAGCGGATGATCGCCTCGACTCGCGCCATGTCCCGGTCGTCAACCTCCACGTTTCCGAGAGCGGCCGGAGCGCCGGGAAGCATACCAATCAATTCAGTCAACGACCCCATCTTCTTGATCTGCTGGAACTGAACGAGGAAGTCGTCGAGATTGAACGTCGCGTTCATGAGCTTGTCGGCGGCGGCTTCGGCCTCGGCTTCATCCCAGGTCCGCTCGGCCTTCTCCACGAGAGTCATCACGTCCCCCATGCCCAGGATGCGACCGGCCATGCGATCAGGATGAAACACTTCGAAGTCTCCGATGCCCTCTCCGACACCGGCGAACTTGATCGGACAGCCGGTGACCTCGCGCACTGAAATGGCGGCCCCGCCGCGAGCATCACCGTCGAGTTTCGACAGCACCACCCCGCTCAAGTCGACACGTTCCAAGAATCCGGTCGCGACGTTCACGGCCTCCTGGCCGGTCATCGCATCCACCACCAGCAGCACCTCGTCTGGATCAACGGCCTTCTTGATGGCCGCTAACTCGCTCATGAGATCGGCATCGATCTGGAGACGGCCGGCGGTGTCGACAATGAGAACGTCGGCGCCGGTCTTGGTCGCTTCCTTCAATGCGGCCTTGACGAGCTTGGCGGGCTTGCCCTTGCGGTCGACGAAAACGGGCACTCCGATGCGCTGGCCAAGCTGTTCGAGCTGGTCGATGGCCGCCGGGCGCTGGAGGTCGGCGGCGACGAGCATCGGTCGCTTGCCATCCTCCTTGAGGCGATGAGCCAGCTTGGCGGCCGAGGTCGTCTTGCCCGAGCCCTGCAATCCGACCATGAGGATGCGCAGCGGCGGAGCCTTGGGACGAGCCAGCTCGACGGCCGCGGCTCCGAGCGTCCCGATGAGCTCCTCGTTGACGATTTTGATGACTTGCTGGCCGGGAGTGAGGCTGGCGTGGACTTCTTCCCCAACCGCCCGCTCCCGGATCCGGGCGATCAACGCCTTCGTGACATTGAGATTGACGTCTGCCTCCAGCAGGGCAAGCCGCACTTCGCGCAGGGCTTCGTCGACGTCGGTTTCACTGAGCCGGCCCTTGCCGCGCAGTCGCGTGAACACGCCGCCCATCCGATTGGTGAGAGTCTCAAACATGGACACAGATTGTAGGAAGCCCCCGCCGTGCCGGGGGCTTCCTTTCGATCATCACGTTATTCCGGAAATGGTGGGAGCGGTCTCCCCGGCTCCGCCTCCTCTTTCCGTCGGAGGACCTCTCCCTCAGCTCAAGGAGGGGAACTGGGGCTATTGCTGCGCCTGCCATTCGGTGACCAGCTGTCGGTGTATCTCGATGGTGTCGGGCTCAATCCGCAGCTCCCCTCCGAATGTGAACAGATCCCGGGTCAATTCCGGCCGATTCCCCATGACCCATGCTTCATAGACGGCAACCGCATCGGCATCGATCGGACTCGCCTCAGAGAGCGAGAAATCGAACACCACATTTGCGATGGAACCGTCAGCAATGGTGAACGTCCAGGTTCTCATGTGGAGGGGATTCTTGAAAGCGTAACCCTCTAGAACCTCATCACACACCACCGTCACGGCATCGACCTGGGCGCAAGAAAGAAGCGTTGTCGTCGCCCCTGCGTACCGCCCTGACACCCGACGCACCAACCCATCGAACTCGCTGATGGTCTCGTCGCCATTCCAATCGAACAATCCGAGGCTTGTTAAGTCACCGCCGAGGGGTATCGGATCCATTAGCCGGATCAACGGAATTGTTTCCGTTGGGAGGATGAACTGCTGTGTCGAGGTATCTGTGAAGAGCGCCCTCAGTGCCGGCCAATCGGCCGAGGAGACGGCCTCGTTGAAGAGGT
>CAXMQV010000114.1:0-45890 GCA_964195905.1 uncultured Gammaproteobacteria bacterium
GCAGTGGCCTGCCACATGGGACATGGTGATGAAGTGTCGGCGCTGTTCGCCAGGGCGACCGAGGCATTTGGCCCCATCCACGGCCTGGTGAACAACGCTGCCACCAACCCGTACTTCGGTCCCATGCTCGCGATCGAGGAAGCAGCGTTCGACAAGACCATCGAGGTGAACCTGAAGGGTCCGCTGGTAGCAAGCCGGATCTTCGTCGAACAGGCGAGGCCGGGAACATCCATCGTCAACATCGCCAGCGTCGCCGGTGAGCGGGCGGCTCCACTCCAGGGCGTGTACGGCATGACCAAGGCCGCTCTCATCTCGATGACGCAAACGCTGGCCCACGAGCTCGGACCGATGGGCGTGCGCGTCAATGCCATCGCACCCGGACTGGTCGAGACCCGATTCGCGTCTGCGTTGATCCAGAACGAAGACCTCCTCAAACATGTCGTCGACCGGACTCCCCTCGGCCGGCACGGCCAGCCAGAGGAAATTGCCGGGGCCGCCGTCTACCTTCTATCTGACGCCGCCGCCTTCATGACCGGCCAGACAATGACTATCGATGGTGGCTGGTCGAGCGGATGAACGCCGAAGGAGCAAACACATGAGCGAACGGGTCGAGAAATACGCAAAGGCGATGGCTTCGCTGGATATCGACGCACTCGGTGAGCTTCGCCATTCCGATTACGAGTGCTACTTCCCTCAGTCGGGTGAACGATTCCGGGGTCACGAGATGTGGGCCGCCGCCCACCGTGAGTACGCCGACCACTTCAATGCGCCGGCACCGGTGACCGAAACGATCAAGGGCGGAGACCGCAAAGCCGAGGTGGTGCGCACCGTGTCGCCCCGCTTCATGCTCCCGACCCCCATCATCCAGATTGCCGACACCGGCGATCTCGTCACGATGGAGGGCAAAGGGGCGTGGCCTGACGGGAAGACGTACCACTGGGTGCAGATCCTCGAATACAAGAACCACCTCGTGTGGCGGGAAACCCAGTACTTCGCCGAGCCCTTCGATCCGCCCGAGTGGCGGCTTCCCTTCACCGAAATCGAGGAGCGCTAGAGAACCGCCAGAGCGGCGTCGAGATCGGCGATGAGATCGTCGACGTGCTCGATCCCCGCCGAGTACCGAACGAGGCCCTCCGGAATCCCGAGGGCGGCCCGGCCTGCCGCGCTCACCTCGACGTGGCTCGTGGTGGCGGGAGGCCCGACGGTGGTCTCGACCGATCCGAGATTGGCTGCCAGGTGGGCAAGTCGAAGCTCGGGGAGGAACCGCTTCACCGTCTCCAACCCGCCCTCGACGGCGAAGCTGAGCATCCCTCCGAATCCTCGCATCTGGCGGGCCGCCAGGTCATGCTGCGGGTGGCTGGCCAGGCCCGGATAGTTGACCTCGATGACGCGGTCGTGGCCCTCGAGGTATTCGGCAACGGCCGCCGCATTCGTGGTCTGCCGCTCGATGCGCAAGTGCAGCGTCTTCATCCCGCGCAGCAGGAGATAGGCCGCCATCGGATCGAGTGTTGCCCCGTTGATCTCCCGGTAGTGGTAGATCTGCTCGATGAGGTCGGCCCGGCCGGCCACCACTCCCCCGAGCGCATCGGCGTGACCTCCCAGGAACTTCGTGGCGGAGTGGAGCACGAGGTCGGCCCCCAGAGCGAGCGGGCTCTGATTGATGGGAGTCGCAAACGTGTTGTCGACCATGACGACCGCCCCGGCGGCGTGGCCGGCGGCACCGAGTCGCTCGAGGTCCAGGATCTTCAGGGTCGGGTTGGTGGGAGTCTCGAGGTAGAGCACATCGCAACCGGCGGCTATCTGTGCTTCGATGGCCTCGAAGTCTGTCGTGTCGACCAGCACCGTTTCCACGTCATAGGCGGGCAGGAAATCCGTGAATATCTCGCTGGTACCTCCGTAGGTGTCCTTCACTGAAACCACCCGTTTTCCAGGGGCCAGCAGGGCATAAAGCGAATTCGAGATCGCCGCCATCCCGGTGGCAGCCGAGGTGGCGGCCTCGGCGTCCTCCATGACTCTCAGCTTCTCCTCGAACACCGCCACCGTCGGGTTCGTGTTTCGTCCGTAGATGTGACCGTCGGCCTCGCCACGGGCTACCGCCAGCCACTCATCAACGTCGTCGTACCCGAAGGCAACACTGTGAACGACCGGGACCTGCGTGGCCCGATCAACTAGATAGTGATCCTCGCCTGCCCAGACAGCCTGGGTGGCGGGATCGAACGAACCGGAGTCGCGATCAGGCATGGCAGAACCGTAGCCGTCAACCGAGCATCGAAGAACTAGCTCGGGAGGTTCCGGGACTGGCTTGCCGGGCTGTCGACATACTCGGGCACAAGACCAATCGGCGTCGCCCTGGTCCAGGAGGCCAGTCGGGCAGCCAGGTCCTCAATGTCGTCGGTGCCGACCCCGTCACTCGTCCAGGTGATCCGGTCCTCTTCGATGAGCGCCATCGAGGGCACCATCTCGAAACCGAAGGCGGCCGACGCCCGGTGCGGCCGGTCGTCGATGACGACCGGCATCCGGACTCCGATCCCGTTCATGAGCTCGGCGGTCGCTTCAATCGTCTCCTGCGACACCCCGATGACGGTGAGACCCCTGGAGATCCGGCCGATGCCGGCCGCCAGGCCGAGCACGCCGCTGCAGCGGCCGCAATCGGCCCGGAAGAATACGAGGAGTGCGGGACCGTCATAGAACACCGCGAGCGGAGCCGCTCCCTTGCCGTCGAAAACATCCACTTCAGGGACGGGCGCCCCGATCTCGATCACAGGCCGGCCAGGAAGTCGTCCTCTTCGGCAGCCGGCTGCCCGCCCATGATCTCGGCGACCAGGTCGGTGTAGCCGGTCTCCTCGAGCTCGGCGGCCAGCTCAGGACCGCCCGACTGGACGATCTTGCCTGCCACCATGACGTGGACGCGATCGGGCGTGAGGTACTTGAGGATCCGGTTGTAGTGGGTGATGAGAAGCACGCCGATATCGGGTCCTCGCATCCGCTCAACCGCTTCGGCAACCTCCCGGACCGCATCGACGTCCAGCCCCGAGTCGATCTCGTCGAGAACGGCGACCGCCGGTGCCAGCACTGCCAGCTGGAAGATCTCTGAGCGCTTCTTCTCCCCACCCGACAGGCCCTCATTGACCGGCCGATCCAGGAATCGCTCGGTCCCGAGGAGAGCAGCTACCTCTTGCACCCGGGCCCGGATGGCGTCGCCGTCATCACGCTGCTCGGCAAGCTCCTCGAAGAGATCTCGCAGGGTGATGCCGGGGATCTCGGTCGGGTACTGGAACGCTTCAGCCAGGCCGAGACGGGACCGGGTTTCGACACTCTCTCCGAGCAGTTGATGACCGCCGACGCGGGCCGATCCGGTCGCGTCGTAGTCGGGCTTGCCCATCAACACGTGACAGAGGGTGGACTTGCCCGACCCGTTCGGGCCCATGATCACATGGAGTTCTCCGTACCCGACCTCGAGGTCGAGGCCTTTGAGGATCTCAACGGACCCGATTGAGGCTCGCAGATCTTTGACTGCCAGGGCTGTGCTCATGCGTCCTCCTCCACCGGCTCCAACTCGAGAAAGACTTCGCCGTCGACGACCTCGACCACATAGGTGGGAACGGGGCGGGTCGCCGGGAAGGAATCGGGCTCACCGGTGATGATGCTGAACTCGGAGCCGTGGCGGGGGCATTCGACGCCGGTGTCGAACAACTCCCCCTCCGCCAGCGAGGCTTCTGCGTGACTGCAGCGATCCCCGATGGCGTACGCCATGTCCCCGATCCGGAACAAGGCAATCCGATGGCCCGATGTCTCCACCTGGACTCCCCGGCCATCCGGGAGCTCGGCGAGGCTGCCGACGCTAACTCTCACAACCGACCCTCTTCCTGAGCCCGAATGTATTTCTCGTTAACGGCGGCGCGAATCGGTGCTGCCAGCTCCGGATGGGGCAGTTGCTTGAGCGCCTCCTCGAAGAATCCACGCACCTGGAGACGATCGGAGTGAATGCGGTCGAGGCCGCGGCTCATGAGGTAGTAGCGTTGATCGGCGTCGAGCGGGCCGACGGTAGACGCGTGCCCGCACTTGACGTCATTGGCAAGAATCTCGAGGTTGGGGACCGACTCGGCACCCGCGTGAGCGCTCAGCACGAGGTTGCGGTTGGTTTGGAAGGCATGGACCTTCTGGGCCTCCTCTTCGATCCGGATGAGGCCGGTGAATACCGAATGCGATGCGTCCTCGACGGCGCCTTTCAGGAACATGTTCGACGTTGTGTTCGGGGCGCGGTGATTTATGAACGCCCGGTAATCGAGTACCTGATCGTCTTCACCGAAGTAGAGGCCGGTGATCTCAGAGTGGGCGCCCGACCCGTCGATGTCTACCAAGAAGTGGAGACGGCCGAGTGCGGCCCCGATGCCGGCCTCACCGTGATGAAGGTTCGCATCACGCCCGAGCACGACCCGTTGCTGGCCGATGGCTGTGGTCTGATAGCCCCAGGCCTGGATGGTGGAGAGCCGCACCCGGGCTGCATCGCCGATCGCCGCCTGGAGTTGAGGAATGACATGAAAGACTTCGCCGTCTGGCGACCGGTAGATGACGATGACCGACAGGTCCGATTGCGATTCGGCCACCAGCATGATGCGAGGCAGTGAAAGCGTGTCGGGGGTGACGGCCTGGACATCGACGATGATGGGACCGGCGGCTACCGCACCCTTGGCCGCATGAATCAGGAGCCCGTCAGATCCAAAACCGTGGTGGGCGGCCGCAAAGCGGTCGAGGTCGACAGGAATGGCCGAGCCGGCCGCGCCGGCCAGCTGGTCCGGGTCGGCATCGGCGATTCGCGAGATCGTGATCCCATCGGCGTCGACGATATCGGTGACGAATCCGTCGACAATCTGAGCGCTCCCGATGGCGGCGACCGCGTAGGCACTCTCGGGGAGGGGATCACCGGGACCGTCTGCCAGGCCGAGCTCGTCGAGATCGAAGTCGAGGTCGATGTAGCGCCATTCCTCTTGATCTGAGGTTGGCATCGCCAGCTGTTGGAAGGCCTCCAATCCGCGGGCGCGCAGATCTGCCAGCCAGGGGGCGGGCGCATCGGAGCGCGCGTCGACGGTTTCAGCGGTAAGGGGTCTCACGGCCGACCAGCATATTGGGGTGTTGTTCGCATACCAAAAGAGTTTTCAGCCACCAAGCGCTTCGATCGCCCTCGTGAACACCGCATCGAGCATTTCCTCGGTGAGTCGCCCCGTGAAGGTGTTCTGCTGGCTCGGGTGATAGCTGGCGATCACGAGCGGTCCCCCGTCGAGCTTCACCTCAACTCCGTGCCCGAAGCGGGGCCGTGGCCGGGGAGCGGCCGTCCCGTACCGACGGAGCACCTGGTTGTAGGCGAGCTGGCCAAGCGTGACGACTACCTCGGTCGACCGAAGCAGATCGAGCTCCTCGTCGAGCCACCGGGCGCAGGTGGCTCGCTCCTCCGGGGCCGGCTTGTTGTCCGGGGGCGCACAACGAACGATGGCGGTGATGTAGCAGTCGGCCAGCTTCAGGCCATCAAGGCGGTCGGTGGCGGTGGCCTGGTTGGCGAATCCGGCCTTGTGGAGAGCCCGGTACAGCCAATCACCCGAGCGGTCCCCGGTGAACATTCGGCCGGTCCGGTTGGCACCGTGAGCGGCCGGAGCCAGGCCGACGAGGACGAGCCGAGCCGCCGGATCGCCAAAGCCGGGGACCGGCCGGCCCCAGTACTCCCATTCGCGAAAGGCGGCCCGCTTGGTGGTCGCAGCCTCTTCCCGCCAGGTTACGAGGCGGGGACAGGCCCGGCACTCGATGACGTCCCGACTGAGCTGGGTGAGGCTCACTCGGTGGCCGGGTCGAGGGCGGCCTCGGTGAAGCGACTCCCCGCATTCCAGAGAATCCACCCGAGGTTGCGGGCCTCGGCCTCGTCCATCTGGCTGCGGACCTGGGCTTCGCCATATGGATCGCCGCACCCGAAGGTGAAGTCCTGGATCCAGGGTCGCACGATGGCCGGACCGGTAATACGGGGCAGGCCATCGTCGAGCGCATTGGCGACGACCGGGCCCGGATTGGCGTTCGGGCATGCGAAGCCGAACCAGCCGGTCGAGTAGTGGCTCGGATAGATCATGGGGCTGATCACATCGACCGAGTCGGCCAGCTCCTCCACCCGTTGGCCGAGTCCTTGATCACCGTTGGCGCTGAAGATGACCGCGAACACGTCGGCCGCTACCGCACAACCAAGCGGGTTGAGGCGATTGCGAGCCTCGGAAAGAAAGGAGCTGATCGCCGTGACCCGACCGGCCTGATCGCTCGGCCCGTCATACACCGCCCGATCGACGGGCCCGTCGGTGGGAAAACGCACGTAGTCGAACTGGATTTCGTCGTAGCCCAGCGCACACGCTTCGACGGCCAGAGCCAGCGGGTAGTCCCAGGAAGCAGCATCGGTGGCATCCATGAACGCTTGACCACCGCCTGTCGTCCATGGCGCATTCGTACCGGCGTCCCAAACCGCGTGCTCGGGGAAGGCGGCCCCCATGTACCGGTCCTGGAAGGTCACGATCCGCGTGATGGCGTAGATTCCGCGGTCGTGGAGGTCGGCCAGGACCTCCTCCGGGTCGTACTGAACGGCAACTGCCCCTATTTCGTGGGCCATATCGACCGCGGTGTCGTAGAAGACCCGCCCGGACTCATCCTTCGTGTCGACCACGATGGCGTTCACCTCGGTGGATTCGGCCAGTTCGAGGAGTTCGCCCCATCGCTCGGCACTGCCGACGGAAGGCCCGCTGGCTCGAATCGAGCGAATCAGGCGGGCCTCCAGAGCCAGGGAAACTGTCGGTGCCTCTCCGTCCCAGGCCACCGACCCCGCGTGATATGAGGACTTGACGGCCTCAACGGTGCCGGCCACCACCTGCTCGAGCTCGAACGCTCCGAAGTAGTCGGTGAGAGCCGTCCGTTGGCCTAGCGAAACGAGCACACCCGGCAGACCGTGCCCGGCGATCGTTCGCACGACCCCCGAAACGACAACGGGATCGAGTGCCAGCTTCACCACCCGGGTATCGGGAAGCTCGAGGACCTCGAGGGAACCCGGATGGAACCCGGGAGCGCTGGCGACGATGGAGAGCGAGGACCGGGGCCATTCGGAGACCGCGCTGCCGTTTGCATCAGTCTGGGCCTCGTCGAGGTCTCCGAAGGTCACTATGGCTTCCGTGATCGGCTCGCCGGCCTTGTCGGTGATAACCACTTCGAGCTCGGGGATCGCCGGCGCAGGAGGGACACCCTCACCCACGACGAGCAGGGAGGGGCCGGAGCAGCCGGCCAGAACCAGCCCGAACAGAAAGAGAAGCCTTCGCATGTCGCCCGTAGTCTTGCTCGCTGGGGTCGCTAGTCAAGGCGGAGTCCTAACACCCGGTCCGGCTTGCCAATCGACGGCAACCGGTTCAGTTGTGGTTCCAAACGGGCTTGCTCACAAATAGCCCTCCGTGATACCGTGTTTGGGCGGCTTGTGGGGTCGGGGAGCATCCCAAGCCGAAGGAGGAATGAGTGGCCAGACGGGCGAAGGAGTCGTCGTCGCTCGGCGACGGGGTCGGTAAATACCTCGAGGAAGTCTCCTCACACGACCTCCTCGACGCCGACGCTGAAGTTCGCCTCGCCCGGGCCATCGAACGAGGCCGACTTGCCCAACACCGGCTGGACACCGAGCCCCGGCTGAGAGCAGCCGAACGTGCCGAACTGTTTCGGGACACCCATGCAGCCGATGAGGCCAAGACGGAGTTCATTCGGTCCAACCTCCGGCTCGTGGTCTCCATCGCCAAGCGGTACTCAGGACGGGGCCTCGACCTCCTCGACTTGATTCAGGAAGGGAACCTCGGATTGATCCGGGCCGTCGAGAAGTTCGACTGGCGCAAGGGTTTCAAGTTCTCGACCTATGCAACCTGGTGGATCCGCCAGGCAATCACCAGGGGGCTCGGGAACCAGGCCCGCACTATTCGCCTCCCCGTCCACATGGTCGATGTCGTCCGGACCGTCCAGGAGACGGCGATCGCACTCAGCCAGAACCTCCAACGCCCACCGACGCTCGAGGAGATCGCCAAACAGAGCGGCCTCGACCTCGAGCGGGTACGAACGGCCATGGATGCACCCGGAGACACCGTATCGCTCGACCGTCCTGTGGGTTCCGACAGCGAAGCTGAGCTTGGCGACTTCGTCGAAGACCTTGACGCTCCTGACCCGTTCCTGGTGGCGGTGGCAGGCGCTCGCACCGGCCACCTTCTCAAGGCGCTCGGCGTTCTCGAGCCGACCGAGCGAGACATCATCAGGCTTCGGTATGGGCTGGAAGGCGGCCCTCCTCGCACCCTCTCGGATGTCGGCAAGGAGTTCGGCCTGACCCGAGAACGGGTGCGTCAGATTGAAGGACGCGCCCTGTCGAAGCTGCGCCATCCCTCTTGCGCCTTCGAGCTCGAAGCACTCATCTGAGGGCGACGGACTCGTAGAGCGCCCGGTAGCCGGCGGCGACCGCGTCCCATGTGTGGTCCGATGCGAGCGAGCGGGCGGCGCGGCGCCGGTCGGCCCACTCGTGCTCCGGAAGTGCGGCGAGGCGGGCGAGCAGTCCTGACAGCGAGTCGCCGTCGGCGGTCCATCCGGCACCGGTCCCGGCCACCGGCAGGGCTTCCTCCACTTCGGAGCTCACAACCGGCGGGAGCGCGTAGGAGAGCGCTTCGAGCAACGCCATCGACATTCCCTCCGAATGGGACAGCAGCACAAAGACATCGGCGCCTCCGTAGGCCTCGGCCAACTCCACCCCCTGCCTCGCACCAGCGAGGTGAATGCGGTCGGCTCCCGGCAGTCCATCAACGAGCGCATCGAGCCGGACCCCGTCTCCTCGATAGTCGGAGCCGACCACCACGAGATGCCAGCCGGGAGCAGCAGAGATTGCCCGGGCGACCGCATCGAGGCGTTTGTGGTCAATCTGGATCCGGCCGACGTAGAGAGCGAGGCGATCCTCCGGACCGATCTCGAGATCGCGCCTGAGAGCGTTCGAGTCGACTCCCTCGAGCGGCTCAGGCACTCCGTTCGGGAGCACCTCGATCCGACCTTCGTACCCGAAGGCCCGCACCTCGATCGCTTCAGCGTCGGTGAGCGCGCACACTGCCGCGATCTTCCTCAGCGCCGGGAGTTCGATGAGGCGGCGATACACCTGCTTGCGAATGGTGGACTTGCCCATGCTGCCGGGCAGGAGGACCCCGTGGGGCGAGAGGACCAGTGGCACGTCGGTTCGCCGCGCCAGCAGATTGTTCTGGGGGCTGAAGGCACTGTGCAAGTGCACGACGTCGGCGTTCAGTGCCGTGTCGATCATCTGTTTGGCTCCGCGGGTCAGCGACCACGGCCGGCTGCTCTGGGGAAGCTCCCGGCGCAGAACCCCGGCGGCATCCAGCTGTTCCTTTATGTCCGGACGTTGCTCGGGCCAGGGAGACAGATTCCAGGCTTCGACCGCGTGTCCGGCCCGGGCCAGTGCAACCGTTAGCCCGACAATGGCCGTGTAGACGCCTGAGTAAGCATCGAGCTTGTACGGGATGACGTGGACGATATTCACGGCTCAGAACAACTTGAGGTGGTCGGATTCGATGCCGCGCAGTTCGTCGTAATCGACCTCCTGCCATTCGATTTCCCGGTCGGCGGCCAGGGCTCTGGCCTGAGGGGTGATTTCGAGGGCGACGAACATGCCCCGCACCGAGTCGAAACGAGTGTCGCGTCGCAAAAAGTCGAGGTATCGAGTCAGCTGCTCGACACCGTCGATGCCGCCTTTGCGTTTGATTTCCACGGCAACCGCACCACCGTCGGAGGCCCGGCACAACAGATCGACCGGGCCGATCGTTGTCGGGTACTCGCGACGGACGAGAGTGAGGCCCTCTTCGAGGACCTCGACCCGTTCGGCCAGGAGCTTCTGAAGCTGGGCCTCCACGCCGTCCTTCTCGAGCCCCGGGTCCTGCCCGAGCTCGTGACGGGTCTCGGCGTGGATCTCATGGAGGGTGATCGTCAGCCGCTCCCCCTTCGGGTTCGTGACGATCCACCGCCCTTCCTCTTCGATGAGAGTGTTTGGTGCATTCATCCAGTTGAGGGGCTTGTATGCACCACCGTCGGCGTGGATGGCCACGCACCCGTCGGCCTTCACCATGATGAGCCGGGTGGCCTCCGGGAGATGAGCCGAGAGCCGTCCCTCGTAGTCGACACTGCAGTCGGCGATCACGATACGCATAACCGGTGAGGGTAGTTGCCCGGTCAGCGTCCCAAGTCCCAAGTCCCAGGTCCCATGCCGCTGTGACGAGCATCACCGGGCGGCGGTCACCTCCTACCCTTGAGCCAGCGGAGGTGCGATGGAAAAACGGCTGTTGAAGAAGGTGGCCGGGGTCCTTGAGGGCGTCCTCAGGTCACACGAGCAGCTTCTTATCGGGACAAACGGCTTCCACCCCCGGCTCACGTCGGGCCTCGGGTTCTACGTGACCGCTCTGATCGGAGTGGTCGGTGGCACCCTCGTTCAGTCAGCAACCGGTTGGGGTACCGAGGCTTTGGCCCCGGCGGTTGGAGTCGGACTCGCCCTCCTTGTGCGGTGGCTCTACATCTACCGAACCACGTCGGACACCCAGCCGGCCGGAGCCACCCCGCTCGTCGGATTGACCGACCAGCGCCTCATCTTCGTTCAGACCGACTTCTGGGGCCGAGCGACCGGTGTCCGCCACGAGATGTCCATTGCTGAGATGACCGACGTCTTCGCCAAGAAGCGCTTGCTGGGGCTCCCCACGACGATTGTCGAGGCCGGCGACGGCCGAACCATCCACTATCAAGTCCGCTACGGCGACCGCATCGCCGCCGAGATTGAACGCCAGCAAACGACTCGCTGACGGTAGGCGGTTATGCCTCGGGCCATCGGCTGGAGGTGCGAAGCACCTCCTTAGCAACGCCGAAGCCGTTGCCGGCGTCCTACCCCACGCTCCCGATCATCTGAAGCTCGATGAGCCGGTTGAGCTCCACCGCGTACTCCATCGGGAGCTCCTTGACGATCGGTTCGACAAAGCCGGCGACGATCATGGTCGTCGCTTCCTCCTCGGAGAGCCCGCGGGTCATTAGATAGAAGAGCTGGTCGTCACCGACCTTGGAGATGGTGGCCTCGTGCCCGATCTGGGCATCTGCCTCTTCAATCTCCATGTATGGATAGGTGTCCGAGCGCGAGTCCTCGTCGAGGATGAGCGCGTCGCACCGGACAAAGGATTTCACTCCATGGGCACCGTCCTCCACCCGGACGAGGCCGCGATAGCCGGCCCGACCCCCGTCTTTGGAGATGGACTTGGAGGTGATGAGCGAAGTTGTGTTTGGGGCGGCGTGCACGATCTTGGCGCCGGCGTCAAGGTGCTGGCCGTCGCCGGCGAAAGCCACCGACAACACCTCGCCGTGGGCGCCTTCCTCCATGAGCCACACCGCCGGGTACTTCATCGTGAGCTTGGAGCCGAGGTTGCCGTCGACCCACTCCATTGTGGCGTTCTTGTAGGCGGCCGCCCGCTTGGTCACGAGGTTGTAGACGTTGTTCGACCAATTCTGGATGGTCGTGTACCGGCAACGCCCACCTTCCTTGATGACGATCTCGACGACGGCCGAGTGCAAAGAGTCGGTGGTCCACACCGGCGCCGAACAGCCCTCGACGTAGTGCACATAAGCGCCTTCGTCGACAATGATCAGCGTCCGCTCGAATTGACCCATGTTCTCGGCATTGATCCGGAAGTACGCCTGCAGCGGCTGGTCGACGTGCACGCCGGGCGGCACGTAGATGAACGAACCACCCGACCATACGGCCGAGTTGAGGGCCGCGAACTTGTTGTCGTTCGGGGGGATGATCGTCCCGAGGTACTCCTGAACGATCTCGGGGTACTCGCGCACGGCGGTGTCCATGTCGGTGAACAGCACCCCGAGTGCTTCGAGGTCCTCACGGTTCTTGTGGTAGACCACTTCGCTTTCGTATTGCGCCGTAACGCCGGCCAGGTACTTGCGCTCGGCCGCCGGGATGCCGAGCTTCTCGTAGGTCTCCTTGATGGAGTCCGGGACCATATCCCAGTCCTTAGCCTGGCCCTCGGTCGGCTTGATGTAGTAGTAGATGTCGTCAAAGTCGATGTCATTGAGCGAACCGCCGCCGCCCCAGGTAGGTACGGGCTTGCGCAGGAACCGCGCATAGGACTTGAGCCGGAAGTTGAGCATCCACTCAGGCTCTTTCTTCATGGAAGACATCTCGCGAATGATCTCTTCGTTCAAACCCTTCTTAGGCTTGAAGACGTATTCATCCTCGCTGTCGTGCCACCCGAGCTGGTACGCGCCGAGATCAATATCAACAGTTGCCATGAAGGGCCTTTCAGATCACCTAGCGAGCCACCATTATGGCGCACCCAGGGGGCCTACCGGAGAGGATTCTGGTCACCTGTCACCTGTCACCAGTCACCGGCCAACCTGCTGACTCGGGACTGGGGACCGGGGACTCTTACATGAGAGCAGGGCGTCGAGGGTGGGTCGGGGAAGCGGGAGACGGCTAGACCGGTTCCCTCGGCGCCTCTGATCTCACACTTATTAGAACGTTGGCGACCGGCGCCACGTTCCCGGTTTCCGCCGATTGGACGGTTTCCCGACAGGATTCGGGAACGGGCAGCGTTCTCCCGTTTCCTCCCCCGAAGGGGGAGGTGGCCCGAAGGGTCGGAGGGGGGCGTCCGATCGACGCAAGCGAACGCCCCATCCCCGGCTACGCCGGTACTCCCCCCTCCGGGGGGAGAAAACACGAACAACCCGATAGGCTCGCCACATGGATTTCGCACTCATGACGGAGCCGCAAATGGGCGGCACCTATGACCAGCTGCTCACCCTCGCTCGCTGGGCCGAGGATCGCGGCCTTGTGTCGTTCGCCCGCTCCGATCACTACTACTCGTCCTCCGACCCCGCCCAGGACGCCACCGATGCCTTCGCCACCCTGGCCGGACTGGCCCGCGACACCGAGACGATCCGCCTCTGCGTACTCGTTTCTCCCGTGACGTTCCGCCACCCGGCCGTCATCGTCAAGAACGCCGTCACGATCGATCAGATGTCGGGGGGACGATTTGATCTCGGAATCGGAACCGGGTGGATGGATGAGGAGCACGAGGCTTTCGGGTTCGACCTGTGGCCCATGGCGGAGCGATTCGGCCGCTTCGACGAGGCCCTCCACTACGTGAAGGCGGCGCTCGGACCCCAGCCGGCCCGCTACGCCGGCACCTACTACCAGCTCGAGGCTGATGTGAAGCCCGGCCCAACCGGACCGTTGTCGATCATCGTCGGCGGGACCGGGAAGAAACGAACTCCGACGCTGGCCGGACGGTATGCCGATGAGTACAACCAGTCGCCTGCGCCGGTGGGGGTGCTGGCCGAGAACATCGCCACCATGCGAGGAGCCGCCGAGGCAGCCGGTCGGGACCCCGCCGGGATCGTCACGAGCATCATGGGATCGGTGCTCGTTGGGTCCGACGAGGGTGCCTATCGGGACCACCTGGTCGCCGCCGCCCTTGCCCGCAACACCGAGCCCAAGGATCTGGCGGATCGGTTCGAGAAGGCCGGCACGCCCGTCGGGACCGCCGATCGGGCACAGGGGCTCCTGGCGCAATGGGAAGCGGCCGGCGTCGACCGGTTCTACGTCCGCCAGATGGAGTTGGACGACCTCGCCCTGCTTGACGAGAAACTAACGGCGCTCGGCGGATGAAGTACGGGATCGACATCCCCAACTTCTGAGGACAGCGCGACGGTGTTCCTCGTAAAGCCAGCGGAATCTTCCCGCTGCTGCCGTCTCGGCCATGTGCCACCGCCTCAGCCGCCGCAGAACCATGTCCACCTAGGTTTACGTCTCGATAGGTCGATTGCTTACAGGCTGCCCTGGACTGCACTAACGAACAGAGGCATTCGGGGCTAATGGCGATGGCACTGGCACCACCCCGACCGATCCCGAGCGCTCAGGACACCACTGCGACCGCTGTGTGCTTCGTATTACGGTAGGTAGCAGCCTGAAAGGAGAGACTTGAAAGAGGAGGACTACGACAGGGAACTCGCGCGAGTCATAGATCACACGCTGCTGAGGACGGACGCGAAGAAGGAAGACTTTGATCGGGTGTGTGAGGAGGCAATGCGCTACCACTTCCGCTCGGTGTGCGTCTTCTCCGGCGACGTCGAGTACGTGGCGCAGAAGCTAAAGGGGTCGGACGTGATCCCCATCGCTGTCGTGGGTTTTCCACACGGCCAGATGACACCGGTCGCCAAGGCCTTCGAAGCCCACGATGCCATCGCCAACCGTGGCGCCCAGGAAATCGACATGGTGATTCACGTCAGCGCCATCAAGAGCAAGCATTACATCCTGGTCCTCGAGGACATCCAGCAAGTGGTCAAGGCGTGTGGAGAGATACCCGTCAAGGTCATCCTCGAGACGGCACTGCTCACGGAGACGGAGAAGATTGCTGCCAGCTGCCTTGCGAAGACCGCCGGGGCCCGCTTCATCAAGACGTCCACCGGCAAGGAAGACGGCGGAGCAACGGTCGAGGACGTGCGCCTCATGCGTGAGGTCGTCGGCGACGAGGTTCTTATCAAGGCCAGCGGCGGCATCCACTCGAGGGAGTTCGCCTACGAGCTGATAGAAGCCGGTGCCGACCGCATCGGCACCAGCAACTCGGTGGAACTCGTGATGGGAAGGGCAGCCGAAGGCGGATACTGACCGCCTGTCTCAGCCCCGGCGCGAGGCGCTGGAGCAGGCTCGCCCTCGCCGGCAGAGCGACCGCTCGCTGACAACGGACAACTGGCGGATCTACCATGCCCCAACATCGACGGGAGGCGAATGTGAGCGAAGAGCGACAGGCAATCGAGAATCTGCTGGAAGAGAACCGCCTGTTCGAGCCGCCGGCGGATTTCGTGGCGGCCGCCAACGCCGGCCCTGATATCTACGCCAAGGCCGACGAGGACTGGCTCGGCTTCTGGAGGGACCAGGCCCTCAGCCGCATCAGCTGGTTCAAGGAGCCAACCGTTGTCCTCGACGACTCCAATCCCCCGTTCTACAAGTGGTTCACCGACGGCGAGCTCAACCTCTCCTACAACTGCCTCGACCGCCACCTCGAGACCCAGGGCGAAAAGGTCGCCTATCACTGGATTGGCGAGCCGGGCGATACCCGCACCATCACCTATCAGCAGCTGTACGAGGATGTCTGCCGCTTCGCCAACGCTCTCACCGAACTGGGAGTCGAACGCGGCGACCGGGTCGCCATCTACCTGGGGATGGTTCCTGAGCTTCCGGTTGCCATGCTCGCCTGCGCCCGCATCGGGGCAGTCCACTCGGTCGTCTTCGCCGGGTTCTCGGCCGACGCCCTCGCCGACCGGATCGACGACGCCGCCGCCAAGGTCATCATCACCTCCGACGGCGGCTGGCGGCGAGGATCGGTGGTCCCGTTGAAAGCTGCGGCCGACGTGGCGGCCAGTCGGTGTCCGACCATCGAGCACATCGTCACCGTCAAACGCACCGACTCCGAGGTCACGATGACCGACGGTCGTGACGTCTGGTATCACGACATCGTCGCCGACCAACCGGCTACCTCGGAGCCGGCCGTACTGGGCGCCGAGGACCTCCTCTACATCCTCTACACCTCCGGCACGACGGGGAAACCCAAGGGCATCGTCCACACCCAGGGCGGGTATCTCACCGGGGCAATCACCACCCACCACTACGTGTTCGATCTCAAACCGGACGATGTCTACTGGTGCGCGGCCGACATCGGCTGGGTGACCGGTCACTCCTACATCGTCTACGGACCGCTCGCCAACGGGGCGACCGGCGTCATGTACGAGGGCGCTCCAAACTTCCCGGACTTCGATCGCTTGTGGCAGATCATCGATGAGTACAAGGTATCGATCTTCTACACCGCTCCCACCGCCATCCGGGCGTTCATGAAGTGGGGCGATCAGTACCCGGCCGCCCATGACCTCAGCTCATTGCGGCTGCTGGGAACCGTTGGCGAGCCCATCAATCCCGAAGCCTGGATGTGGTACCAGGAGCACATCGGCGGTGAGCGCTGCCCGATCGTCGATACCTGGTGGCAGACCGAGACCGGGGGAATCATGATCACTCCCCTCCCGGGGGCGGTTGCTACCAAGCCGGGCTCGGCCACCCGCCCGTTTCCGGGATTGCTGGCCAACGTGGTCGACGAGAACGGGGAAGAGGTGCCACTCGGGGGCGGCGGCTATCTCGTGCTCGAACGTCCCTGGCCTTCGATGCTCCGAACCATCTACGGGGACGACCAGCGATACGTCGACACGTACTGGTCGCGTTTCCCGGGAATGTACTTCCCCGGCGACGGCGCCAAGCGCGACGAGGACGGCTACTACTGGCTGCTGGGTCGGGTGGACGACATCATGCTGATCAGCGGCCACAACATCTCTACCACGGAGGTCGAGTCGGCGCTCGTGTCGAACCTCTCGGTGGCGGAGGCGGCGGTAGTCGGACGGTCGGATCCGGTGACCGGCCAGGCGATCGCCGCCTTTGTGACGTTGCGATCGGGCATCGTCGGCGACGAGGCCATGATCACCGAGCTGCGTAACACCGTGGCCGACAAGATCGGCCCAATCGCCAAGCCGGCCTCGATCGTGTTCACCGACGACCTCCCCAAGACCCGCAGCGGCAAGATCATGCGCCGGTTGCTGCGAGATATCTCAGAGCAGCGCCATCTGGGGGATGTGACGACCCTCGCCAACGCCGATGTAGTCGAAGAGATCGCCAAGCAAGCCGGCGGCGGATAGGCCCGCTCGGGATTGCCGGATATGGGCGGCTTGACTTGACATCCACGAAGGCATGAACTCTTCTGGAAGGCATCGAACAGATTGGATCAGGCATGCGGGCGTTCGTGATCGGTCAGATGGAAATCCACAATTCTGATTGGATGGCCGAGTACTTCTCGATCGTTCCCTCTCTGATACAGGAACACTCGGGCGAGTTCCTGGTTAGGGGCGGCGATCCCACGACGTTGGAAGGTGACGATCGACTTCCCGATGCAGCCTTCGTAATCGAATTCCCCGATCGTGCGAGCGCTCTCGGCTTCTGGAACTCGGAGGAGTTCAGGCCGTTAGTCATGCTTCGACAGATCGGGTCCTCCCTCAATGCCATCCTGGTTGACGGGCTGGATTGAGATCCGAGCCACCGCCCATATCTACATCTCGAGGAGCGGTGTCGGACCGGCTGTTGCCGCGCTGCTACTCGGTCTCGGGCTTTTGCCCCTGCATGATGTCGAACACGTTGCCCTCCGGATCGGAGCACGTGTTCCATACGAAGTCGTGCCATTGCTGCCGGTCCCCGACGCTGCCCCCCAGTGACACAACCCGCTCGAGGGCGGCATCGAGGTCGGACACGACGAAGTCGAGATGAACCCGGTTCTTGCCGGCCTTCTCCTCGGGAACCTGCTGGAGCCAGATCGTGACCTTCCGGTCGGTGGCGTGAGCCAGGAAGCCGAACGGTTCGGAAATGGTGAACTCGACGTCGAGGAGCTCACCCCAGAATCGGGTCATGCGCTCGAGATCTGAGCAGTCGATGGTGGAGGCGATCAGCAGCGGGACATCGGATTTGCGTTCCATGGGCGCCAGCCTACGCGCCTTTCTCACGGGCTGGCGGGCCAGGGGTTTGTGTCACACCCCCCTGATATCATCGAACGTATGTTCGAGACGATAGAACAAGAACTCGCATTGACCCCCTCGGTGGAACTGCTCGCCCAGATCCGCTCAGAGGAACAAGAGATCAGCCGCCACCGTGCCCGCCAGGTACGCCTTCTACGCGAATTCCTCAGCCGCTACTGGACCCAACCCGCCCCGTCGGCCAGTCAACTCGGCGCCGACCTCGACCTCTCCTCCGACACCGCCCGGGCCCTCATCGAAACAGCCCGCCGCACCCCCGAACAGTCAGAACGCATGACCAACCTCGAGAACGGGGGATGGACCTTCGACCGGGCCGCCGCCCTCGCCCGCCTCTTCGCAGAGGGCGCCGACGACGCCACTATGGAGATCGCCGCCGAACGTGACATCCCAGGCATCCACAAACTCCGCTCCATGAAGAAACGCATCACCCGTCGCGACGAGCGCCAGGCCCACGAAGAACGCCACCTCCGATCATGGCCGTCAATCGATGAGTCGGTCGGATTCATCCAGGCCCAGCTCGGTGCCCACGACTGGCACCTCGTCAACCGGGCCCTGGACGACCGTGCCGACCAATTCCCAGCCGAGGCTCGCACGTGGACGCGTGATCAGCGACGGGCCGACGCGCTGGTCGCCATCGCCCAGGACTGGCTCACCGGGGATCTGAGGCCCGGGGAAGGACCCGGGTCGATCGTGACCGTTATGGTCGACGCCACCGAAGCCGCCCGCACCGACTGCGAATCAGGAGTTGCGCTCACCGCCGGACCCCGCATCGGGCCCGATACCCTCGACCGCATCCTCTGTGAAGGCTCAGTCGAGATCATCATCGACTCCGAATCTGGCCAACCCCTCGCAGTCGGGCCGACCACCCGGGTGGTGCCACCCAAGGTTCGCCGCTACGTCCTCAACCGGGACGGCGGATGCACCATCGACGGATGCGGCAGCCGCTACCGACTCGAAGTCCACCACATGATCCCCCGTAGCGAATTCGGAACCAACGAGGGCCCCAACCTCACCACCCTCTGCTGGTGGCATCACCACGTCGCCGTCCACGGCCGGGGCCACCGAATCGACCCAGACAGCCCACCAATGCGGCGACGGATCATCCCACCAAGCGGCGACCCGCCCTAGGTGTCCTTCGCCGGGCGCGTGCGCCGGGTTAGTGGGGCTCAAACTGGTTTGAACAGGTCGAGAACGTCGTCGTGGATGAGTCCATTGCTCGAGATGGCGCTGCCCCCGTCATAAGTGCTGCGCCCGTCGAAGTCGGTGAAGCGCCCGCCCGCCTCTTCGACGATCACCTGAAGAGCCGCCAGATCCCACGCCGCCACCTTCGGTTCGGCGGCAACATCGACCCCACCTTCGGCCACGAGGACATGGGACCAGAAATCGCCGAATCCCCTCGTCCGCCAGCACCGTTCGGACAGCGTCCGGCCAGCCTCGCCATAGCCGTGCTTGTCGAAATCGAGCAGGCTGTTGATCGATAGCTGGGCGTCCTCCAATCGATCCACCCCCGACACATGTATGGGTTCGCCATTCATGAACGCACCGGCGCCCCGGCTCGCCCACCACCGACGGTCCATGGCCGGTGCGGTCACAACGCCTATCTCGGACCGCCCGGCCCGGGTGAGGGCGATGAGGGTGGCGAACACCGGGATGCCCCGCACGTAATTCTTGGTTGAGTCGATTGGATCGATGATCCAGGTCCATTCGCCCGTCCCGGAACTACCGAATTCCTCACCCAGGATGGCGTGGTCCGGACGCTGCTCGGTGATGCGGGTACGCAGCAGCTGTTCGACTTTCTGGTCGGCTTCTGAGACCGGTGTCATATCCGGCTTCGTCGATACCTTCAAATCACCGGACCGGAAGCCCGCCATCGTCACCTGATCGGCAATATCAGCCAGCTCCAGGGCAAACTCGAGGTCGGCATTGAGGTTCACTCCGACATCCTGGTCCGACGATGGAAGCACGCCAAAATCCGTCTAGGCGTCGACGGGCTCCAACTCGGGTTCGTCGGCGCCTTCGTGACCGGCTTCGAGATCCTGGGACGGGCCGGCCGCGCCCTCGAGAATCCAGAAGTTCGCGCTCTCACGGTCCCAGGTCTTGAGGATCTGGGCAGCCCGGGAACTGCCGGTCTCCTGGAGGTGCTCCTCGATAAGGGCGTGGAGCGTGGCCCGCTCGGCCTCGACGAGTCGCCGGGCGAACGGTGCAGTATCGGCCAGCGATCGGATGGCAACCCAATCGGGATCCCACATGAACAGCGTTCCTCCCGTCATCCCGGCAGCCAGGTTGCGTCCGGTCGAACCGAGGATCAACGCAGTACCGCCGGTCATGTACTCACAGCCGTGGTCGCTGCACCCTTCGACAACGGCTACCGCCCCGCTGTTGCGTACCGCAAAGCGCTGCCCGACCGGGCCGGCGATGAACAACTTGCCACCGGTCGCCCCGTACAGGACGGCGTTGCCTGCTCCGTGGGCGGGCCCGACCGGCTCGCGCAACTTCGGCACGATGGTGATCGTCCCACCCCCCTGACCCTTTCCGACGTAGTCGTTGGCGGTGCCGTCGAGCCGAATGCTGATCCCGGGGGCCAGAAAGGCCCCGAGGCTCTGACCCGACGTTCCGGCCAGGCGCACCCGGATGGTTCCTTCCGGCAGACCTTCGGGGTGGCGGGCGATGACTTCGCCGGACAGACGGGTCCCGACGGTTCGATCACGGTTTGTGACCGGATAGGCAATCTCAACCTGCTCGACCCCGGCATCGGCCGAAGCGACCCAATCGGCCAGTAGCGCGTCCCCTACCGCCGACCGTTCGACCTCTTCGAAGCCGGGGTGGGTCTGGCGGGACCGGGTGTCGACCAGCAGGCGGGAAAGACCCTTGGCAAGGGAGAGATTCGAGGAGATCGGCTCGAGCAGGTCGGCCCGGCCGACGATCTCATCGAGACTGCGGGCACCGATACTCGCCAGGTGGCGTCGCACTTCCTCCGACAGCAGCCGGAACATCTGGACGACCTGATCGGCTGAACCCGTGTACTTGGCTCGCAGATCCTCCCGCTGGGTGGCGATCCCGACCGGGCACGTGTTCTCGTGGCACTGGCGCACCATCTTGCAGCCGAGCGCCAGCAGCGGCAGGGTGCCGAATCCGAACCTTTCGGCACCCAGCAGGGCGGCCACCACCACATCGCGGCCGGTGCGCATGCCGCCATCTGCCTCGAGGGCTACCCGGCCTCGCAGGCCGTTGGCGGCCAACGCCTGGTGAGCCTCCGCCAGGCCGATCTCCCACGGTGAGCCGGCGTGCTTGATAGATACGAGCGGCGAGGCTCCGGTACCGCCGTCGGCGCCGCTGATGAGCACCACATCGGCCTGCGCCTTGGCGACTCCCACGGCGATGGTCCCCACCCCCGGTTCAGACACGAGCTTGACCGACACCCGGGCGGTGGGCTTGAAGGTCTTGAGATCGAAGATCAGCTGGGCGAGGTCCTCGATCGAATAGATGTCGTGATGGGGCGGCGGCGAGATGAGCGTGACCCCGGGCTTCGTATGGCGCAGGGCGGCAATCTGCTCGGTGACCTTGTGGCCGGGCAGCTGACCACCCTCCCCCGGTTTTGAGCCCTGCGCCATCTTGATCTGGAACTCCTCGGCCGAACCGAGGTAGGCAGGGGTCACGCCGAAGCGCCCGCTGGCGATCTGCTTGATGGCGGAGTTGCGCGGGGTCCCGAATCGGGCGGCATCCTCGCCGCCCTCACCGGAGTTGGACAGTCCCCCGATGGACGACATGGCCTCGGCCAGAGCCTCATGAGCCTCGGGAGAGAGGGCGCCGAGGGACATCGCCGCCGTGCTGAAGCGGCGCATGATCGCCTCGACTGGCTCCACCTCCTCGAGGGGAATCGGGTCGACCGACTTGAAGGCCAGCAGATCTCGGATCACCGCCGGCTCTCGCTCATTGATCTCCGCCAGGTAGGCCTCCCACCCCTCGTAGTCGCCGGCCCGGACGGCCTTTTGGAGGTTGAGAACCACCTTGGGTGACGTCACATGGGGAACCCCGCCCCGGCGATGCTTGTAGAACCCGCCCGGATCCTCTTCACCGCCCGCGAAGAGTGCATGGCGCTCCAGCGCCGCTGCTCCCAATTCGTCGAATCCGATTCCGTCGACTCGCCGGTGAGCGAACCCGAAGGCATGAACGGTGATGTCCTCGTCGAGACCAATGATCTCGAACAGCTCGCTCCCCCGGTAGGCACTGATGGTGCAGATGCCCATCTTCGAGAAGATCTTCAGCAGGCCCTTCTCGACAGTCGCGCGGTAGTTCTCCTGGGCGACCACCGGCGCCTCATCGACCTCACCGGCCTCGGCGAGCGCCCGGACCTCGTCAATCGCCAAATACGGATTGACGGCCGACGCTCCACAGGCGATGAGACACGCCAGGTCGTGGGAATCCCGCGGCTCTCCGGATACCACCACGATCGAGGCCCGCAGCCGTCGGCCGGTCCTGATGAGGTGATGGTGGACCGCGCCGGTGGCAAGAAGAATCGGAATGGGGGCATGGTCGATATCGACCTCTCGATCCGACAGCACAACGATCGTGGCCCCCGCATCGACGGCTGCCCCGACCGCGTCGCACAGATCCCCGAGTGCGGCACGTATGGTGCCATCGGCGACGGCGAACACCGCCGGCACCCAGACCGATTGGAAGGCCGGGTCATTCGAGCTCGTGATCCGATCGACGTCCGCCCCACTGAGAATCGGCGAGGACAGCTCGAGGAGATGGGCTTGCTGTGGCGTTTCCTCGAGCAGCGAGCCCCGTCGACCGACATAGGTCCGCAGCGACATGACGAGCCGCTCCCGGATCGGGTCCATCGGGGGGTTCGTTACCTGGGCGAACATCTGGTGGAAGAACCGCGACAGGCGCGGAAGCGGATTGGTGAGCACCGCCAACGGAGTGTCGTTGCCCATCGAGCCGACGGGCAGCCTTCCCTGGGCAAGCTCGGCGAGCACCAATCGGCGTTCTTCGGCGGTGTAACCAAAGACCCGGGCGAGAGCCTGGGTATCCACCTCGTCGTCTGGATAGGGGTCGAAGGGGTCCTGGACATAGGCAGTCTGGGTGTTGATCCACTCGCCATAGGGACGACGCCGGGCCAGGGAGTAACGGACCGCATCGGTGAAGCGAATGTCGCCGGACTCGAGATCGAAGACGACCATCTCACCGGGGCCGAGCTGGCCGGTCGAGGTGGCATTGCCCTCTTCGATCGGATTCACACCCGCCTCGGATGCGACCACGATCGTGTCGGGCGTAATGGTCCAGCGGGCAGGACGGAGCCCGTTGCGATCGAGGGATGCCATGAGGGTGACACCGTCGGTGGCGGCGATGGCGGCCGGGCCGTCCCATGGCTCGGACAGGAAGGCGTGATACTCGTAGAACGCCTGGACGGCCGGGTCGAGGTCGGCGACGTTCTCCCAGGCAGACGGGATGAGCATCTCCTTGACGTGGGCGAGAGATCGGCCACTGCGCACCAGCACTTCGAAGGCATTGTCGAGGTGGCCGCTGTCGCTCTGGCCGGGCTCGAGGAGGGGGACGAGCTCTTCGGTCCGGGAGTTCCACAGCGGCGAACGGAGATCGACCTGCCGGGCGGCCATCCAGGCACGGTTGGAGTTAATGGTGTTGATCTCACCGTTATGGCCGAGCATCCGGAACGGCTGGGCCCGCTCCCACGATGGGACGGTGTTCGTTGAGAACCGCTGGTGAAAAATGGCATAGGCCGTCTCGAATGCCGGGTCGACGAAATCGCGATAGAAGTCCTCGATGTAGCGGGCGGTGAACAAGCCCTTATACACGATGGTTCGCGCCGAGCTAGACGGGATCGAGAATCCGTGGATGCCGGCGGCCCGGGCAGTCCGCTGGGCGCCCTTGCGAGCGAGAAAGAGCCGTCGCTCGAGATCATCGACGTCGGAGACGTCCGGGCCGGCATCCACGAGGACCTGTTCGATGCGGGGCATTGACTCCCGGGCCGCCGTACCAAGGACGGCCGGATCGATGGGAACGGTTCTCCAATGGAGCACCGCCAGCCCCTCATGCTCGAGAGCGGCATTCAGTAGCGACCGGGCAGAGTCCGGGTCGTCGGCGGGAAGGAAGGCGAATACGACGCCGAGCCAGCCGGGCGAAGGGGCCGCGATTCCCCGAGTCTCGAGCTCGCGGGCCAGCAGGCGATACGGGATCTGGGTGAGAAGACCGGCGCCGTCGCCCGTCCCATCGGCGGAGACGGCTCCCCGGTGGTCGAGATTGACGAGGCACCGTACCGCGTATCGAAGCATTCGATGGCTCGCCTGCAAGCCACGATCCGCGATGAAGCCGACCCCGCACGCGTCACGTTCGGATGTCGGATCGTAGAGCGGATACGTCGTTGTAGAGATGCCAACCTCCCCCTGCGGAGAGGCCAGTGTATCCGCTACCCGCGGCCCGCTGCCGGCGACCCGCCAAGAATCAAGTGATTGGAGCGGACAACCGGTAGCGGGCAGCGGGGAGCAAGGGGTGAACACCGACCCGGTGCACCGCGGGCACCGGTATCGTCAGGAAATGCCCGTGATAGTCATTGGTGCGGACACCGAATTCGGCCAGGCGGTCGCCGAGGCGCTGAGCCGGCGCCGGGGAGAAGTCAGGGCATTCATAACGAACCCGGCCTCCGCCGATTCACTGCGCCGTCTCGGCATCAAGGTGGCCATCGGCGATGTCTCGGATGGGTCCCACATCGAAGGCGCCGCCCACGACGCCTTCTCGGCCGTCCTGGTGGCCGAAGCGGCCCTCGATAATCGAGAGCGCTCGTTCGCCGCCTCCTACGACGCCGTGCTCGGGGCGTGGAGATCGGCACTGGCGGAGGCAGGGGTCAAACGGGTCATCTGGATTGGTGCCGACGGGATACCGCCCATCCTCGCATCAGGGGTTGAGTCGGCTTCCATCGACACCGGCGTTCTCTCACCGGCCGAGGTCGGTTCCGAAGCCGTCCGCATCGACGACCTCACCGCCATCGAAAGCTTCTAGGGACGGGACAATCCGGTCGGGGGGCGTACCGTCGGGAGCTCGCCGGTTTCCCGATAGCGCCAGGCGTTCGTCACGATGGCGGCCCCGATGATCGTCGCCAGGGCGCCGATGTAGAGCCATAGCAAGGCGAACGCGAAGCCTCCGAGGGCCCCGACGGTCGTTCCGAACTGGGCGGCCCTCGAGAGATACCACCCGAACAACAAGCTGGCCCCGACCGTGCCGGTCGTTGCGACCAGGGCGGCCGTGCCGGCGGCCGGAAGAGGCTCTGGCGGGCCCCAGTGATAGAACACCCGCAGGAACACGAACAATCCGAGCGACGCCAGCGGGATCCTCAGGAACTCGAACAGAGTCGCCAATAACCCGATTCCGGTTTTGTCCTCGATGAATTCGGAGAACGCTCCCCCGAGCACGAGCAGGAACGTTGTCCCAACCAGCGCAGAACCGGCGGCAATCGTGAGGGCGACCGATGTGAGCCGCACTTCCCAGCGAGGTCGATGCTCCAGCTGTCCTTCCACCCTGGCAAGAGCCCGCTGCATGGCCATGACCGCCCGCGATCCAATGAATAGGGCGGCAAGCGCTCCTACGACAACGAGGACGGTTTGCCGTCCGTCCAGTTCGTTCTGAACGTCGACGATCACGTCGCGGATCACGTCGGTCACCGCCAGCGGAGCGAATAGCTCCACCGACTCGAGCGTCCGATCGAGGGCATCGAGGTCGCGGCCCAGGAACGAAGCCGCCGCCACCGCCACCAGCATCAACGGCACGAGCGCGAAGAAGCTGTTGAACGCCACCGCAGCGGCGTACAGCATCACGTCAGCGCGTCCCAGCCGCCTCCAGAAGGCAACCGGCCACGCAAGAGCCCGGCGAAATTGGGTGAGGGCCACGGTTGGAGAAGCCTAGAGTCCGCAACCTCGCGAAATCGGTACCATCACGCTCGTGAAACGACTCCTCATCGGGTTCGGGCTCGTCCTCGCCGCCTGCACCCCCCTCTCCGCCGACGTCGATGGCGGGACATTGCCTACCGGCACGGAGGTGGCGACAACCACGTCTTCGACAACGAAGCCGCCGGCTCCGACCACCACTACCTCGAGCACGACGACCACCACAATCCCGCTCGCCCGCTTCGTCGACGCCCGCACGGTCCAGGCCCCGCCGACTGGCCCGGTCGAAGGTCTCCTCCAGTTCCGGGGCAATCCGAGCCGCACCTGGTACGGCACTGGTCCCGTGCCCTCCGATCCGGCGATCGCCTGGTCGGCTGAGATCGGATGCGGCCTCTCGACGGTCGGAGGCGAGACCACCTCGTGGTGCGGAAGCGGCTGGACCGGACAGCCCGTCGTGTGGGAACGGCCCGACGGAGTGACCGAACTCATCTTCGGTGCCTACGACCGCGCCGTGCATTTCCTCGACGCCGCCACCGGGCAGGCCACCCGACCGGAGTTCCCAACCCAGGACATCAACAAGGGCTCGGTGACGCTTGATCCGGACGGTTACCCACTTCTCTACTTCGGGTCCCGGGACGATCGGATCCGAATCGTGGCGCTCGATCGGGCGGTGCCGACCGAATTGTGGGCGTTCTTCACCCCCCCAAATTTCATCTGGAACAACGACTGGGATGGCAACCCAACCATCATCGACGACCTGCTCTTCGAGGGGGGCGAGAACGGCATCTTCTACGTGTGGAAATTGAACCGCACCTACGACGGCGCCGGGTTGGTCACGGTGAACCCTGAGCTGCTCTTCTCGATGCCCTCGTACAACGACGAGCTCATCTCGAAGGTGGGCCGCAACGTCAGCATCGAGAACTCGGTCGCCATCTACGAGGGCACCGTGTACTTCTCGAACTCCGGTGGACGGGTCCTCGGCCTCGACCTCACGAACATCGACGCCGGGGAAGCGCCGGTCGTCTTCGACTACTGGGTCGGTGACGATGTCGACGCCAGCATCGTCATCGACGCCGACGGCATGCTCTATGTCTCGGCTGAGCTCGAGAAGTTCCGGGCCCGCAGTGCCGAGCTGGGCCAGCTCATCAAACTGGATCCCACCGCCGAAGACCCGTTCGTGTGGGGGGTGCCGGTGCCGCCCCTATTCTCGGGCAGCGACGGCGGCCTATGGGCAACCCCGGCGCTCGGCGATGGCGTCATCTACGCCTCAACCCATCCCGGAGAACTGCTGGCAGTCGACACCGAGACCGGCGAGGTCCTGTGGCGCGACTCCATCGGTCACCACGCCTGGTCGTCACCCACCATCGTCGACGACACCCTGGTGGCGTCAGTCAACTGCGAAGAAGGCGGCGGATTGCGGGGCTATGACATTTCCGACCCCCGGGCCCCCCGGGAGATCTGGCAGCTCGACTTGCTGAGCGGCTGCATCGAGAGCACCCCCGCCATCTGGAAAGGCGGCATCTACGTCGGCTCCCGCGACGGCAACTTCTACGCCTTCAAGTAGCACCCCTCCCTTTCGGAGGGGCCAGGGGTGGGCAACCCTTCGGGTTGCTTGGCGCGTTCCCGTGTTCTCACTTTCGGGAAATCCCCGTTGCCCGTTACCCGTTTCCGTTCAGAATCGTCAGTTCCCCCGGCGCAGCCGGGAGGGGGGCGCCCCCTCCGACCCTACGGGCCACCTCCCCCTCCGGGGGAGGAAACAAGCACCACACCCTGGTCGCACTCAGGAATCCAAATCCCTCCCACCGGAGGGGGGAGTCCCGGCGTAGCCGGGGAGGGGGGCGCCCCCAGGTACGGCACACAGCTCAATCAGCGCTTTCCGATCTACCTTGCCGGTGGGACCCACGGGGAGCTCGGGGAGGATATGCAGGCGTTTTGGGACCTTGAAGTCGGGCAAAGAACCGCGCATGTCGACCTCGATCGACCCGGCTGTGATGGTTCCGTCCGCCAGAACCACCGCCGCCTCCAACCGCTCGCCCCACACATCGTCGGGAACACCGAAGACGGCCGCGTGCGCCACGCCCGTACGAGACTCGAGCACTCGCTCAACTTCCGCCGGATGGATGTTCTCACCGCCCGAAATGATTACGTCGTCGCTGCGGCCGATGACGTGGAGACGGCCTGCTTCGTCGAGATAGCCCACGTCGCGGGTCTCGAACCAGCCGTCCCGATCGGCCTCGCCCCAGTAACCCGGACTCACCATCGGACCGTCGACCCCGATGTCGGCCGGGGCACCGGGAGTACCAGCAGAGAATTCAACTCCGTCGAGCGGGAGCGCTCCACTCCCGGGCGGGTCGGTTGGCAAGGCCGTCGCCACCTGGGAGGCGGTTTCAGTCATGCCGTAGGTGGGCACCACCGGGAGCCCGGCAGCCCGGGCCGCTTCCTGCAACTCGACGGGCACCCGGGCGCCACCGACGAGCACGGCTTTGGGGGCGTCTCCAAACTCATCGGGGTCTTCGGCCAGAATCTCTCGAAGCATCGTCGGCACGAGGGAGGCGTACAAAACGGCGCCTAGCAAAGCGGTAATCCGCGTTGCATCGAATTCCGGTTCGAGCACAACCGTGCCCCCGGCCCGGAACATGCGGTAGGTGATGGCGAAGCCACCGAGGTGAAACAGGGGCAGCACGGCCAGCCACCGGTCCACCGGCCCCACTGGCTGCCGGGTAGCCGCGGCTGCGGCCGAGGCCTCGTGGTTACCCCAGGTGAGGCGAACCCCCTTCGGTTCCCCGGCCGACCCGGAGGTGAAGAAGATCGAATGAAGATCATCCGGGGCATGGGGTGCGGGGATCGTCGGACGTCCATCGAAAAGCGACTCGGTCCCAACCGTTTCCCGGCCGGTCAGGGCATCGTTACCGATGACGAGCGCCGGATCTACGAGAGCGAGCTGTGCCATCACCTGCGGGTGGGCCAGCCGCGAACTGATCGGAACCACCACCCCGCCCATACGAGGAACCGCCCACAACGCCACGAGGGATGGCAGGTCGTTCTTGACCCAGACCGCCACCCGATCACCCGGCTTGACTCCGTACCCGACCAGAGCGCCCGATCCCCGACTAGCCAGGGTGGACAACTCCCGGTACGTAAGGGTTCGGTCGGGCAACTCGAGCGCCACCTGGTCAGGCTCGAGGATGTTCCAGCGGTCGATGTGGTCCATCACGAGAGACTACGTCTCTCGCGAGTCACCGGTCACCGGTCGCCCGTCACCTGCCGAGCCAAGCCGACACCATCAGCCGCGCCTCACCGAAGGTATGACGCCGCCTAGCCTGCGGGCCGTGAAATCACCGACACTCGACCTGCCGATCATGACGGAGCGACTAACGCTGCGCTGGCATCGGCCAACGGACCTCGACGCACTCCTGGCGTTGGACAGTCAGTATCGAAGAGGTCACTCGCCTAATACCCTGGGGACGGCGATCTCTCGAGGAAGGCCGTGTCTGGCTCCAGCAGAAGATCGAGGGCCGGCATCTCGAAGCCGATGGGGACCACCTGGAAATAGCCGTTCAACGAAACAACGACGGTGCCTACATCGGCGAGGTTCTCATTGTCCGGGTGAATGGCCAACATCGCCAGGGGGAAATCGGACGCGTCTTTCATCCTGCTCCTGACCCCCAAGTTCCCTGTCCAACCGTGCCTGAGACCGGTGACCGACGACCGGTGACCGGTGACCGGGAACGCCACAGGCGTTCCCACTACCCTTCCCCGCCAGGAGGGATCAATGACAGTGAACTGGCAGCCGGCCGGCGAGTACGAGGACATAATCTACGAGAAGGCCGAGGGGATCGCCAAGGTCACGATCAACCGTCCCGAGGTTCACAACGCCTTCCGGCCGACGACGCTTTTCGAGCTTGCGAATGCGTTCGACGATGCCCGCGACGATCCCGAGATCGGGGTCATCATCCTCACCGGCGCAGGCGACAAAGCGTTCTGCTCGGGTGGAGACCAGAAGATCCGCGGCAACGCCGGGTACGTGGACCCGAAGGGGACGCCCCGGCTCAACGTGCTCGACCTGCAGATCCAGATGCGGCGCACCCCCAAGCCGTTCATCGCGATGGTGGCGGGATACGCCATTGGCGGCGGCCACATCCTCCACCTCGTGTGCGATCTCACCATCGCCGCCGACAACGCGGTATTTGGACAGACCGGTCCCAAGGTCGGCTCGTTCGACGCCGGCTACGGATCGAGCCTCCTCGCCCGCATGGTGGGCGACAAACGCGCCAGGGAGATCTGGTACTTGTGCCGCCAGTACTCCGCCGACGAGGCCTACGAAATGGGAATGGTGAACAAGGTCGTCCCGCTCGCCCAACTGGAAACAGAAACTGTCGACTGGGCACGGGAGATCCTCTCCAAATCGCCGATCGCCATCCGGTTCATCAAGGCAGCCATCAATGCCGCCGCCGACGGGGCGGCCGGCCAGCAGCAACTGGCGGGCGACGCCACCATGCTCTTCTACATGAGCGAAGAGGGCCAGGAGGGCCGCGACGCCTTCAACGAGAAGCGCCCTCCCGACTTCGGGAAGTTCCCCCGGCTCCCGTGATTCGCATCTGGCTATCGGCTGCCCGCCCTGCCACGCTCTGGGCGGCCGTCGTCCCCGTTCTCGTAGGAGGTGGCCTCGCCTGGGGTAAGGGGAGCGAAGAAATCTTCTGCGTCACGACCCCGTGCCCGAGCGGCGACCGATATTTCCGCTGGGACGCCTTCGTCGTAACCCTCATCGCCGCCCTCGCCATCCAGGTCGCCGCCAACTTCGCCAACGATGCCTCAGACGCCAAACAGGGGGCCGACGACGAGCGGCGCATCGGCCCGACGAGGGCGGTGGCCTCCGGGTTGATCACCGCCCGGCACATGTGGATCGGAGTGTGGGCCCTGTTCGGCATCGCCGCCGCCTGTGGCATCTACCTGGCGGTCATCGCAGGGCCTGTGATCATCGCCATCGGTGTGGTTTCGATCCTCGCCACCCTCGGCTATGTCGGCGGACCCAAGCCGTACGGTTACCGGGGGCTCGGCGAGCTGTTCGTGTTCGTGTTCTTCGGGGTGATCGCCACCGTCGGCAGCCGCTACGTACACGACTCCACCATTCCGGCGGCCGCCTGGTTGCTGTCCATTCCGGTCGGGTTTCTCGTCACCGCCATCCTCGTGGCCAACAACATCCGCGACATCGATACCGACCGGGCGACAGGAAAGCGGACGCTGGCAGTCATGATTGGCCGGGCCGGCACCGCCCGGCTCTTCGACGGCCTTATCTACGGTGCCTTCGTTCTCATCGGCGTCTTCGCGGCCGCCGGTTGGACGCCGCGCTGGACGGCCCTGGCGGTCGTCGCGATCCCCCTGGCCGTACCGGTGTCACGAATCATTCACACGACGACCGAGGGGCCGCCATTGATCAAAGCGCTCAAGGGAACTGCCCGCCTGCACCTGATCGTGGGAGCGTTAGTGGCTCTCGGTGCGGCGCTCGCCTAGGACCGACCGCTGGTGCTGAATCGCCGGCGTCATCCAGGCGTCCTTTGGGAAGATGGGTATCCCGGTCCCGTCGCACAACCACTTAGGTGGGCGCCAGGTAGGAAGCATGATCGCCACAAGCGTGAGCGCGGCCATACCCGCCCACATTCCAAGAAACCCAACAACCGTCAAAAGCGGCCCCCATTCTCCCGTTGCCCAACGTGATAGCTCACACTCACTCTAGGTGGCTCCCGGATTCGTTGCACATCGGCAGTAACCTCGCGCCGATGGCCGAGACCTACGAAATGATGGCGGCGTTCGCCGACGAGCTGGCCACCCTCGGCCTCCGTCATGTCTGCATCAGCCCTGGTTCGCGGTCGACGCCCCTTGCGGTCACATTCGCCCGTCACCCTGACATCGAACACTCGATCCACCACGATGAACGCTCATCGGCGTTCTTCGCACTCGGGATCGCCAAGACCACCGGCGTGCCGGTGGCCGTTGTCACGACGTCGGGCACTGCAGCCGCCGAGCTGCTCCCCGCCGTCGTCGAAGCTCGATTCGGCCGGGTGCCACTCCTGGCCCTCACCGCCGACCGGCCTCTCGCTCTCCGGGGCACCGGCGCCAACCAGACGATCGATCAGTTCGAGTTGTACGGCTCAAACGCCAAGTGGTTTCAGGATGCACCGCAGGCCGCTGTGACCGACCGGGCCGGCACCCGGACCATGGCAGCCCGGGCCTGGGGCGAGGCGATAACTGCTCCGGCCGGGCCGGTCCATATCAATTTCCCGTTCGATGAGCCGCTCATGCCGCCGGCCGACTGGCCGGCCATGACCCGAACCGAACAAGCAGCGACCCCGATTGCTGCACTTCCTGTGGAAGCAGACCGGGCGTCCCTGGCAGAACTCGCCGACGTCATGAGCGCCAAGCGAGGTGTTCTCATCGTCGGGCCGCTCGCCGATCCGTCGTTCGCTCCCGCCATCGTCGACCTCGCCCGGGCGAGCGGCTTTCCGATCCTGGCCGACCCGCTCTCCGGTCTCCGGACGGGAGCCCACGACCAGGTGATCGCTCACTACGACGCCCTCGCTCAGGCCGGGTTCCTCGACCGCCATCGTCCAGAAGTGGCAATCCGTTTCGGAGCGATCCCAACCTCAAAGGCCACCAACACCTGGCTGGCCGACAACCCCCGGGCCGCCTATTGGGTGATCGACCTCACCGGCTGGCCGGATCCGGGCGGCACCGCTCAGACAGTCCTCACCGCCGACCCCGCACACACCGCCGCCGAGCTCGCCACGCTGGTCACCAGACCCGCCCCCGCCGGGTGGCACGAAGCATGGCGGCAAGCAGACGTGATGGCCGCCGATGCGCTGTCGGGGCCATCGAACGATTTCACCGAGTTGGACGCGATCAGAACGATCCTCGAATCATTGCCCGATCCCGCCACCCTGTGGGTGTCGTCCTCGATGCCGATCCGCCAGGTCGACCTGTTGCTCGGGCGGTCTCCGCGACACGTGCGCCTGCTCGCCAACCGGGGAGCAAGCGGGATTGACGGCTTTCTCTCCTCCGGTATTGGATCGGCCGTGGCCGGCGTGACTCCGACCTATCTGGTGGCCGGAGACCTCTCGACACTTCACGATCTCACCGCGCTCGGGTGGGCGGGGCGGCACAACGTGGACGTCACGATCGTGGTCGTCAACAACAACGGCGGAGGCATCTTCCACCTGCTGCCGCAAGCTCCGCTTCCCGAATTCGAGGAACTGTTCGGCACCCCCCACGGGCTCGATTTCTCCCTCGCCGCCCGGCTTTTCGGCCTCGACCACACGCTGGCAACCAACGCGGCCGAGCTTGCCGCCGCCGTCGGCCGGCCCCCGCACGGTCCCCGTCTCGTCGAAATGCAATTCGAGCGAAGCGCCGGCGCGGCCGCTTTCCGGGGTGCCGTTGAGCAGGTGCGGGCCGCCTTAGGTGGCGGAGAGTAAGTCCAGCATCGGACGGAACTTGAGGCGGGTCTCGAACAGTTCCTCGTCGGGATCCGAGTCGACGACGATCCCGGCCCCGGCGTAGAGGTACGCCGTGCTTCCTCGTAGGAGCCCGCAGCGCAGGGCCACCGCGATCTCCCCGTCGCCGGAGGGATCGCACCATCCGATGCCCCCCGCATACCAGCCGCGATCGATCTCTTCGATCTTGTCCAGGAAAAGCAGCGAATCATCGCGGGGGGTCCCCCCGACGGCCGGAGTCGGGTGGAGCACATCGGCCAGTTCGACTACCGACCGGGGCTGGGCGAGCCGCCCGGTTATCTCGGTGGAGAGATGCTGGACGGTGGGGAACTTCCGGAGAACCGGCTCGGCCGGAACCCCCAATTCATCGGTGAGAGGCGCCAGCCGGGTGCGAATGTCCTCAACGACCAGCATATGCTCTCGGTGATCCTTTCGGCTGACGGCCAGGGCATGTCCGAGACGGGTGTCTTCCAGATCGTCCTTGCCGCGCGCCGCCGACCCGGCCAGTGGATTGGTTGAGATCTCGAGACCACTGCGAGCTATGAGCAACTCGGGACTGGCACCAATGAACGCCGAGTCGCCCTCCTGCCATCCGAAGGTGAAGGAGTATGGATACCCGGACCGCAGCTGCGACACAAGGTCAAAAGGACGGGCGGGGACATCGGTGCGGACGCTCACCGATCGCGCCAGGACGGCCTTCTCGAGCGACCCGGCCCGGATGGCTCCGACGGCTTCAGACACAGCATCTTTCCAGGCGGCAGGCGGTGGCCGCGATTCGACGACGTGGTCTGTCGCTTCGAAGACCCGGATCGGATCGGGGGCTACCAGGCCAAGCAGCAGTTCGAGAATGTCGCGGGAGGCACGTCCAGGCGGAATCGCCACGAGCAATCGATTCTCACCGTTTCGACGGACCACGGAAATGAGCGGCAGCACCGCGCTGGCAGGAGCGAAGCCATTCCATTCGGCCAGCCGGGGACCATGCGGCGAGAAGGAGAATCCGACCACGAGCGGAATACCGGTTTCCCGAGCCCGAATCGCACGGTCGAGGTCTATCAGACGATTTGGGCCTGAAGCAGCCGTTCTCCAGGCCACACCCAGTCCGGCAATCTCGACTCCGGCCGGTGAAGAGAAATAGCCGGCCCAGCCTGAGGTGGCGGATCCGGCCCGAACGAGGGCGATTGGGTCGAGATCGGCGCTCACCGAGGCAACTTGCAGGTGATCATGGCGATCGATCAGATCGGCCGCCAGCGAGTCGATGAGAGAAGGATCAATCAGCCTGGGCATGGCTCGAAAGTGTACTGAAATCCGGGCAATCGACCCGACCCCGCGTTGGGGGCCGTGGTGGCGGCCCCCAACAGGGAGAGATGGAGTCAGGTTGCGGTGGGGCTAGGTAGACGTGCCTTCGAGCTCGGGGGCATCATCGTCGAGGTCGAATCCGAAGGGCCCATGACCGTCGAACGGGGACCCGGGGCCGCCACGTCCGTGATGGCGATCGACGCCACCCGGTTCACCGAACAGGGTCGGGTCGGGGAGGCACTCTTCGAGTTGCCGGCGGACCTGATCGACGCTGTCGAAACTGCCAAGATCGGCCAGGCAGGAGGCAAGCTCATCGAGGTCGAGCACCGGGCTGCCGAAGTGGAACCCGTCATCGCCGAAGGGGAACCCGTCGGGGAGTTCCCCGTCAAAGGGGAAACCGTCGGGGAGCATGTCGCCGAAATCGAACCCGCCTGTAAAGCCGGGGAGCCCGCACGCTTCGAGCGCCTCGGCCAGACCCTCAATGTCCTCGCCTCTCAACTCGAACATGAACCGATGATCGACATCGTCGGGGATCTCGATCCCCTGCTCCGTCAGACAGCTCTCGAATTCAGCGAGGTCCGGGAGATCACCGCCAAAGTGGAACCTCTCGGGGAGTTGGTCACCGAGCGGGAACCGTTGCCCGAAACTGGGGAGCCCACACGCCTCAAGCGCCTCGGCAAGACCTTCGATGGCTTCGCCCCGAAACTCAAACATGAACCCGCGGTCGAGATCATCGGCCTCGATTCCCTGCTCGATCAGACACGATTCCAACTCGGCGAGGTCTGGGGGGAGCGAGTCGGCGAAACGAAGCCCGAATCGGCCCAAGAACTCCGACTCGCCGGCCACCGTAGTGGTCGTCGTGTCTCCGACTCCGTCCTCCTCCTGAGCGGCGGAGCTCAGGGAGGTGGCAACCACGATCCCGGCCACGACCATGGTGAGGGTGATGACGGCGGCAGCGAGTTGTTTCATTTCTCAAACCCTTTCGTCTGATCTGGCTGGAGTATCTCGCAAAAAGCTGAACGGAACATGAGAGAGATCTACGAGTCCGGCGAAATCGGCGGGAACGTGAGAGTGAGCACGGCGCCACCCTCCGGGTGATTGGCGGCCCCGACGGTGCCCCCGTGGCTGGTGGCGACCTGCCTGACGATCGAGAGGCCGAGACCCGACCCGGGCATCGACCGCGCTTTGGTCGAGCGATAGAAGCGGTCGAACACATTGTCGAGATCCTCTCCGGCAATCCCGGGGCCGTGATCGCGCACCCCCAGGACGCCACCAATGAGAATCACCTCGACTACTCCGTCCGCTGGGCTCCACTTGGCAGCGTTGTCGAGCAAATTGCCGACAGCCCGGCCAACCCGGCGCGGATCGCCGCGCATCACGAAAGGCCGGGCTTCCAACCCGAACGTGATCTCGGGATGATTTCGTTGTGCTCGCTCGACGGCATCTTTGACGATCACGTCGAAGTCGATCGTCACCAACGACTCGACCGGCTCATCCTCCCGGGCGGCATCGATGAGGTCTGAGATGAGCAGGTTGAGTTCATCGAGCTGTTCGACAACATCGCCCACGAGCCCCTTGCGATCGTCCTCAGAGAGGGCGTCCGCGTCGGCCAGCACCTCGATATTGGTCCGGAGGCTCGTGAGCGGCGTCCGCAACTCGTGGGAGGCATCGGCCACCAGCTGGCGGCGGGCTTGCTCGGAGCTCTCCAATGCCTCGAGCATCGTGTTGAACGACTGGCCGAGGCGGCCGAGCTCATCAGGGGCTCCCGCCTCGATGCGATGACTCAAATCCGTCGTCTGGGCAACGTGTTCGGCCGAGGCTGTCAGCTCCTCGACCGGATGCATCGCAAACCGGGCGACGAGCAGGCCGAGGCCGGCTGCCAACGCCACGCCCGCCACTCCCCCGAGGCCGAGGAACACCGCGAGCCGATTGAGCGAGTCCTCGACCTCGTCGAGCGGTCGGGCAACCTGGAGGGCGACGCCGGGCATGAACTGCTGGGAGAGAATCCGCACGGACGAGCCATCGACTTCGACGGTTTCGTAATAGCTGCCCGTTACCTTTCCGGCTGCGATCGCCACTACCTCTTCATTGACGGGCAGGTAGTCGTAATCGGCGGGAACTTCGATGTCCCCGGAAAGACTGATCGGATTGCCGCTCGCATTCACGACCTGCACGAATCCGCTGGCGCCACCAAACTTGTCGGCCGGTAGCGGGCCGAACAAGCTGCGAGGCCCGCGACGCCCGAAGTCGGCAAACCTATCGTCGCTCAGAACCTGGCCCTCTATCCGTTGAATGATCCCGATGAGGATCTGGCCGGGATCTTCCACCAGTTCGGCGGCCGCCTCGGCGAGGTCACGGTCAATCTCGCCACGCAGCGAGCGGGACGAAGCCACATAGGCGGCCACGGAAACGAGCAGGACGGCGATGGCCACCGCTCCGGCGGCGGTGGCAGCGATGCGGGTCCGGAAACTCATGCCGATCTCAATGCGTATCCGAAGCCGCGCATCGTTTGAATGAGGCGTGGTTCACCATCTGCCTCGAGCTTGCGACGAAGGTACCCAACGTAAACCTCAAGCGAATTCGAGCTAGTCGGGAAGTCGTACCCCCACACCCGCTCGTTGATGATGTCCCGGGTAAGAACCTGGCGGGGATTGCGCATGAAGAGCTCGAGCAGGTTGAACTCGGTCCGGGTCAGCTCAATATGGCGGTCGCTGCGATACACCTCGAATGTGGTCAGATCCATGACGAGATCGTCGAATTGGAGCTTGTCGCCGGACTCAACCTCTCCGGCCGCCCGCCGCAGCAGCGCCCGGAGACGGGCGAGCAACTCGTCGAGCGCGAACGGTTTTGGAAGATAATCGTCGGCGCCGGCGTCCAGTCCGGCCACCCGCTCGGTCACGCCGTCCTGGGCGGTCAGCATGAGGATCGGGGTTTGATCGCCAAACGAACGCATCCGACGGCAAACCTCCAGACCATCCATGTTCGGCATCAGGACGTCCAGAACCATCGCGTCGGGTGCGCCGGTATTGACCTGATTGAGAGCGTCGACTCCGTCGACGGCAAGGTCGACCTCGTATCCGTTCAAACGCAACGCCCGGTCAAGGGAATTGCGCACGGCTGCATCGTCATCGACAACCAGGACTTTCATGGGGCAATTATGCGCTCGCTTGCTGAGAAAGGGGTAAGAATCAAGCGGTCACCAGTCACCGGTCACCAGTCACCAGTCCAATCCGGCATCCGGCATCCGGCATCCGGCATCAGCGTTCCCGTCTCTTGAGAGAACGCAATCAGCGGACGCCGGAAAGCGAGCGCAGCGAGCGCCGGAAGCCAGAACGCTGCCCTCGCGAGCAAGAGACTCCCCCAGCTACCCTCCCCCCATGGATCAATTCGACCTCACGGGGCATGTATCGGTGGTCACGGGCGGGAATCGCGGCATTGGACTGGGGATGGCAAGGGGGCTGGCGAAGGCCGGGGCCAGGGTCGCGATCTGGTCGCGGGCCGGGGACCGGAATGAGGCCGCCGTACGCGAGATCGAGGCTCTCGACGGTGAAGCCCTGGCGGTCACGTGCGATGTGGCCGACGAGGCGTCGGTACTCGAGGCGATGGAAACGACCATCGCCTCCTTTGGGCGTGTCGATTCGCTGTTCGCCAATGCGGGCACGAGTGGTTCGGCCAAGTTCCCAACCGATCTCGATCTCGATGAATGGCACCGGGTCATCGATGTGAATCTCACCGGGGTCTTCCTCACGACCCGGGCAGTGGCCGATCATCTGCTCGAGCGCGGCGGGGGCGGGTCGATCGTGCTGACCGGCAGCGTCGTGGCCAGGATTGCCCTCCCACTCTCACCTCACTACACCGCCTCGAAGGGAGCAGTCCTCAGCCTGGGGCGGGCGCTCGCCGGTCGGCTCGGGCGCCACGGGATCCGGGTCAACGTCCTGTCGCCTGGCTGGGTCGAAACCGAGATGGCCGAGGGGGTTATCTCCGACGAGCGGTCGGCCGGATACTTCATGTCCCGGATCCCGCTCCGCCGGTGGGGGGCGCCCGAGGACTTCGAGGGGCCCGCAGTGTTCCTCGCCTCGGATGCATCGCGGTTCATGACGGGAGCCGAACTGGTCGTAGATGGTGGCATCTCCTCCGCGTAAAGTCCTGCTGGTCGAACCGTGGCTGACGGGATCGCACCGGGCATGGGCAGAAGGCTTTCAACGCAGCTCGCGCCACACCGTTGAGGTCCTGGGCCGGGTCCCGACCGGGTGGCGGGCAACGTTCGAGAAGTCGGCGCGAGAGTTGGCAGCGATGGCCGGCGCCGCTCCCGACCTGGTCATCACGTCGAGCATGATGGATACCTCCGAGTTCCTGGCCATGGCAGGATTTGAGGACATCCCGACCCTGCTCTACCTCCACGAGAACCAGCTCACCTACGACCGGTCCCGGCCCGACCTCGCCCACGGGGCGGTCAATTGGAGGTCCGTGCAGGCGGCCGACCGGGTCGCTTTCAACTCCAGATTTCATCTCGACGACTTCTTCACGGCCCTCCCCGCCCTGGGAGTCCAGGAGCGGGACCGCACCGAAGCCCGTACCAGGTCGCTTGTCCTGCCGGTGGGGATCGATCCACCCGTCACCCGCCCGAGTCCCGACGGCGGCTCGCCAGTGGTGCTATGGAATCATCGATGGGAACGGGACAAAGACCCGCAGGCCTTCGTTGAGACCCTCCTCTCTATGGCCGACGTTCCCTTCCGGTTGATCCTGGCCGGCGAAGGTGCACGGATCGACCATTACGGCGCTCAGCTCGCGGCATCGTTTGGCGATCGGGTCCTCCACGCCGGTTTCGCTCCCACCGGCTTGTACGGCGAACTGCTGGGCCGGGCCGACATCGTCGTCAGCACGGCGCAACAAGAGTTCTTCGGTGTCGCCATTGCCGAGGCGATGGCCGCGGGAGCGGTGCCGCTGGTGCCCAATCGCCTCGCCTACCCCGAGCTGCTGGGACCGGATCTGGCAGCCTGCCTCTATGAGCCGGGCACCCTCGCCGAACGACTCCGGTCGATGGTGTCGGGCGAACTCGAGACCTACCGATCATCCGCACAGAAGGCCGGGGGCAGATTCGCCTGGGAGCGAGTGGTCGCCCTCTATGACGAACTGATTGACGAGATGACCTGACCGATGATGGCGGCCACCCGGCCGGGTTGCTCCATCGGTAGGAAATGGCCCGAGCCCTCAACAATCTCGAGCGTCCCGTTGCCGAGTCGCCCGGTCTGAGCGTCGGCGAACTCGGCAGGGTGGGTGTCCGAGTCACGACCGGCCACGACGTGAACCGGGGGTGCCACCTCACCGAGCCGATCCCAGGCACCGTGAAGCGGGCTGGCGGCAAAGAAAGCTGCCTCGTACTCGGGCTGGCACGCCAGCACCCAGTGGTCGCCGTCCGGGCGAAGACCGCAGTTGACGTATGCCTCGAGCGCCCGCCCGTCCCAGCCACCGAAAACCGCCTTGGAAGCGAAATTGGCGAGAGCCGCCCCGGGGCTGGCAAACGAGCGCCTGCGTCGTTTGGCCGCCTCGACCATCGGGTGATGGTCGATCGGCCGGTAGGGCGGCGGAAAGACAATCGGTTCGATCGCGACAATGGCCGAGAACGTGCCGGGAGCGAGTATCTCGGCCATAAGGAGAGAGGCGGCGCCCAATGAGTGGCCGATTCCGACGATCGGCCCTGAAACACCGGCCAGGACCGCTAGGCCATCACGGGCGGCGTCCCACCAATCGATGGGGAGGGGAGGCTTCTCGGATTCGCCGTGGCCTCTGTGGTCCCAGAGCACAACGGAATCCTCGATACCGGCGACCCTGAGTTCGTCAATGACGGGATCCCAGACGCCCCGACAAAAACCGGTGGCATGAGCCAGGGCGAGCGTGACACCGGATGGACCGGGACGCCATTCAACCGCGATCTGCACTCCGTTGGAGTCGACAAGACTTAGGGCAGGTTGGATGGCTCGTTTCCCACCTGAGTGTCGTCAAGCCTCCAGGTCACATCGATTTCGGCCCGGATGACGCCGTCGGTGCGCTGCACCATCGCCTCGAGCAGTCGAGTGTCGGTTCGAGTCGGAAGCTCTCCCGAGATCATGACCACCCCGGCTTTCACGGAGATATCGAGCAGCTCGGGGTCGAGGAACAAGAGGCGGCGAAGAATGTCCTCCTTGATCTCATCCTCAATCAGCTCATCCGGCCGGGTAAAGGCCGCCACGACGTCACGGCGACTGATGACCCCGACCAGCTTCCCCTCACGAGTTACGACCGGCAGCCGCTTGACTCCGTGGCTCGTCATCGTGCGGGCCGCCTCAACGAGCGTGGCCTCGGGGCTGACGGTGAAGACATTCTCCGCCATAACTTCGCCGACGGTTTCGGCCTCGGCCAGTGAATCACGGTTGTCGAAAAGAACGCCGAGCAACCCCCGGCCCATTAGATCGCCCCTGTCCACCTCTTTGCGGAGAAAGTCGCCCTCGCTCACGACTCCTACAAGAGTCCCCTCCTCATCAGTCACGGGAAGGCCGCTGATGCCCTTCTCGACCATGAGGCGAGCGGCATCCCGCAGCGACGTTTCGCGGCGGACGCTAATCACCTCACTTGCCATCAGATCGACAACTCGCATCACAGCTCCTTTGAACCGAAGTCTAGGAACCCTTCGCGTTACGACGGACCCAGACCCCAGACCCCAGACCCCAGACCCCAGCGTGACCAGTTCTTGCGGGGGACCGGGGACTCGGGACCGGGGACTGATTGACCGGGGACTGTTTACGGCCTCGTCGACTCCGTGGCGGGGATATCGACCCGGCCCGGCATGTAGGAGGCTGAGACGGCCCGCACCTTGATGCGGGCATCGACGGCTCGGATGCCGGCGCCGGGCTCGAGCACCTTGACCGGGTTCAAGTCCATTTCCACGATCTCAGGAAGCGCCTCAATGAGCGCTGAGACTCGCAGGATCGCCTCTTCCAGCGCGGGGATGTCACCGGGCGGCTCACCCCGATATCCGTCAAGCAGCTTGGCCGCCTTGACTTCGCGGATCATTTCGGACGCATCCCGGTCGGTAATCGGATGGATACGGAAGCTGGCGTCGCCGATGAGCTCGACGAAGATGCCTCCGAGGCCGAAAAGAATGAGTGGCCCGAACGACGGATCTTCGGTCATCCCGACGATGACCTCGTGGCCACCGGCAATGAACTCCTGTACGAGGACTCCGTCGGCGTCTTCGACGACCGACGTCACGCGCTCGTACCCTTCCCGGATCTCCTCCTCGGTCGCCAGGTTCAGCGCCACACCTCCGATGTCGGACTTGTGAAGGGCGGACTCGGAGACCACCTTCAACACCACCGGGCCGCCGAAGCCCTGCGCGATGGAGACCGCCTCGTCGGCACTGGTCGCCACACTCGAACCCGGCAATGCCAACCCGAATGCGTTGAGCACCTCAGAGACACCGTCTGGCTCGAGCCACCCGCCGTCCTCTCCGGCTCCGGCGAGGAACCCCTCGATGGCGGCGCGGGCTCTTGCCTCGTCGAGTCCGGTGAATTCGGGGATCGACCCGACGGGGCGTTCCAGCCACTCGCCGTACGTGGCAGCGCGGGCCAGGGCGCGGGCCGCCGATTCGGGGAACCGGTAGGCCGGGACGCGGTACTCATCGCTCTGCAGCTCATCGGGTGGCCCCTCAGACCGCATGAACACCGAGAGCAGCGTCTTCTGCCCTGCGTTGTTGATGCTGGCATCCCGGATGGCCGCCGCCGTCTCAGGGGTTCCGGTCGGGGCCGCCGGGATGTGAATCACGATGACTGCGTCGATCTCGTCACTGTCCAACAGGTAACCAAGGCAGGCCCGGTACTCATCGGGACCGGCCGAGGCCACCATGTCGACGGGATTGCGGACCGTTGCTTCGTCACTCAGGTGGCTCCTGAGTTTCTTCTGCAGGTTCTCGGAAAAGATGGGGAGGGTCAGCCCGGTCGATTCCAGCGCGTCGGCGAGCAAAATGCCGGGACCGCCGGCATTCGTGAGCACGCCGACGCGGCGGCCCTGTGGGACCGGCTGATTGGCGAGCAGTGCGGTGATGTCGAATAGTTCATCGAGGTCGTGCGTCCGGATTACGCCGGCCTGCCTGAACAACGCTTCAACCGCCGTGTCGGCGCTGGCGAGCGCCCCGGTGTGGCTCGAGGCTGCGCGGGTCCCGGCCGAGGTTCGTCCAGATTTCACGGCCACAATCGGCTTCTTCCGACCGATCCGACGGGCCAGCCGGGAAAATCGCCTCGGATTTCCGAACGATTCGAGGTACAGGAGGATGACGTCGGTCGAGGGGTCGTCCTCCCAATAGAGGAGCAGGTCGTTACCCGACACATCCGACTTGTTGCCCACCGAGACGAACGTCGAGATCCCGATATTGAGGTCACGGGCATAGTCGAGGATGGCGATTCCGAGGGCACCGCTCTGACTGGACATGGCGACGTTGCCGGCCGGGGGGTAGAGCGGCGCAAACGTGCCGTTCAGGTTCACCGACGGGTCGGTGTTCAGCACGCCCATGCAGTTTGGCCCGATCATGCGCATGTCGGCGTTTCGGATCGCGGTCAGGAGCTCGGCCTCGAGATCCTCGCCCTCTTGGCCGCCCTCCGAGAACCCGGCAGTGATCACGACCAGCCCTCGTACTCCCTTCCTGGCACAGTCGTCGACTGCGCTCATCACGTATTGCTTGGGCACGACGATGAAGGCGAGGTCAACCGGGTCCGGAATGTCTTGCACGGTCGGGTAGGCCCGCACCCCGTTGACGGCGGGCGCCGAGGGATTGACGGGGAAGATTGCCCCGGCAAACGACTCGCTGAGGAGATTGTGGAACAACCGGCCGCCGATCGAGGCAGGATTGCGGCTGGCCCCCACGACGGCGATCGAGCGCGGGTAGAAAATCGGGAGTAGCGAGGTGGCAATGGCGCGCTTCTCGTGCTCTCCTTCAGCTTCGAGCGACTCGGGGGTCTCGTCGGTGGGGAACTCGACGAGGTACACGCCCTCACTCACGTGCCGCTTGAGCGTGTAACCGGAGTTGCGGAACACGCGCATCATCGGGTAGTTGTCGGGGAGGACCCAGGCGTTGAAGCCGGTGATTCCGTTAGCTCGGGCGTAATAGGTGAGGTGTTGGAGGAGTTGGGTACCGATCCCCCGCCCATGGTGCTGATCGTCCACCGCGAACGCGACCTCGGCCACGGCCTCGTCCTCTCCCTTCGTGCGGTCATAGCGGCCGACACCGATGATGTCGTCTTCATGCATGACGACGAAGGCCATCCGATCCCGGTAGTCGACGTGGGTGAAGTACTCGAGCTCTTCGGGCGTCAACCGGGTCTTAGCCCGAAAGAAGCGCTGGTAGACCGCCTCGGCGCTGAGGCGTTCGAACATGCCCTGGAGCCCTTCCGAGTCGGAAGGTTTGATCGGTCGCAGCCGGGCGGTGCCGCCGTCTTTGAGGACAACGTCAAATTCGAGGTCTGCGGGGTATTTGGCCACGGGTTCTCCTGGATATCTCACGGCAATTCTCGCGCTCCCGACGCGGGGGCGGTAATCGGCCGGGCTTCGCCCGCCTAAGGAGCTACTTCGTAGCTCCACGCATGCTCGCTCGACAGGAACAGGCGTAGTCGTGGCCAGCGTGAGCCGCGAAGGTCCCGAAGATTGCGCCCAACGGCCCGACAGGTAGCGTGCGGAAATGACCGCTCGCATCACAACCGAAGACCGGCGAAACCGTCTTGTCCAACGGCACAACCTTGGCCGCACTGCCTCCACCGTCGAAAAAGCCGTGGCAGGGGTTGTCGCAATGCACTCGAGCGACCCCGCCTCTCCCTACCTGGCCTGCTGGGCCCGGGTGCCTGGCTTCACCATCGCCGACTTCGGCCGCGCAATGTACGAGGATCGGACACTCTGGCGCCTCCACGCCATGCGATGGACCCTGTTCGTCGTCCCGTTCCGGGATTCGCCGATCCTCCATGCGGCAGCCGGCATGGCGGTAGCCGAGGGCGAGCGCAAACGGCTCGAGAAATGGTTGTCCGCCGAGCTCGCCACAGGCGGGATTTCGAACTGGATCGACGAGCTCGAGCAATCGGTCCTGTCACGTCTGAAAGATGGCGGGGAGCATCGGACGAGAGATCTCACTTCGACGGTGCCTGGCATGAACACCGAGATCACCCTCGGCTCGGGCAAGTGGGCCGCCCGAGTGCCAGTGTCCTCTCGAATCCTCAACCTCCTGGCCATGGATCGGAAGATCGTCAGGGCGCGACCAGCCGGAACCTGGCGGTCGAGCCAGTATCCCTGGGCTTTGGCATCGGACTGGTTCGACGCCCCACCGGAGCCAATCGAGCCGGCGACCGGACGAGGCGAGCTCCTGACCCGGTATCTCAGGACCTTCGGACCTGCGACCCTTGTCGACATCCGCTGGTGGGCGGGTTGGACGGCGCGGGATTCGCGGGCAGTCATCGAGGAGATCAGGGCCGTGAGCGTGGAACTCGACGATGGGAGCGAAGGCTTCGTGCTGTCCGACGATGTCGAAACACTTGAGCCCAATCCTCCAACGGTGGCGTTGCTTCCCGGCTTGGATTCGACACCGATGGGATGGAAAGAGCGATCCTGGTACTTCGGCGAGCATGCCGGGCCGTTGTTCGATCGCAACGGAAACGTCGGGCCGACGGTGTGGGTGGGTGGTCGCATTGTGGGCGGATGGGGACAAAGACCCGACGGCCTTATCGTCTATCGGCTTCTCGAAGACGTCGGGACGGAGGCAACCCGGGGCATTGCAACCGAAGCCGAAGATCTCACCACCTGGCTGGACGGCACCATCGTGACTCCCCGATTTCGAGCCCCCCTCGAACGGGAACTGTCCGCCTGAGCGGATCGAGAGGGCCTTCTCCTTCCCCCCCGGGAGGCGGATAGAAGAACGTAGCCGGGAGGGGGCCCGAATCGCTGGAGTGAGCGCCCCCTCCGCCCACACGGGACACCGCCCCCTCCCGCCTGAATCAACGGCTGTCCTCTGCGAGGTGCTTGTTGGTTCTTCTTCCCCTCCATGAGGGAGGGGTGCCTCCGACGAAGGAGGAGGTGGGGTGGGGGAGGGATCAAACCGACAACCTATCCGGATTGTTGGCATCCGGGTCTCCCCCCATCCGTCAACGGCCCTGGCGGGCCGGAGCCACCTTCCCCTGAAGGGGAAGGAAGAAGAGGGGTGAGTCACCGGTTTCGTGAGGCGAATTCACTCCGAGAACTCTGCTCGACGAGGGCAGGACCGCAGGGACCACGACAACAACCACGGATCGAGGCTTCGGGGAAAGGAACGCGGTCGACGGTTGACGGTTGACGGTTGACGGTTGACGGTTGACGGTTGACGGTTGACGGTTGACGGTTGACGGTTGACGGTTGACGGTTGACGGTTGACGGTTGACGGTCGGCGGTCGGCGGTCGGCGGTCGGCGGTCGGCGGTCGGCGGTCGGCGGTCGGCGGTCGGCGGTCGGCGGTCGGCTGCTAGACC